>NZ_AKVH01000111.1:0-326925 GCF_000278565.1 Pseudomonas sp. Ag1
GGTGCGCTTGACACAATCAGCAAAAACGAAGAGTTCATCAAAATGACACTGGCGTTGCTGATGGCGCCGGAGTGATGTCGTCTGGGGGACACATGCCGCGCGGCGCCTAATTCCTCCGTGGGCGAAAGTATCCAAACTATCCCGTTGGGTAACTGCCTGAAAAACGCTTCTGCAACTCGACCGCTGTCACCCTCCTCAGACTGCCATTATCTGTTGACAAAAGGCAACAATCGGCCAAAAGCAGACGCTCAGCGATGGGGGCTAAGCGATGTATTTCATCCCATAATAAGCTTCAGAAAGCTTTCAGCCTCAGAACGGTTATGGAACATCAAAGTGAAGGTGCCCAGCGTAAGCAAGCAGCAAGGGGGAGATTCGATTTCTTCGAAAACGATTTTCACAGACGTCCTCCAGTCAAACCTTAATTACGTAGTTACAGGAAGTAGCGGTTTGACCTGCCTTCCATCCTGAAACACCCGATCCTTACCATCATGCTTGGCTTTATACATATTGCTGTCGGCGCATTTGAGCACCGTTGACATGTCCGATGTCGCTCGGAACGGCGCGACGCCCGCGCTGCAAGTGAATTGATGCGGAGGCAATACGCTGCTACGGATGTTGGCCAGCAGGCGCAACGCATATTCATTAGCAACCGCATCATCTTCGCCCAACAACAAGACACCGAACTCCTCACCTCCAATCCGTCCGACACTGTGGCTGCCAGCGGTGGTTTTCAGGCACCCGGCCATGGCACACAAAATCTTGTCGCCGACATCGTGACCGTACTGATCGTTTTTTAATTTAAAGTCGTCAATGTCCAACATTATGAAGTAGCCGCTAGGACCTTCAGCCAATGCCTTTTTGAAGGTCTCTATAAAGGCCCGCCGGTTAAGTAAGGAGGTGAGAAAGTCTGTCTCCGCCAATGTCCTGAACTCACTTTCGACCAACAATACCGACCGCATGCTTCTTAAAAAGGTAAAGCTAAGAGTAAAACCAATGGACATGGAGGCAACGCAAAAAATCACCACATAAACTTCCAGTCCCCGGTAAAAGCCAACGTCCAAAGTGGGCCACATCAGCATCCAGACCAGTAATGTAGAAAAAAGATAGTCCTGAACTGTGACGAATAAGATAGCACTGCTTACAACGATGATCACAGCAAGGGGCAGCGTAAAGACGCGTAACTGCACATCGGTGTCAATCACATATGCAAAACCGAGTGACAAAATCAATATATAGACGCCGCCAAGCATTCTCCATATGCGGAAATCAGCAACTACGCGATGGACGTACCAAATAACAAACAACAATGTTGTGACCAATAGGTTGGGTAGATTTAACGTTGTCGCAGGCTCAATCAGCAAAACGCAAAGCCAGGAAACAATTCCTGCCATTTCAATCTTGGTAACCGCTGGTGACAGCAGCGTTCGCATTCTTGGTCGGATTTTGAAAATCGCCGGCATCCCTAAACTCCTTTTCCGAAACGGCCTGAATGTGACGTGAACGTGTGACCAATGACTTAAGTGTATTTCGGCATCTATACTCCTGTTATCAATCGGAAAAGACTGCACGCAAAAACTTTCATATTGCTTTCACCATCAACGAAGAGGCGTTACCGCGACGCAGATAGAGCATTCAATGCAGGTCGCTGGTGACTCTGCCAATGGCTTTCACGACTTGCTTTGCGCCTGACTGGATAGCCACCATCGCCATACCTGCCTGTTCGGACAGTTCCAATAAAACGTCGGCTTGGTCTCTGCTGCACTGGACATGCAACGCTGCTGCGCCGGCCAATTCTCGGTTTTGCCTGACCACGCCGTTAATCTCCCGCGTGGCTGCACTGGTACTGCCGGCGAGCTTGCGCACTTCATCCGCCACAACAGCGAATCCTCGCCCATGCACTCCAGCGCGTGCAGCTTCGATAGCGGCGTTAAGCGCTAAAAGATTGGTCTGAGTGGCAATGGCGCCAATCGTGTCGACGATGGAACCGATCAACTGCGACTGCGATTCAAGCGCGGTCATGCTGTCGGTCACCAAGGCCATCTGTTGGGCGATATTCTGTGTTCCAAGTACGGAGTCGGCGACCAATTCCATACCTCGGTTAGCTTTTACATCGGTATCTAGCGACACGTCGTAAGCCATGGTCGCTGCTTGTTTGATTTGGTCGGCTTTTTCAACTTGCTCGGTCACTACACTAGCGAATTTGGCAATTTTATAAACCCGACCGGAAGCGTCTCTGATGGGATTGTAAGTGGCCTCTAGCCACACCACTTTTCCGCTTTTATCTACCCGGCGAAAGCGACCAGCGTTAAACACGCCCTTGTTCAGACTCTTCCAGAACTCGGCGTAATGCGCCGACGCCACGTCCTCCGCCAGGCAGAACAGGCGGTGATGCTTGCCCTGTATCTCCGCAAGGCTATAACCCATGGCCTGGACGAACGATTCATTGGCGTAAATGACCTCACCCGCGAGACTGAACTGAATCATCGCCATCGAGCGGTTCAGTGCGTTGAACATTTCGATGACCTCCTGTTCGTCTTGCGCCAGAGGTGGTGCAACCATGCCGTAGCCTTGAAACGTCCGGTTCGCTGCAGCGATCCAACCTACATTGAGTGTCACAGCACGGCCGTCGGAGGCACGATAGCGTTGCCGTTGGATGGCGCACAGGTTGGGTGCAAAATCATTCTGCGGTTCCGTGTTGATGTTACTCATTGCCATATTTGAAAGCTGTTCCAGCGAGTATCCCAGCGTTTGCGCAAACCGCTGGTTGGCCGAGATAATCCGACCAGCACCATCGACACGTATTGAAAGAAAAACCGCTTCGATACCGGCAACTGTACCGAGCGACAGGGACAGTTCCTCTTGGCAGGCAAAAAGAGCATTCTTTATCTGGCGATTAAACACGCTGAACTCCGGTATAAACAATTACAACAGAAAAAGACATTGCTCAGTGTTTAAGTCGATCCCGAGAGGGAAGGTTAAATAACAAACGAACTTATTGGGGCTAGCGTCCACAAATAATGCAAATACCGCCAGACTTGTTTTCCACTTCGCTTTCATCAACTCCCAGTTCCATGCTGACCCGTGCAACTGCGAAGTAAATTGACATGGCCCGCCGCATCAGTTCGAGAAAGGCTGAGCTCAACTCCACCAAGCGTTTATCGCATTTGAAATAGCCGTGTAACTGGCCTTCCTTGATCATGCGCTGCATGTGTGTTTTGGATACGCCCAGACGCGATGAAAGCTCAACGTAAGAGGATACTTTGTAGCCAGTCTCTAACGAGCCGTTGCGCAAGGCATCAGCATAGAGTGCGAGCATCGGCAGGTGACCGCCATCCCGGTTGAGAATCCATTTCGCTTCAGGCAAAAGCTTGTCGAGCAGGAAGTCGCCTTCAAGTATTCTGGCAAATCCTCGAAAAAAAACGCGCAATAGATCCGCACTTTTCCCCAGGCCCGACAACCAACTGTCGTATGGAGAGATCATCTGCGAAGGCAGTAGATACGATTTGATTAGCTGCGCGGTATTGCACAGCGCTTTATCCGTGGGTCGGAAGCTACGTTGGCGTCCGTCCTGGACATGTAACCGGACATCCAGATATCCGGCGATAGATAAAAACGAGCAATATGAGTCCAGGCTGTTGCGAGACATATAGCCACGCTCTTGGCAAAATGCTTTCACTTTGGACAAGGGAACTTGCTCATCTTTATAACTAAAGCTCAACAAAGACAGTGCTACCATGAATCGGTCATATTTCAACAGGTTTTTATAGAATGAAGGCTTTTGTCGATAGTTCTCCATAACCAAATCGAAATGCAGGAGAACAGCTTCGTCTATATTGCCTCGGGTCATTTCGTAACTGGTCTCTTTCAAATTCTCAAGCAGATCAGTCTTGTTCATCGAGTACACACCCCTTAATCGGCAATATCAAACGGCTACCATTCGCAATACGCACAGTATATGTGTATTCGAACCGCTGGCAGGTTCACCCCAAAAATGTTTTATGACCTGACGCGCTTCGATTATCGGTCATCCGCAAGCGTGTCTGATCGATGCCCTCCGGCTTAAAGACGCGCTGCGTGCATGAATCTGTTCGACCAATTGCAGCCAACAACACATCACGATAATTCCCGCCCGTTCTTGCATCATGATCCTCGCCACGTTCCCCTCGTGCCACCGAACTATAGTTGTAGGATCTAACCCATCTTGGAGTAGGCCGGCGCGAATTCATCGTCCAGGATCCTGCTGACGGTTGTCTCGTCAGGTTGGTAGCGCGGTTGGGTGAGAGGCCGACTTACTCAATCTGAATTTGAATCTAAGCCAAGCCGATGTTCAGGTTTCGGGTTCAGCGGACGTAGTTCATCGTCCGCTAATGGCCGATTCTGTTGAAAAAGTCGGTTCGTCCAGACTGCCCAATCCTTGGATCGACTGGGCTCGCAAGCAGGCTGATCTCTTGGATCCTTTGAAGGGGAATCTGGCATTMATTACCACKTTGGASGTAGAGYTAGAAAGCTGGTTCAGTGGCTCACACTACGGACAGGCAGARAAAGGTTGGTGGTCTGAGTAGTCGGCRACGATGTAGACCTCAGGAAACACGACTTTGAATKGGCYCTAATCGCAACGTTTAGASAATTGGTCATCGCAAATTTYCCTACTGCTACGCTKTCCTCACACGGAGAATAACCAATGACCAATTCAGACCTGCTCCCTTCCCTGCTTTTCAAGATCAATCAAAACCAACTCGCCCTCGRAGCTGCCATCATGGAGCTAACACTTTGGGTCGAGCATCGCGGRTCTGCTGAMGTMGCCGAGAATGTTCGCGGTGCGCTTGACACAATCAGCAAAAACGAAGAGTTCATCAAAATGACACTCGCGGTGCTGATGGCGCCGGAGTGACGTCGTCTGGAGAGTCGCAAGTCATTGCGAACACTCAGTACAGTACGAGTTTCTAGATACTACGGAGTGCTGGAACTTCTCCTTCATCGCTGAATTACGAAAACGCAACATCATGATTTTTCTAAACAAATACTGGGCTTCGCGGTTTTTTATATACGGAAAAAATAGTGCGTTTGATGACCCAGTTTGAAAATCGCCTGACCGGCATTAATCAGAATACGAGCGATCAGCGTTCGACGCATTTCCGATTAGAAAAGAGACGTTTATGAGCGATACTAGTAAGCGACTTAGGGAAGAGCGTGTGCGATTGGAATACACGCAGGCTGCTTTGGCTAAGGTGGGCGGTGTTTTGGTAAATACGCAATATAAGCATGAGGAGAGTAAGCGAAGTCGAGCGCTTTGTATCTTGCTCTATTAGCTAAAATTGAAGTGACCTTGTGTATGTGTTGACTGGGAGACGTTCCCAACAGGTCTGAATGGGCGCCATCCACCCTGCTAAAAAGGGCTGGTACTGTGTTGTGCAAATGGGCGTACACTCGTCATTCAATCGTATGCATCATGATGCAGGGAAAGTAAGCCATGAACGACGAGAAAAATGAGCTGCATTCAAACAGCCTAGAAGCCTTCGAGTTACTTTCCAAGATCGCTACGGCAACCAGCCGATTAGAGGCAATCAAGCTTGATTTTTCTATGCATGCTCTGTTGTGGGGTTCGGAAGCTCATGGAAAGTTAAGCCGACTCGACGCGGATAATTTATGTATTGTGTTCCGAGTCGCATTTGAAAAGCGCATGTTTGAACTGGCTTCTTCACAAGAGAACACCAAAATTCCAAGATAACTTCCCCAGATCTGGAGACACCTTTATCTTGCCTGGGCTGCCGTCGACACGGTTAATATCTGTGTCTGCCTAGACTGGTTCGTCGACTTGCAAATCGTTTCCAATGCATCGCTCCCCTCCCCCCTAACGCACATCATTCAGTCGTCAATCAGTTCACTTTTACGCATAGTCGAGCGTCCTGCTATCCGGTGTTTACGAGCTCGGTCCATCAGCTCATTTTTGCTCATGTCCTCTAATAGCTGATCAGGACGCGGGACCGCTCGTCGTGTCGCTGCAGCTCGCAGGACTGATGATTCTCGGGCTTTAGCTTTTGTAGCTCCGCTTGTCTTCTGGCCAGAGCCACCCTTCCGGTTACCGCCACCTGATTGTTTATTTACTGTTCCCCAAGCACGGCTTTCGGCCTGATCTTTGGACACCCCGTTTGCCACGTAGCTATCTTCAATATGTTCTGCTTTACGTTTTTGCTTGTCGGTGTACTTATCTTTATTCCCACGTGGCATAGTTCCACCCTCCTAGTTGCTAAGCAATTCGCCTAAAACTGTAGAGCGCCGAAACGAAACCGGGTTCAGGCCAACCGATAAAAGTTTTCTCGAATACCATTGCCAATGTCAACTGCTTTCGGGCAAGAAAGCCTCATCATTAATATGGGCACATCACTCGTTTAGCAGCGCCTAACCAAATCAGGCAATTTATCTCAATCACCACTAATTGATGTATATGTCTTTGGCCTAAGCGATTAACGACCGCCCGGGCCATCAATCACTACTCATTATCATCGGCCCTGCCCTCTTGCATCTGTACAGAAGACTTCGTGCCACTCGAATTGCCTTTCGTTGCGTTATCGGCGTTGTCAAAACATCCATGTAGCATGAAGGCGCTGCACAAAGCTAAACAAATAGATAACCTTTTCATGATCGTTCACCTTCCAGCAAGTAGTTCATAAAAGGCACGAGATTTCAGACCGATCATCGCACCCCATTTAGCTTACTTTTCAAAGTCCGACTTTAAGCGCGAGCCACCATAAACTTAGGCGTGCTGTGCTTTTTTCCACTACTGAGGTGCCGAACGCTCGCGCGTCGCACCTAGGTACAGCTTGTTCTCCACTCATACCTGCGCCTTTAACGGCATCAGCCATCGTTGGTCGTTGACGCACCTCAGCCGGAATAATTTTTGAATGGCTAGTAGCCATCAAAACCAGCAAGCTTATTCAGCACCTTCTGCATCTCGGTAAAAAGTACGTAACATCCTCTTTGTGCCACTCAAGGCGAGCGGAGAAACAGAAAGTTTGTCCGGCTCACGAGTGGATCTTCCAATAAACACTGCCCCCCCCCGATTGTCGAGAGCGCAATGGCGAACTTATGACGGCTTTTGAACATCCCCCCTCAAACTGCCTTGACTCTAAGCGCTCAATACACTTCAGTAAGCAAAGAGATTTATCTTCACAAAAAACCATTCCGATACCAGCCGGCAAAGAATTGGCTAATCAGCTCACACTGCTGGTTTGAGCACGACCTTCGTCCAGCCATCGTCACGTGCGTCGAAATGCTTATAAGCATCTGGGCCCTCAGCGAGCTTGAGACGGTGAGAAATGATCTGAGAAGGTTTAGCACGTCCATGGTGAATGAGCTCGGCAAGGCGGCGGTTGTAGACCTTGACATTGGCCTGGCCGGTTCGAATCTGCTGGCCCTTAAACCAAAAGGCACCGAAGTCGAAGGCCATCTTTCCCGCCTTTGCCAGCTCATTTTTTGCACCTAGATCCTGCGGAACGAATACGCCTACAACGCCGATCCCGCCGGTGGCTTTGGTTGAAGCGACAAGGTTATTCATGGTCAGGTGATTTACTTCATGACCGTTGCGATCGCAGCATTGGTAACCCACACACTCACAGCCGCGATCCGTACCTTTGCCATGGGTCAGATTCAATATTTGATCCACTGCTTCCTTTTCGAGCGAGTTGATGGGCGTGGCGCCAATCTGAGCGGCCAGCTTCAAACGGTCAGGATGGTTATCGACCACAAAGACTTGGGAGGCGCCCTTGATCATGGCTGAATGGGCTGCCATCAATCCCACCGGTCCGGCGCCGTAGATGGCGATGCTTTCTCCAGGAAGCAGGCCGGCCAACTCGGTCGCATGCCAACCCGTAGGGAAAATGTCAGATAGCATGACGTAGTCCTCTTCACGCTCTTGTGCGTCATCGGGCAACACCAGACAGTTGAAGTCGGCGTACGGCACTCGAAGCAGCTGAGCCTGCCCGCCTTGATAGGGTCCCATGTCGGCAAACCCATAGGCCGCACCGGCACTCCCTGGGTTAGCCGTCAGGCAAAAACCGGTCAGGCCCTTCTCACAATTTTCGCAAAAACCGCAGCCGATGTTGAACGGCAAGCAAACTCGGTCGCCTATCTTGACCCGATCAACCCCTACACCAACTTCAATCACCTCGCCCAAATTCTCATGCCCAAAAACTCTTCCAGCTTCAAACGAGGTTCGGCCTTCGTACATGTGCAGATCAGATCCGCAGATGTTGGTGGCGGTTACGCGCACCAAAACATCGGTAGGCTTTTCGATCTTAGCGTCCGGTACATTTTGCACACTGACGTCACGAGGGCCGTTGTAAACAATAGCTTTCATTGCGTTCTCCCAGAGGCAAGACGAAAGGGAATTTTCGTCAGCGCATGTTTATCTGTCCGGAAGAGGAAATCGTATGTTCAAGAAATCCACCTGCAGCCTGACGAGCGGTAATTCTCAGATCCGATCAAAAAAGTCTGAATTATTCGCCCGTACGTCCCTCTCTCATCTAAACCGTTAGGAGATTGATTGGAGGAGTTGTCTTGAGTTATCTGGACTGGGTTCAGTGGCCTGCCATGGCAGTAACAGTGGTCGCGGCGTGGCTTATCGGCTCTCAACGCCCGGCGACAAGAATGGCGGGGTTCTTCTGCTTCATATTGAGCAATATTCTTTGGGTTATATGGGGTGCTTACGCTGGGGCCTATGCATTGATCGTGCTGCAGATCTGCCTCTGTTCGATGAACCTGCGCGGGTTTAAGAAGAATTTTCAGAGTCAGTAATCGCGATTCAACCGGAGGCCCGGTTGCCGCGTTGATTTTTCCTGAACCCGCGAGCGTTCATGCCCAGCAAAATGCACTCGAGCGTAATCAGACCGAAAGCATTTGCGTGCCATCCCCAAACAACCCACAGCGCATTGCTGAGGATGAAGCCCCAGAAAGCAATCATGCGTCGGCGCGGTCGTTGAGATCCGATAAACCAGGCCGAGATGACCGTCACGACCATGGCTGGCCATTGCACCCAGTCAATCAGATCCACACATCACCCCTTCCGGGGCTGAGAGCTGAACTCATGGAAGGTTCAACTCCGTGGGGGGCATGGTAGGCATAGGGAAGCCAGGTACGTTTTGGGCAGAAATCACACCCCCCTATCATTGATATCCCCTCCACCTTGCCAAGTGTCTTCAGCAATCGACACTGCGCGAACGCGAAAGGTTTAAGTCAGCTGGATATTCGGACTTAACCCGATCTCGACAAGGGGCGCCCGCACTCCAGTGCCACCACCGCGCCAGTATTTACGTAAATATATTCTGAGCTAGCCTTGGGGTGTCCAAATCTTCAAGCACGGTGATCAAATGGACACACTGACCAAAATGGAAATTGAGATAGCCCTTTCGACCCGCCTGCCTAATTGCGGGGTGAAGTGCAAAATCAATCCGGATGGCACCTTGTCCATCACCGTGTTGGCACATGGCGCTGACCAATTCACCATCGCCAACATCGATCGCGCCCGGTATCACGGAGAACAGGGAGTCACCAGGCTCATCCGTGAAATATTGGAAGAAATGGTGATGTCCAGACAGTCTTCCCGACTGTCGTCCACAGGGTAGAAATGCGAGGTCTTTTTATGTCTGATTTTATTGAAGCCACCGCGCGGGTCATCAAGATCGACTACCTTCAAGACACACTGTTCGGTGTGAATGCGCTTACCTGTGAGTGCATGGCACATGTCGCGCGTACTGCTTCCGGGTGGCAGTTGCGGCTGACTCCGCCATGGCCCTCGCGGTTAAAGGATGCCCATACGATTGCGTTCGAATGGGACGGTGTTGCCTGCCATGGCCTCATCAAGGACGTGCAACCATTGCCCCCAGGTGAACTGCTAGTGGCAATTGAAATACAGCCGTGAAAGCAAAAATGTCCCGCAGCAACGCATTGACGTTATGCGGCATACCGGCTCAACCGCAAGCAAGCGAGAGGCTCCAGCAAGCCGGATAACCGGTCTTAACTGCGAGGAAAGTATCGATGAAAACGTCATCCGTCACTGCGCTGAAGGCATCGATGGCTTTAATGTTCGTTTTGGCCACCTCTTCGGCCCTGGCTGCCGGCTGCGATGTGGTTACGCGCCCTCAAAGTGACAAGGTACCCATGGTTGAACAACACACCTGTTACGCCTACGAAGGTGTGCCGGCAGATGACATCGATTGGTCGTGTAGCAACGAACACACTGACATGTTGGCCACGCAAAAAACCAGGGTTGCCCAATGTCCCGGCGACTTTTCCGCCAGTTGCAAGGCCACGTTGACCCAGGAGGCGCTTGCCAATCCTCATGCAACGTCCAAAGCTCCCGGTCATGCCGGGGCTATGCTCCCCAACAATGCCCGGGTGGTGACTTACCACTATGCCGCTCAGGATCTCAAACAGGCCAAAGTCGATTGTGAAAAAGACGGCGGGCAGTGGACATGGCAGTCAGCCCAATAGCCGTCACACGCTCAATCGGAGTTTTTAGATGACTGTTTCTAAGACTGATTCACCGACGCCAACGTCCCTGATGTTCGAGCCCAATCACCCCGTGCCGAACAACTCTGACCTCCCGGTGCTCGTGTACACCCAAGTGCTATCACCACAGCTCGTCGACCTGGCCACGCGCTTTGAGGAAATGTTCACCACTCAGGGCTGGCCGCCCAAGTGGCGCAGTCGGGTTTATGACTATCACCACTACCATACCGAAGGGCATGAGGTGCTTGGTATCGCGACAGGCCATGCCCAACTGATGCTTGGTGGCCTTAACGGGCATGTTCTGGAGGTGCGCACTGGAGATGTCCTGCTGCTGCCCGTCGGGACCGGGCACCGCAATATCAGCGCCAGCGAAAACTTCCTGGTGGTAGGCGCTTACCCGCCGGGCCAGCATGCGGACATCTGTCGCGAAGCGCCCAGCCAGGCGCAGTTGGCGAGGATCAAACAGCTGCCGTTTCCTGATCAAAGTCCCGTAAAGGGTGATGACGAGACGTATCGCGGCCTTTGGATAGGTCGACGTACCGGCTAACCCTGCGCACCCAAGCTGCGCGAACAGTAGGCGGTTAGGGCCGGCTTTAACCTTTCAATTTGAACGCACGCAACAGGATGGAACCTATGAGGCTTGACACTGGAACGCCGCGGGCTGCCGCCTCACTTTGCCTGGCCGCGCTCCTTGCCCTGCTCAGCGCATGCGCCGGCAACACTTCACCCTCAAACGTCGAAGCACCCGGCAAGCCTGAAACCCCAAGCACACAAACGCTGGAGGCCGGCGCCGCCCTGTTGCAGTCGCGTCCGCCGATAGACGCACTGAACGCCTACCTGGATGGTTTCCACTTCTACAACGGGCATCCCGATGTGCAGATGGAAGCCCATCATTACTGCGCGATTCTCAACGAGGAGGTGATCCAGTGTGTGATCTATGACGGCAATCGCAAGGACGCCAAGCTGATGGGTGTGGAATACATCATCAGTGAAGCGCTGTTCAAAGGCCTGCCCACGCCGGAGAAAGCGTTGTGGCACAGCCATGTGCATGAAGTGAAATCGGGTCAACTGGTCGCACCAGGGATCCCTGCGGTAGCCGAGCATGCCCTGATGGAAAAGCTGGTGCATACCTACGGCAAAACCTGGCACACCTGGCATACCGACCTCAACAAACGCCTGCCCTTGGGCATGCCTCAACTGATGATGGGCTTCACCGCCGATGGGCAGGCGGACGCACACATGGTCGCTGAGCGGGACCAGCGGATGGGGATCGACAGCGCCCGGAAAAAACAGGCACGCACAGACATCGTCGCACCGCCCATTGCGCCAGGCGCAGATGCCTGGCGTCAGGGCAACATCATTCAGATCGTCGACCCGACCGCGCCGCCGCACGCCCACTGACAGTGCCTTTCGGTCATTCCGATGGAACGATCATTTACGCCGCCTTCTCTATCGCAAAACACGTGAATGGAGGATGTCGTGATGATCGACTCAGCAACCGGCATGAAGCCCGGCGAACGGTATGCTGTGCACAACCTGGAGCGAACCCACAATTTCGGCGGGTTTTTCCTCGATGGAAAATACTACCTCGGCCCGGAACTGATGACGGCGGTCGGGTGGCTGGAAGGCCAGACGTTTTTGTACGACGAACTCGATGCGTCGGGAGAACCGGTTTTTCCAGACCGGGTCACAGGCGTTATCGATGACCTGACCCTGTTAATGAACGATGGCGCGCGGCTGAAGTTGCATACCGCGCAGGTGCATGTGCAGCCTCCCAGCGATCACCCCGAGTTCTCACACACCCCGGCTAAAATAAGCGGGCAACTGCTCGGTAAGACCGTAGTGATTACGGGTGCCTCCAGCGGGATTGGCCGTGCCGCCGCGCACGCCTTCGCCGAGCAAGGCGCACGTCTGGTGCTTGCCGCCCGGGACGACAGCGCGCTGGCCAACGTCGTCGAAGAATGTGCCGCACGCGGCGCCGAGGCGGTTGCGGTCAAGACCGACGTGATCCACAGCGATCAGATGAGGGCCCTGGCCTCCAAGGCCGCTGCGTTCGGTCATGGCCGTATCGATATCTGGATCAACAACGCCGGCGTGGGCGCCGTAGGCAGCTTTGAAGACACGCCCCTGGCAGCCCACGAACAGGTGCTGCAGACAGACTTGCTGGGTTACATGCGCGGTGCCTACGTGGCATGGCCGTATTTCAAGGCACAAAAGGCCGGCATCCTGATCAACACACTGTCACTCGGTAGTTGGGTTGCCCAGCCCTACGCCGTCGCCTATTCGGCGAGTAAATACGGCCTGCGTGGCCTCAGCGAAGCGCTGCGCGCAGAGTTGACAGGGCTGCCGAATATTCACGTGTGCGACATTTACCTGGCGGTGATGGACACGCCAGGCTTTCGGGATGGCGCCAACTTCACTGGTCATGCACTGAAGTCGCCATCCCCAGTGTATGACCCTCAGCAGGTGGCAGAGGCGATGGTTGCCTGTGCGCTCCAGCCTCGCAAAAGCACCACCGTGGGCGGCGCTGCAATAGCTGCTCGGGTTGCACACTTCCTGGTGCCGGGCTTCGCACAGCTTTCCGGCTGGCTGACGCGCTTCGCGCTGGGTCGTAGCCCCCAAGCCGATACCTCGTCGGGCAACCTGTTTAGCGCTTCCGCGGGGCAACGCCGGGTAGAGGGGGGATGGCGCCAAGCCAACCGACCCGCGCCCTTTCTGCTCATAGCAGTTGGCGCTGCGTTGTTACTGGGCGGCGTTGCGATTGCGCGCACCTATCAATCAACTAACAAACATCAACAATGACCGCTCTCGTTAAATGAGGTAGCCCTAATGCCTTACGATTACCAAGGTAGTGCCAGTGTGATTACCGCCTCACGGCACCTGGGAACACAATCGGATGAACGCCTGAACGCGTCCGTCTCGATCCACCTGACCAGCAGCGGCAAACCCACGCTTGCGCGGTTGAGCTTCGAGATCCCGCTCGACTGGCCCGGCAACCCCAACTTTGTCACGGTCAACTTGCCCGACGGCTCTTCCGTGAGCGGTGTAATTGCCGAAATTGAACGACCGAACACTGGCCCGGGCTGGGTGACGTTCACGGTGGACGACTGATGGTTTTCGCAGGTCGTGTCGCTCATCGAATTGTCGAACAATTTCTTTGAATTTTTTTTGACGCCAAAAATCTGTAGTTCATGAGCATAAGGAGGCCTCATGAACCACAACGAATTATTTACGATCAGCTATCAACTGCACGGTGAGCGCAAGTCGTTCATCGTGCGGGCGCAGGGCATGGACAACGGCGAAGCCTGGCATTGGGCCAGTTGCGATGCCGGCGTCGCGGTCATACCTAAGTTTGGCCAGCAAAAACTCAAACGTGTCTCCAAACCGATGGCCGAAAAATACGGCATCACTGACGTGCACTGGCGCGGCGCGGCAGCGATCCGGTGGACGGAGGGTGTATCGCAATGAGCGGTCAACTACTCAGTTACACATCCCGGCAGGCCTGGAATGACGAAATGGCGCGCACCCACCAAATGTTTTTCGAGGCCGATAGGCTGGATGCAATAGCCTACAAAATTATCGGGACCTACCAAGGTGATGCGCACACCTGGGCACGCTTTATCGAGGCCAAGAAGATTGCGGACGCGCAACGTACCGCCGCGTACCAAGAGTGGATGCGTATTAACCGCGCGAAGCGCAAATGAACGGCCAGCCCTGCCGAAAACAGGGCTGGCGCGCCAGCGTGGTGTCACGCCCCTGACTCTGGGTCTTTCGAAGGCCCGCCAGGGGCAACGCCGCCCTGCTCGGTCTCGACTTTCCAAGGGCGGTCGACATTCGGGTTTTCCGATTTGTCGTTTCGTTTGGCCGTTTCAGGGCGTACTTTTTGCCCGGCATGGGTGCCTGGGATGGGTTTTGAATGCTCGCTCATACCACCTCCTCAATCGCTGACGTGCAATACAACTTTGCCGTGCACGTGTCCGTTAGCAAGGAAGTCCAATGCTTGCTTGGCCTCTTCCAGTTCAAATGTCTTGGCCACATACACCTGCACATTGCCCGCCGCGATCAGCCCGGCGATCTCGGTCAGTTCCTCACCGCGCGGGTCGGCGGTGAACCGTGTGCCGGTCTTGCCTGCCGCTTGGGGATGGTGCGCATCGGGCATGGTCAGGGTCGAGACCAATCGCCCGCCCTCGCCAAGCACCTGCCATGAACGCGCTTGGGTGTCGCCGCCGATCAAATCGATAACCAGGTCGAAGTCCTTGCAGATGTCCTCGAACCGTTCGGTCTTGTAATCAATGGCGCGTTCGACGCCCAGCTCGCGCAGGAACGGCAGGCTGTCAGTGGATGCGGTGGCATACACTTCGGCGCCCTTGACCTTGGCAAATTGCACCGCGAAATGGCCGACGCCACCGGTGCCTCCATGGATCAACACCTTTTGCCCTTGCTCGAGCTGACCGTGCTCGACCAAGGCCTGCCAGGCAGTGTGCCCGGCCAGCGGCACGCCGGCAGCGGACGGCCAATCGAGGCCTTCAGGGATCAGCGCCAGATGCTCGGCAGGCACCCGCGAGTACTCGGCATAACCGCCGTCGGCACCGATCATGGCAAACACGCGGTCGCCCGGCTTGAAACCACTGACGCCTTGCCCAACCTTTTCAATCACCCCGGCGACTTCCCGGCCCAACGTCAGCGGCAATTTGTCCTGCTTGACCTCAGGGTACTGACCCTCGCGAATCTTGTAGTCCACGGGGTTGATACCCACAAAGACATTCCTGACCAGCAACTCACCCGCCTTGGGTTCCGGCACCTCGACCTCGCGTACGTGCATGACCTCGGGGCCGCCAAATTGCTCAATCCTGATTGCTTTCATGCCACTTACCTCTTCGTCTTTTCAGAACACACAGGGGTGTGGAGGACGCTCGGCGGCCATGGGTTCACTCGGTGTTGCGCAGCGCAGACAAACGGCACCTCCCGTCCGGCATTCCGCTCGAACCTTTGCCCTGACGGCCCGTCCCAAGGTTATCCAGCCAGCGCCCGGGAGTGCCACGATGCTCATTCATCCCAAGACCCATTTCCAGCCCTACACCCACGCGAGCGGAGGCTGGGGCTCGGCCAAATCGGTGATGCAGATCCTGTGGCGCGAACAGGCCCTGATCAAGGCGCCCGTTGCGCTGCTCAAGCAAAACAAGCCCGACGGGTTCGCTTGCGTCAGCTGCGCCTGGGCCAAACCCGGTCGCCCGCATGCGTTGGAGTTCTGCGAGAACGGCGCCAAGGCCACTGCCTGGGAGCTGACCTCAATGAAGACCGACCCGGCGTTTTTTGCCGCACACACCCTCAGTGAATTACGCGACTGGCCCGACTATGCGCTTGAGCAACAGGGCCGCCTGACCCATCCGTTGCGTTATGACCCGCAGAGCGACCGCTACCGTGAGACGTCGTGGGACGAGGCCTATCAGGCAATTGGCGTGCAGCTCAAGGCGATGGAGCCCGACAGCGTGGTGTTCTATGCCTCCGGGCGCGCCTCGCTGGAAACCTCGTTCATGTACCAGTTATTCGCCCGGGCCTACGGCACCAACAACCTGCCCGACAGTTCCAACATGTGCCACGAGAGCACCTCAGTCGGCTTGCAGGAAAGCATCGGCGTGCCGGTCGGCACGGTAACCCTGGACGACTTCGAGCACACCGACTGCCTGTTTTTCTTCGGCCAAAACGTCGGCAGTAACAGCCCGCGCATGCTGCATCAATTGCAGGACGTGCGCCGGCGCGACGTGCCGATCATCACCTTCAACCCTTTGCGCGAGCGCGGGCTGGAGCGCTTCGTCAATCCGCAATCGCCCAGCGAAATGCTCACGCCCGAGTCGACCCTGATCAGTACCCAATACCACCAGGTGGCGATCGGCGGGGACACGGCCGCCATCACCGGCATCGCCAAGGCGCTGCTGGAAATGGATGACTGCGCCACTGAACGCGGCACACCGGCCATGCTCGACTACGACTTCATCGCCACCCACACCGAAGGTTTCGAGGCGTTCACCACCTACGTGCGTGACTGCACGTGGCCGCAACTGGAGCACAAAAGCGGGCTCACGCGCGGCGCACTCGAAGCCGCCGCCACGGTGTACGCCAGCAGCCAACGGGTGATGTTCGTCTATGGCATGGGCCTGACCCAGCACCGGCACGGGGTGGCGAATGTGCAGATGCTGGTGAACCTGATGCTGATGCGCGGCAATATCGGCAAACCCGGCGCCGGCATCTGCCCGGTGCGCGGCCATTCCAATGTGCAGGGCCAGCGCACCGTGGGTATCACCGAAGACCCGAAAAAGGTCCCGGCGGACCTGATCGAGCGGCACTTCGGCTTCAAGGTCCCGGCGCAAAAGGGCCTGTGCACCGTGGACGCCTGCGAAGGCATTCTGCAGGGACAGGTGCGCGGGTTCATCGGGCTGGGCGGCAATTTCCTGCGGGCGATACCCGACACCTCGCGTATGGAGCCGGCGTGGCAAGGGCTGGAACTGAATGTGCAGGTCGCCACCAAACTCAATCGCACCCACCTGCTGCCCGCCCGAAATATGTGGCTGCTGCCGTGCCTGGGGCGCATAGAAATTGACCGGCAAAAAGGCGTGGCGCAAACCTACACCACCGAGGACAGCACCGGTTGCATCCACGGCTGGCACGGCAGCGCCGAACCGGTCGGCCCGCAGGTGCGCGCCGAAGCCAGCATCGTCGCCGGCCTGGCCATGGCCGCCTTGGCGCCCGGTAACCGCATCGACTGGCAAGCCTGGAGCGACGATTACTCGACGGTCAGGACCGCCATCGGCACGATCTACCCGCAGATTTTTCATGACATGGAAACCCGCATGGCTGAGCCCGGCGGTTTCCACAGGCCGATTGCCGCCGCGCAACGCGAATGGCTGACCCCGACGGGCAAGGCGCAGTTCATCACCCCCGTGACGCTGGCCGAAGACGATGACGTCAACCTCGCCGAACCGGCGCGCGACGTGCTGCAACTGATGACGCTGCGCAGCAATGACCAGTTCAACACCACCATCTATGGGTATGACGACCGTTTTCGCGGGGTCAGCGGCACGCGCGAAGTGATTTTCATGCATTGCAACGACATCGTGCGCCTGGGGTTCAAGGTCGGCGAGCAGGTGCTGTTGACCACCGCCATCGAGCCGGAGGTAAAGCGTCAGGTCGGCCCGTTCGAAATCATTGCCTACGATATTCCCGAAGGCTGCGCCGCCGCCTACTACCCGGAGTGCAACCCGCTGGTGCCGCTCTGGCACCACGCCGAACGCAGTAAAGTGCCGGCGGCCAAGTCGGTGCCGGTGCGCCTGAGTTCAGCGGGTGGCTGATTCACCGAGGATAAACACCACCATCACCAGCAGCCACAGCAGGTACACCCAGCCAAACAGGCGCGCCCAACCGCGGTGACGGTAAAGCCCTAGGTAGAACAGCAACGACAGCAGGAACTGCGCACCGGCGGCGAGCATGACCACACCGCCCTGTCGGGGCCAGAACGTTGCACACAGCGACTGCAGCGCCAACAGCAGCAGCAATCCGGCGTAGACCTTCAGTGCGCCCGCCTTGCTCATCTCAACGCCCTACCAAGTAGAGGGTGGGGAACAACACAATCCAGATCCCGTCGACCAAGTGCCAATACAGGCTGATCATTTCCAGCCGCGTGTCGGCCTGATGCACCGCCAGCGTGCCGCGTCCCAGCGAACGGTACAGCCACAGCGCCAGGCCGACGGCGACCAGCACATGCACGCCGTGCAGCGCCGTGGCGATGAAATACAGGTTCATGAACAACTGCGCCGAGGGCACTTGCCAATGCGATGCCTGGGCGAAACCAGGCAACACGCCCTCTTGAATCTCCAAGCCATACTCAATGCCCTTGCAGCCCAGGAACAGCACGCCCAACAGTGCAGCGCCGAGCAGCCAGTGACGCACGCGGCGCGGCTCACCGGCGGCCATCGCCAGAGTCAACAGCAAGCTGCTGGTCAACAGCAGGAACGTATTGCCGGCCGCCAGCCAGTAATGCAGCCCTGCCACCGCCTCCGCCACCCCGTCCGGGTGCTGCAACCGCAGCAACCAGGCGACCATGATCAGGCTGCCGAACATCATTGCTTCGCTGGCCAGGAACAGCCACATGCCCAGGCGTGCGGCGTCGCGCTGCTGGGCCCAGGCCACGAACGGCTCGGCCGGTTTCTCGTCAGAGCGGATCACGACGCGCCTCGGGAGAATAGTCGTAGGCTTCGAAATCCACCGTCACCGACGCTTCGAAATTATGCACTGGCGGCGGTGATGCCACGCGCCACTCAAGCCCGGCAGCCTCCCAGGGATTGATGGGCGCCCGCTCGCCCCAACGCAACGAGCCCAGCAGGTAAAAGAACGGCAGCACGTAGGCCACGGCCAGGATCGACGCGCCGGCGGAGGACAACACATTGAGGAACTGAAAGTCAGGGTCATAGCTGTGATAACGCCGGGGCATGCCCAGGTAGCCGAGCAAAAACTGCGGGAAAAACGTCAGGTTGAACCCGCAGAAAATCAGGATCGCGGTGATCTTGCCCCACAGCTGCGAGTACAGCCGGCCAGTGATTTTCGGCCACCAGAAATGCAGCGCGCCAAAGTACCCCGCCACCGCCGCCCCGACCATGATGTAGTGAAAATGCGCGACCACGAAATACGTGTCGTGCGCATGCAAATCTGCCGCCAGCAGCGCGAGAAACAGCCCGGTGACGCCACCGATGATGAACAAGCCGATAAAGGTCAGGGCGAACAGGAACGGTGCGTGCAGCGTCAGGTCACTTTTGTACAGCGTGGCGCTCCAGTTGTAGGCTTTGATCGCCGATGGAATCGACACCAGAAAACTCAACAGCGAGAACACCAGGCTCGCGTACATCGACTGCCCGGCCACAAACATGTGATGGCCCCATACCAAAAAGCCAATGACAGCAATCGCCACGCTCGACCAAGCGACAAAGCGATAACCAAAAATGCGCTTGTGCCCCGCCGCCGTGATCAGTTCGCTGACCACGCCCATGGCCGGCAAAATCATGATGTACACCGCCGGGTGGCTGTAGAACCAAAACAAATGCTGGAACAGCAACGGGTCGCCGCCCAGTTTTGGGTCGAACACGCCAATGTTGAACAGGTGCTCGGCAGCCACCAGCACCAGCGTGATCGCCAGCACCGGCGTGGCCAGTACCAGGATGATTGAGGTCGCGTACATCGACCAGATAAACAGCGGCAGGCGCATCCAGGTCATGCCCGGCGCGCGCAAGGTATGCACGGTGGCGATGATATTGACGCCGGTGAAAATCGACGAAAACCCCGCGATAAACACCCCGCAAATCACCGCGACCACATGACCGTTGCTGAACATCGTCGACAACGGCGTGTAGAAGGTCCAGCCAGTGTCGACCCCACCCAACAGCAGCGCGAGCAGGGTGAACAAACCACCGCCCAGCAACAGGTACCAACTGAACAGGTTCAGGCGCGGAAACGCCATGTCTTTGGCCCCGATCATGATCGGCACCAGAAAATTGCCGAACACGCTGGGAATCGAGGGAATCAGGAAAAACCAGACCATGATCACCCCGTGCAGGGTAAACGCGCGGTTGTAACCATCGGCGGTGAGCAAGTCGCCTTCCGGGGTCACCAGTTCAATACGGATCAGGCTCGCCGCCAGTCCGCCGGCAAAGAAAAAGAAGGTCACGGTGAGCATGTACAGCACCGCGATGCGCTTGTGGTCGCGGGTCAGGAACCACGAGCGCAGACCTTGTTTATGCAGGTAGCTGGGTTGGCTCATTTGGGATCTCCAGGCAGTGCGCGCAGATAGGCCACCAGGCGCTGCACGGCCTCTTCGTCCAGCAGGTTGCTGTAGGTCGGCATGATCGGCAGGTAGCCGGCCACCAGTTGTTTTTGCGGCAACAGGATACTGTCGCGCAGGTAGGCTTCATCAGCCTTCACCTGGCTCCCATCGGCCAGCTGTACTGTGCGATTGAACACCCCGGCCAGCCGCGGCGCGTTGCCCGAATCGTGGCAACTGCCACAGCCGTATTGGCGGTACAGGGTTTCGCCCTGGCTGGCGAGGTCGGCGGCGCTGCCGTTTTCAGTCAGCCAGTGCTCGTAGTCGGCGGGGTCCAGCACCACCAGGCGTGCCAGCATGGCCGCATGGTCGGTGCCGCAGTATTCGGCGCAGTACACCTCGTAGGTGCCGCTGTGCTCGGCCTGGAACCACAGCATGCTGTAGCGTCCTGGCAGCACGTCCTGCTTGATGCGCAGGCTGGGGAAAAACAGACTGTGGATCACGTCCTCGGAAATCATCGTCAACTTCACCGGGCGCCGGGCCGGCACATGCAAGGTGTTGATCTCGCGCTGGCCGCCCTGGTGCTGGAATTTCCACATCCATTGCCGGGCGGTGACCTGCACTTCCAACGCGTCATCCGGCGGCGTACGCGCGATGAAAAACAACCGCGCGGAAAACAGGAAGACCACCAGCGAGCCAATGAACGGCAGGATGATCCAGGCCAGTTCAATGGGCAGATTGCTTTGTGGACGGTGGTCGCGGTCTGCCACGCGGCCGCGTCGATAGCGCCAGATAAACACCCACAACGCCACGAAGACCGGCACCACAAACAGCGCCATCATGGCGGTGAAGCCAATCACCAGCCAATCCACCGACACCGCATAATCCGAGGCTTGCGCCGGCCACAGGCGCAGGAAATGTTCGTTCATGGCGCCCTCCGACGTTCGCGGCGCACGGCAACGCCGATAAACAGGCCCAGCACCAACACGGTGGCGACGCCGGCCACTTGCAGCAACAAGATAATCCGGCTGCTGTAGGTGCCGCTTTGGGGGTCGTAGTGGTAGCACAGCAACAACAGCTGCTCCTTGATTGCGCCGAGCTTACCCTGCCCGGCTTCGGTGAGTGCCAGGCGCAGGTCGCTGGCCTGGTAGCCCAGGCCATAAAGCCAGCGCGACAAACGTCCGTCAGCGGTGACCAGAGCCACCGCCGAACTGTGGGCGTATTGTTGTTGCTGCGGATCGAAGCGGTAACCGAACCCGATCGAGTCGGCCAAAGCCTGGCTGGCAGCCGCGTCGCCGGTCATTAGGTGCAGGCCGGGCGCGTTGGCCAATGCCGGCCAGTGCTGGCTGAGCTTGGCCAGTTCTTCGCGGGCGGCGCTCACGTCCTCACGCGGGTCGAAGCTGAAGGCGATGACCTGGAAGTCCCGTCCCAGGCGATAAGGCTGGTTGGCCAGTTGGCTGAACAAGGTCGAGAGCGCCGCACCACACACATTCGGGCAGCGGAAGTACAACGGCACCAGCAGCGTCGGTTGGCCGTTTAGCAAATCGCCCAGGCGCACCGAGCCGCCGTGCTGATCAGTAAAGCGCGTGTCCAGGGCCAGGCGGCTGCCCACGCGGCTGCTGTCGATGCCGGCGGCGGTAAACGGGTCGAAGCCTTGGGCCATGACCGGTTGCAACACCAGGCACGCCAGCAGCGCCAGCACGGGTTTAATGCTCATGGCCATCGTCCTCTGGTGCAGGCCAGCCTCGCTCCAGCATCAACTGTCGGGCCTGCGCCAAGGGCAGATGCACGATGTGACGCTCGCGGTCGACCCAGCCGAAGCTGTCCAGGTGCACGCGCTGGCGGGCGAGTTGTGCTTCGCCGGCCTGCCTGGGGTTGGCTTGCAAGCGCGGTTCGGGCGGCAGCAGGCGCTGGCGTTCCAGTTCGCTCAAGGGCGGCTGTTGCGCATGCTGGCGATAGCCACTCAACAGCCAGGCCACGCCACCCAATGCCAGCGCAACCGCCATGAACAGCAGCAGGATCACGCGCCAGGCTTTTTTGCCGTCAAAATTGTTGGGTTGGTAATCAGGTGTCATGGCGCCTCCTTTGCCATTGCCGACGCCACCACATGAACAGGCCCGCCGCGTAGACGCCCTGGCAAAGCACGGCGGTCAGCACGGGGCCGGCGCCTGCTTCAGGGAATATCGACGGCAGGCTGATCCAGATGGACTCCAGCGCCCCCAGCAGCAGGATCGCCACGCAGCCCCACATCAATACCCACATCCGCGCGCCCCACGGCGACGCGAGCACCAGCAGACACGCCAGTTGCCCCAGCATCAACAAAGCGGTCAACACGCCCCACAACCCGGCTTCCCGCAGGCGATACCAGAGCGTTTCATGCTCCAGGTTCACCGACCAGATAATCAGGTACTGCATGAAGTGCACATACACCCAAAATCCCAGGGCACTTACCAACAGGCCACGCAATACGACGCACTGCCGGGCCGGCAACAGCACCACGTTCCAGCACATCGCACAAAGCCCGGCGAACGCCAGGCCATCGAGTAAGTGCCTGGAAATCAACAACAGGCCGAAAATGCTGGAGACAAACTCCTGCTGCAGCGACATCAGCCAGTCCACCGCCGCCAGGCTGGCCGTCAACCCGTAGAGGATCAGCCCCGCGGCGTTGTGCCGACCGGCCCAGCGCAGCACCCGCCAAGCCAGCCCGGCATACAGCAAGGTGCGCAGCGCAAAAAACCACGGTGACAACCAGAGTCCGCGAAAACCCTGGGTCTCCTGGCTGTACCACGGGTACACCCACGCCATTGCCAGCAGCACCGGCAGCAGCATCGGCACCATCAGGATCACCGCGCTCGCGCCCAGGCGGCTGCCCGGTTCCAGCAACGGTTGCCAGCGCCCGCTGACCAAGGGCGTCAGCACGGCGAGCAGCACGCAGCCGAGCACGATGCTGGTGCAATTCACTGCCGCCGCCAGGGCGCCCGCGCCGACCCAGGCCGGCTGCCAAAGGCCAAACAGCGCGAGCCCGAGGGCTGCGATGGCGACCAGCAGCGGCAGGCGTTTCATTGCGTGTGCGCCCCGAACGCCTGGCGCAGCGGCGCCGGCAGGCTGTCAAGGTCGGCATGTTGGCTCAATTGCAACACGCGCAGATGGGCGACGATGGCCCAGCGCTCCTGCGGCTGGATGCGCGATTCGTAGCCATACATCAATCCTTGCCCATGGGCGATGACGTGCATCAGTTGCTCATCGGTTGCGTTCAACAGCCGAGGCTCGATGAATGACGGCGGCGCCGGAAAACCGCGACCGACCACCAAGCCATCGCCGAGCCCGCTCAGGCCATGGCAGGGTGTACAAAAGGTTTGATAGCCAGCCTCGCCCCGGGCAAGCAATGCCGCACTCAGCGCCGGGCGCTGCTGCACGCTTGCCTCGCGCTGCAACTGCCCGCGCGCCACGCTGCCCGCCGGTGGCTGACGGCTGCTGAGGCCGTCGGCGAACAACGCACCCGCGCGCTGCTCCAGCACCTTGGCCTGACGCGACATATCATCGCAGCCACTGCACAGCAACGCCAGGCACAGCGCCCACGGCCAGCGACTCACGGTTGCACCGCCTGCACGTTGAGCGCGTATTCGGCCAGCCAAGCACGGGTGTTTTCAAGGTCGAACAGCGGGTCACGCGCGTCGATAAACAGGAAAAACCCGTCATCACTGGCGGCGTCGAACCCCTCTGCCGCAAATAACGGATGGTGCAGGCGTGGCAGGCGGATGCAAATCAACCACGTCAGCACCGCCGCCGCGCCAGCAAACACCACCGCGAACAAAAACGTCACCACCCACAACTGCGGCAACGCAATCAACGGACGCCCGCCGACGTTCAGCGGATAAACCCACACCGAGCCGATCTGCATCAACAGTGCCAGCCCGGCGCCGACTGCGGCGCCGACACACGCCATGCGCGGCACGCGGTTGGCCCTGGCCGCCAATACCGGCTCCAATGCTTCCAGCGCAAACGGCGCAAACGCGTCCAGGCGTCGATAGCCCAGGTCCCAGGCGCGCAGCCCCGCCTCCACCAGCGGTCGGGGTGCGGAAAAACGCGCGAGCAGCCCCAGGCAGTCAGCCATCGCCGCGCTCCTGATGCAGCGCCTGCTTGACCTCGAACGCCGAGACCATCGGCAGGTACCGCAGGAACAGGCTATAGGGCACCAGAAATACGCCGAAGCTGCCAATAAACAGTGACCAGTCCCACAGCGTTGGCGAATAGTCGCCCCAACTCGACACCAGCAGGTCGCGAGTCTGGGGCGGAATCAGCAACATGAAGCGTTCGGCCCACATGCCCACCAGCACCGTCAGCGCGACTAGGGCCAAGCGCCTCGGTTGCTGGCGCACCTGGCGCCACCACAGCGCCTGAAGTACGCCGACATTGCAGACAATCGCCAGCCAGAAACTCCAGGCATGCGGGCCATTGATGCGCGTGAGCAGCACCTCGATTTCATGTGCATCGCCGCTGTAGATCGGCATGAACAGATCCGCCAGGTAACCGTAGGCCGTCAGCCAACCGGTGGCCAGCAGCAAGCGGCCGAGCATGTCCAGATGGTGCGCGGTAATCAAGCTTTCGATGCACAGCATCCAGCGCACGCCAATCGCCAGCAACGCCACCAGAGCAAACCCGGAAAACACCGCGCCGGCGACGAAATACGCCGGGAACAACGTTGAATGCCAGCCGCTCTGGGGGCCCATGGTCATCAGGAACGAGTAACCGCTGGAGACCGCAAACACCAGCGGTATCGCCAGGATCGCCAGCACCCGCGTGGTGCGTCGCCATAACGCCCAGTGCCGTTGCGAACCGCGCCAACCGACCGCGAGCAGGCCATACAGAACTTGCCGCAGCGGCGTTCTGGCGCGGTCACGGGCGGTGGCGAAATCCGGTATGGCGCCCACCAGCAGGAACAACACCGACACCGTGAGGTACGACAGGATCGCAAACATGTCCCACGCAGTGGGGCTCTTGAATTGCGGCCATAGCCCCATATCATTCGGGTACGGCATGGTCCAGTAGAACAGCCAGGGACGGCCCAGGTGCAGGATCGGGTACAGCGCGGCGCAGATCACCGCCATCAGCGTCATCAATTCGGCCAGGCGATTGAGGGTATGCCGCCAAGGCCGTTCGATCAGCAGCAATAACGCCGAAATAAACGTGCCGGCGTGGCCGATGCCCAACCACCAGATGTAATTGAGAATGCCGAAGCCCCACAGCACCGGCTGGTTATTGCCCCACATGCCCACGCCCTTGGCCAACAACACCGCGACCGAGCCCAGGTAGACCAGCAACAGCACGACGCCGACGCCAAACAACCAGCGCCAGGCCACACGCCGTGGGAACTGTTGCAGCGACCCGAACACCTGGCGCGACACCTGCTGGTCACTCAGGTCTTTCGGCAAGAAATGCACGGTGTCGTGCAGCAACGGCTCAGTGCTCATCGGCGGCGCCCTCCTCTTCGATCCGCGCCAGGTAACTGGTGCGCGGTCGCGTGCCGAGGGCTTCGAGCAGGCGGTAATGGCGTGGGTCCCGGCGTGCCTGGCTGACGGCGCTCGCCGGGTCGGCGATGTCACCAAAACGGATGGCCTGGCTGGGGCACGTTTGCTGGCAGGCGGTGACCACGCCGGAAGGGTCGAAGTCAGCGCCTTGCTGCTTGTCGTCAATTCGCGCACTGCTGATGCGCTGGATGCAGTAGGTGCACTTTTCCATGACGCCTCGGGCGCGCACCGTCACCTCGGGGTTGCGCTGGGCCTGGAGTGACGGCGCCGCATCAGCGCCGTAGTCGAGCCAATTGAAGCGGCGGACTTTGTACGGGCAATAGGAGGCACACGTGCGCGTGCCGATGCAGCGGTTGTAGACCATCTGATTCAAACCATCGCGACTGTGCACCGTGGCATTGACCGGGCAGCCGGTTTCGCAGGGCGCCTGTTCGCAATGCATGCACGGCAACGGCTGGAAGCGTGAGCGCGGTGCCTCCAGCGGGCCCTGGTAGTAATGGTCTATGCGCAGCCAGTGCAGGCTGCGGCCTTGGGCGACCTGGTCGGCGCCGACCACGGCGATGTTGTTCTCGGCCTGGCAGGCGACGACACAGGCGTTGCAACCGGTGCACAGGTCAAGGTCAATGACCATGCCCCATTGCGGGCCGCTGTCGGCGGCCGGGCTGTAGAGCGACACCGGAATCGATTCGGTGGGCAGTTGCGGCGCATCGCGCGCGACCACTCGGATGGGTGGGTCTTCATCGCCGGGAAGGTGGTGATGGGCCTGCGTGGCGGCCAACCGATAACGCTCGCCCGTGGCACGCAGGGTCGCGCCAACGGAAAGCTGTTCGAGCGGCCTGACGGCGTAGCCGAGGTGGTTACCGACACGCCCGGAGTGGGTTCGGCCATAACCGGTGTACAGGGCGATGACCTCGTCGGCCTGTCCTGGCTCGATCCACACGGGCCCGCGCACGACCTGGTCGGCCAGGGTTGCTTCAACACCGTCACCATTGCCAAGGCCCAACTGCTCCGCCTGGCGCGGCGAAAGCCCGATCACGTTGCTCCAGGTGAGGGTACTGATCGGCTTGGGCAACTCTTGCAGCCAACCGCAATTGGCGAAGCGCCCGTCCCACACCGTCGGGTCCGGGCGGATGACCGCCTGTAGGCCGTCGATGTCGGTCAACGCGGGCGTTGCCGCTGGCGCGTCGGCGACTTCTATGCGCGGCGCAGCCGGTTCGATCCAGCCGTCCGCCAAGGCCTGGCGCCATTGAGCCTCAGGGATATGCGCCCACGTGGCGCGCACCAGTTGCAGGGCATCGACCTCCGCGGCGTTGAACAGCATGTCGACCACCTGATGCAGCGTACGGGTCGCGTACATCGGTTCGATCAGCGGCTGCACAATGCAGGCGCTGCCATCCGCCGCGCGGGCGTCACTCCAGCCCTCCAGTGCATGGTTGAGGGGCAGGTGCCAGTGGCATTCAGCGGCGCTTTCGTCGTAATAGAGCCCGGCGTGCAGGCGGAACGGCACCTGCTGCAGGTCGCGCGCAAGCTGTGAAGTCTGCAGCGGGTTGCAATCAAGCATGAGCAAGTGAGTCACGCGCCCCGCTGTCAGCTCGCGATTCAGTTGATCCAGCGAATCCCAACGGCGTTGCAGCGCATAACCCAGCAGGCTCGGCACCTGCCAGTCCGGATGGCCGAGACGCTGGTTCAGGTGCATGACCTGCGCCTGCAGCGCCTCAGGCGCCTGAGGGCTGACGCCGATGAACCCTCGGCCTGGATGCGCCTTGAGCGCGGCGGCGGCCGCGTCAACCCAATGCTGCTGCGCTGCCGTCAAGCGCGTCGTGGTCGAAAGCGTTTCGCCCAAGGCTTGGCTCAAAGCCAGCAACAGGTCCGGCAGGCGTGATGGCGCAATCGGCAGGCGTGCCGTGGCGGCTGCGCCGGTGAGGGTTGGAATGCTTTCAGCCACGAACGCCAATGCGGCGCCCTCGCCTTTGGCCGCCCGCCGCCGCCGCTCGGCCCAGCCGCGCTGCAACGCCGTCTGGCGGGGACCGCTGCCCAACGGATCGTATTCCAGGCACACCAGCACGTCAGCCTGTTCGAAGTGCACGCGCGGGCTCAGCGGCTGGCCGAACACCCGTTCGCTGCTGTGCAGGGCGACGGTCTCGTTGAATGCCTCAGCGTGGTACAGCCTCGCCTCGGGCCAGCGTTCTTGCAGTTGATCGAGCTGTCGCCCGAGGGTCGGCGAACTGCTGGCGCCGCAGGCGATGTGCAGGCCTTTGCCGTGGACGCCATCCAGCGCCTGTTGCATGCCCGACAGTGCCGCAAGCACGTGCGACCAGCTGGTTTCGCCGCCTTTGAAGCGCGGCGCCTGGGAGCGGTCGGGGTCATAGAGTTGCAGGATCGCCGCCTGGGTGAACGCGTCACAGGTGCCGCCGGACATCGGGTGTTCGGGGTTGCCTTCCAGCTTGATCGGGCGTCCGGCGACAGTCTTGCCCAACACCGGCTGAGCGACGCCGCAAAAGGGTATGGCGGTGGCATACCAGGCGGCGACACCCGGTGTCAGTGAAACCGGCTGATTAACCGCCGTAACGGCCTGTTCCGGGGTTTTGCCGCACGCGGCCAACCCGGCCATGGCGAGGCTGGCCGCCATCAGTTGCAGGAAGCTTCGGCGGTCCATCAACGGTGCCGCTCCCGGAAACTCCGCTTCCATCAGCGCTTGGGTCTCGGGGGACGCCGCCAGCGCCTCAAGCCCGCGCCAATAGGCCTGGCCCTTGAGCCCGGCCAGTTGCCCGCGCAAGGTGGCGAAATCCAGTGGCGCGCTCATCGGTGGCACGTCCCGCAGTCGGTCAGACCTCGGATTTCAATAGGGTGCGTCTTCATAAGCCGCTCACCCAGCGCGCGGCGATCCTCATCGCTACGCCATTGCATATTGGTCACCTGATCCACCGGCCGCAGGTGCGGTGCCGGGTCGCGGTGACAGGCCAGGCACTGGCCCATGTTCAGCGGCTGGGCCTTGAACATCAGTTGCATACGGTCAACCTGGCCGTGGCATTCGCTACAGCCAACACCGGCGTTTACATGCACGCCGTGATGGAAGTATACGTAGTCCGGCAACTCGACCACGCGCTGCCAGTGCATCGGCTCATGCTCGCGCAGGCTCTTGCGCAACGGCGCCAGCACGTCGGCGTTTTTCCAGACCTGGGAATGACAGCTCATACAGGTTTCGGTGGGCGGCAGGCTGGCGATAGCCGAGGACTGCACCGCGCTGTGGCAGTAGCGACAGTCAATCTTCAGCTCGCCCGCGTGGTGGGCATGACTGAAGGGCAAGGGCTGTTCGACCACCCAATTACGCCCGGTGCGGTAGTCGGTGCCCTCCAGGGTCAATGCCACAAGCAAGCCTCCCGAGAGGCCGACGATCAGCAGCAGCAGTCCCACGCGCAACCAAGTGTCGGCCGAGCGCCTGAAAATCTGCGTCATCGCCGGATTCTCATGTCCATGTCCTTACAGATATGGCTGCGCGGGTGCGCAGGAGTTCGTTATTTTTGTTATCGGCGCGGGCTGTCTATGGCTTCGCGCGCCCCGGCAAGACACTCGCCAGCACTTGCTTGGCAGTTTGCACAATCACCCCGGCCTCATCCGGATCGCCCTGGAGCAGCGTGGAAGCAAATTTCTTCGCTTGTTCCAGCTTGAAATGCGGTGGCAGCGGCGGCACGTTGGGGTCGGTCTTGAACTCGATCAACACCGGCACATCCGACGCGAGCGCTTGCTCCCAGGCCGACGCGACGTCTTCTTCGTGCTCGACGAAGATACCCTTGAGCCCCAGCGAGATCGCAAACAGGTGGTACGGCACGTCGGGAATGTTCTGCGAAGCCTCGAACTTGGGATCGCCTTCCATCACCCGTTGCTCCCAGGTGACCTGGTTCAAGTCCTCGTTATTGAAGACTGCGCAGATCCATTTCGGGCTCTGCCACTGCCGCCAGTATTTGGCGACGGTGATCAACTCGGCCATGTTGTTCATTTGCATCGCGCCATCGCCTACCAGCGCGATCACCGTTTGCTGCGGATGGGCGAATTTGGCCGCAATCGCATAGGGCACGGCGGCGCCCATCGACGCCAGGCCGCCGGACAGCGAACACTGCATGCCTCGGCGGATCTTCAGGTCACGCGCATACCAGTTGGCGCAGGAGCCGGAGTCGCTGGTGATAATCGCGTGGTCGGGCAAGCGCGGCGAAAGTTCGTATACCACGCGCTGTGGGTTGATCGGCTTGGCCTTGGCCAGGGCGCGTTTCTCCAGGGTTTTCTCCCAGCTTGCGCGCCAGCCTTCGACCTTTTTGCGCCACGTGCGCGTGGTTTTGTGTTCCAGCAGCGGCAGCAGTGCGGCGAGGGTTTCGGCCGCATCGCCGAGCAGGTTCACCTCCATAGGGTAACGCAGGCTCAGCATGTCGGGTTGCAGGTCAATCTGTATGCCGCGGGCTTGGCCTTCCTTGGGCAGGAATTCGGAATAGGGAAAACCCGAACCGATCATCAACAAGGTGTCACATTCGGTCATCAACTTGTAGCTGGGCTCGGTGCCGAGCAGGCCGATGCTGCCGGTCACCCACGACAGGTCATCGGGCAACACCGCCTTGCCGAGCAACGCCTTGGCGGCGCCTGCACCCAATGCTTCGGCCACGGCGATCACCTGGTCAGTCGCCGTCAGTGCCCCGGCGCCGACCAGAATCGCAACTTTTTTGCCAGCATTGAGTACGTCAGCCGCGCGTTGCAGGTCGGCGTCATAGGGTACGACCTTGGGTTTGCTGTAGCCCACACCGGAATGCACCGTGCCATGGGTCCTGGCGGGCAGCTCGTAGGCAGCTTCCTGCAAGTCGTTAGGCAATATAATCGCGGTGACCCGGCGCTCGCCAACAGCGGTACGCACCGCGCGGTCAATCAGGTGGCGCACCTGCGACGGCACCAAGGCCTGTTGCACAAAGGCGCCGGCCACATCCTTGAACATCGAGACCAGGTCCAGCTCTTGCTGGTAATGGCCGCCCAGCGCCGCCCGGGCTTGTTGCCCGACAATCGCCAGTACCGGCATGTGGTCCATACGCGCGTCATACAGTCCAGTGATCAAATGCGACGCACCCGGCCCGGAGGTGGCAATACACACGCCCAGTTCGCCGGTAAATTTAGCGTGGGCCGAAGCCATGAAGGCGGCCATTTCTTCGTGACGGGCCTGGATGAACTCAATCTTGCCGTTAGCGCGACTCAAGGCACCAAACACGCCGTTGATGCCGTCACCCGGATAACCAAAAATCCGCGTGACGCCCCACTGGGCAAGCCGTTCAACCAGAAAGTCACCTACTGTCGTTGTCATTGGAACCCTCGCTTAAAGCAGGTCGAATGAAAACCGGCGCAACACGTTGCGCCGGTCATGCGTCAGAGAATAGGTTTACCGCCCGTCACGCCGTAGCGTTCGCCGGAGATGTAACTGCCCTCATCGGATGCCAGCAGTACATAAATCGGCGCCACTTCGACCGGTTGGCCTGGGCGACCCAGGGGCGTATTGCTGCCGAAGTTCTTCACCGACTCTTCAGGCATCGTCGACACAATCAAAGGCGTCCAGATCGGCCCTGGCGCGACGCTGTTAACACGAATACCGCGCTTACCGAGCAACTGCGCCAGGCCTGCGGTGAAATTGGCGATGGCGCCTTTGGTGGCCGCATAACACAGGAGTGTCGGGTTGGGCGCATCGGAGTTGACGGAGCTGGTGTTAATGATCGAGCTGCCTGCGGCCATATTGGGCAGCGCGGCCTTGCAGATCCGAAACATGGCGGTGACATTGACGTCGAATGTCTTCACCCATTCCTCGTCAGCAATTTCTTCCAACGTTTCATGGGTCATCTGAAAGGCTGCGTTGTTAACCAAAATATCGATACGCCCAAAGGCCTTCACCGTGTCATTCACGATGGCCGCGCAGTGCGGCTGGCGGCTCAAATCACCCGGCAAAAGCACGCACTGGCGGCCGGCCGCTTCGACCCAGCGCGCGGTTTCCTTGGCGTCCTCGTGCTCGTCAAGATAAGAGATCGCCACGTCCGCACCCTCACGTGCGAAGGCAATGGCGACGGCTCGGCCGATGCCGCTGTCGGCGCCGGTGATCAAGGCTATTTTGTTCGCCAGACGGCCTGAACCCTTATAGGTTTTTTCACCACAATCGGGTTGCGGGTCCATCCGGTATTGGTCGCCGGGCACCGCTTGCTGTTGGGGTTTGAACGGTGGTTTTGGGTAGTTGCTCATCGGAGGTCCTCCTTCGTCTGCCTATTCTTGCGAGGACTCACCGCAGGCAATAGTTCAGACGAAATTGCAAAATCCGGATTAGCGTTGCGGTGGCGCGATACCACCCGTCGATCTGAATAAACCTTCCGCAAGGTTTGCGCCTCAACCGAATAACAGGGATTATCGTGCGATCTAAAAACGTCTTTGCTGGCCAGTTTTTAGGCTATATTTCGCACTTCTTTATCAATCCTTATCCGTCTGAATCGAGGCCGTGTGATAACGGACTTTCAGCGCGCTGTTAACCAAGGTTTACCTCATGAAGTCTGCCCCACCACGGTCCCCGAATGTTCCGCAACGCACGGACCTGACGCCCAGTAACCTGAAATTTCCGGTCGTAGGTATCGGTGCGTCGGCGGGCGGGCTGCAAGCGGTGAAGGCATTTTTCGAACACATGCCCAAAGACTGCGGCATGGCCTTCGTGGTGATTCTGCATCTGTCGCCCGACCATCAAAGCGTGGCCGACAAAATCATCCAGGAGTCGACGCGGATGCCGGTGCTGCAAGTCACCGACACCACACCCATCGAAAAAAACCACGTCTACGTCATCTCCCCCGCACAACATTTGGCGATGAATGATGGCTACCTGGCGGTTTCGCCTTCGATACGCGAAGGCGGCTCGCACATTGCAATCGACCTATTTTTCCGCGACCTGGCAGACACGCATAAGGAGCGCGCCTTTTGCGTGATCCTTTCCGGCACCGGCTCCGACGGCGCAGTTGGGTTGTCGCGTATCAAGGAGCAAGGCGGAGTCACCTTGGTACAAACGCCGGAAGATGCCGAGTTCGACGGCATGCCGCTCGCCGCCATCGAAACGCAGATGGTCGACCTGGCGCTTCCGGTGGTGGAAATGCCGCAAAAACTGCTTGAGCTGTGGCGTAACGCTCAATCGATCATCCTGCCCACGGCCGGTGACCCAGAGATTCACACCACCCCGCCGGCGACCGAACGGGATGTTGCTTTGGCCGAACAACTGCTGCTGGACATCCTGATCCAGTTGCGCGCCACTACCGGGCATGATTTCAAGCACTACAAGCGGGCCACGGTGTTGCGCCGCATTGAGCGGCGCCTGCAGGTGACCGCCCAACCGGACCTGGCCAGCTATTACAATTTTCTGCAGGCCCACCCCGAGGAAACCAAGGCGCTGCTCGGCGATATGCTGATCGGCGTCACGAACTTCTTTCGCGACCGCGAGGCTTTCGAAGCGCTTGAGCGTGACGTGATTCCCAACCTGGTCAAGACCCTGGAAGACAGCGTCCCGCATCGCGAGGAGGTGCGTGTCTGGTCGGCCGGTTGTTCGACTGGCGAAGAAGCCTACAGCTTGGCGATGCTGGTCGCCGAGCAACTGGTGCTGGACGCCAGCGGGGCAAAAATGCAGGTGTTCGCCACCGATATCGACGAGCGCGCGATCAGCCATGGCCGCAATGGCGTGTACCCCGAAGCGATCATCACCGACGTGCCACCCACGCGCCTGCGCCAGTATTTCTCCAAGGAGCAAAACCAACATTACCGAGTGCGCAAGGAAATTCGCGAAAAGGTATTGTTTGCCAAACACAGCCTGATGGCCGACCCGCCGTTCTCGCAGATCGACCTGATTGTGTGCCGCAACCTGCTGATCTACCTGGACCGGGAAGTACAACGCGACATCCTGCAGATGTTCCATTTCGCCTTGCGCCCCGGCGGCTATCTGTTCCTTGGCTCGTCGGAATCAGCCGATGGCTGCCTTGACCTGTTTGTGCCGGTGGACAAGCGCAACCGCATCTTTCGCGTGCGCGCCGGCTCGACCTCGGTGCGCCGCGCGCCCACCATGCCGCGTGGTGGCTACTTGCGCCCCAACATCCTGCCAGCCATCACTGAAATCAAGATGCCAACGAAGGTCTCGTTCGCCGAGATTCACCTGCGCGCCCTGGAAAAAGCTGCGCCGCCGAGCGTCATCGTCGATGTACACGCCGATATCTTGCACATCAGCGAAGGGGCCGGGCGCTTCCTGCGCTACGTAGCAGGGGAAATGACGCGCAATTTGCTCGCGTTGGTGCACCCCGACCTGCGCCTGGATATTCGCACGACGCTGTTTCAGGTCCAGCAATCCAGTCTGCCGGTCACCTCGCGCAAAGTGCAGATGGAGCGTGGCCAGGAATTGTTCATGGTGGACATCACTGCCCTTCCCCACCGGGATGACGCCACCGAAAGCGATTTTGTCCTGGTGATTTTCAAAGAGACCCGGGTCGACTCACCGCAATCGGGCGAGTCCACCGTCAACCTCGTCGAAAACCAGATGATGAGCAATCTGGAACGTGAGCTGCAGCGTACCAAGCTGCACCTGCAGGACACCATCGAGCAATCGGAAGTCTCCAGCGAGGAACTCAAGGCCTCCAACGAAGAGATGCAGGCGGTCAACGAAGAATTGCGTTCGGCCACTGAAGAATTGGAGACCAGCAAGGAAGAGTTGCAGTCGATCAACGAAGAGTTGCTCACCGTCAACTATGAACTCAAGACCAAGGTTGAAGAAACCGACAAGGTCAACGACTACCTGACCAACCTGATTGCGTCAACCGACATCGCTACCGTGTTTGTCGACCGCAATATGCGCATCCGCTGGTTTACCCCGCGCGCCACGGACATCTTCAGCATGCTGCCGGTGGACACCGGGCGCTCCTTGATGGACATCACCCACCGCCTCAACTACCCGGAAATGGCAGGTGACGCGACGAATGTCTTCGAATCATTGAGCATGATCGAGCGCGAGATCAGCAGTAAGGATGAGCGTTGGTACATCGCGCGTCTGCTGCCTTACCGCTCCAGTGAAGACCATATCGACGGCACCGTGTTGACCTTTATCGACATCACCAAACGTCGCCTGGCCGAGGAAGAACTCAGGTTGGGAGAAGAGCGCATGCGTCTCGTGGCCGAAAGCACCCATGACTTCGCCATCATCATTCTGGACGACCATGGGGCTATCACCGACTGGAATACAGGCGCGGAATTGATCTTCGGCTACACCAAAGAAGAAGTGCTGGGCGCTTACTACGACCTGATCTTTTCCCCGGAGGACCGCACCGACGGCGTGCCGGAAAATGAACTGCGTTCTGCCCGCGAACATGGCCGGGGTGAAGACGAGCGCTGGCATGTGCGCAAGGACGGCAGCCGGTTCTATTGCAGTGGTGAAGTCACTCAGCTCAAGAGCGACAGCCTACGCGGCTACGTCAAGATCGCCCGCGACCTCACTGGCCATAAACGCATGCATGATGAGCAACACAAGCGGCTGATGGAAACCCAGACCAACAGCCATCTCAAGGACGAGTTTTTCGCGGTGATGTCTCACGAGCTCAAACACCCGTTGAACCTGATCCAGCTCAACGCCGAATTGCTGCGCCGCCTGCCGGCCACCAAGTCGGCGGGCCCGGCGATCAAGGCCGTTGATACGATCTGCGAGGCCGTTTCCAGCCAGGCACGGATTATTGACGACCTGCTTGACGTGGCAAGGGTGCGGACCGGCAAGCTCAAGCTGAAGAAACAGCCAGTCGACCTGGTTAAGACGCTTCAGGACATCTACAACGTGGTGCTCATCGATGACCACCGTTGCCAGGTGACGCTGGATATTTCCCTCGCGCCGCAGACCACGCTGCTCGTCGATGCCGACCCTACGCGGCTTGAGCAGGTGATTTGGAACCTGGTCAACAACGCGCTGAAATTCACCCCGGACAATGGCCGCGTGCAGTTGATCCTCAGCCGCGTGGATGGGCACGCGCGGCTGGACGTCATCGACAGCGGCATTGGGCTGGCCGAGCAGAGCCAGGACAAGATTTTCGACCTGTTCAGCCAGGCCGAAAACCAGCACCAGACGCATCAGCGTGAGGGCCTCGGGATCGGCCTGTCGCTGGTTCGACAATTGGTTGAGGCTCACGGTGGTCATGTGAGCGTGCACTCCAAGGGGCTGGGCTTTGGCTGCGCATTCTCGGTGCTGTTGCCCCTGAGCGAGCAGCACGATGATCTACCGGCCACCCCGGAAACCTCGGATGAGGATAACCGTCTCGGCGGGTTGACAGTCCTGCTGGTCGACGACTCCGAAGACGTGCTGCTGGTGCTGCAGATGCTGCTTGAAATGGAAGGTGCCGACGTAAAGGCCTTCGGCGATCCGCGACTGGCGCTTGAAGCCGCGAACACCAACCGATATGACCTGATCATTTCGGACATCGGCATGCCGGTCATGGACGGCCATGAATTGATGAAAAAGCTTCGTAAGCTGGATCACTTGCAGGCCACGCCATCCATTGCACTGACGGGCTATGGCGCCGCAAACGATCAGAAAAAAACCGCCGAGTCAGGCTTTAACCATCATGTCAGCAAGCCGGTGGCTCATGAGTCGCTGATTGAACTGATCAATAGTTTGCGCAGCGCGCGCGATTGAGGACAAGCGCTCACGTTATCGTTGCTGGCGCCGCGCCAGCAATGCATACAATTTATTGACACTTTCCTGTAACGCATCTTCGACGCGTTGATCAAGATTGATTTTTCGGCAGATGGGGCAGCACGGATCATGCCCAATGAATGCCATATGCGCTTGGCTTTCAAGCGAGGGAAAGTACTCCACCTGACAGGCCACACAGCTTCTTCCCACTTGTTGATGAGACATACCCACTCCATCCCTTGACGTCTAGTTCGCATCATTAACAAGCGATATCAATAAGCCTGCCAAGTTTCAAGCCACGTCCTCAAAAATCTTCAAACAAGCGCTTACTTGATTTCACTGTGCCGCTACCTGAAATCCTGCCAGCACACCGCTCAATCCGCGCCGTCGTTATCCGGCCCAGGCACGATGTCGATGCCGGGGGTGCCGTTGGGTGGAGGCTGCGAGTCTTCGTCCGTGCCTTTGCGGTGTTGCGGGTCATCGGGATGATCCCAGTCGGTCGTGGCGTTCGGGTCTTCATCCCGCCCGGCAGTGCCGACGACGAAGCCGTCATCATTCGGCTCTCGAGGATTTTTTACTGGGGCGGACTCGGTATTGGACGGGTCGTTTGTCATGGCGAAACTCTCCAATTAATAGCTAACAGCGTATGGATCTGTTTCGAGTCGCTAGCGGTGTCGAAGTGCAACGTAAAAGATGAATGGCACGCAGGTCAACTCGCCAGAACGATTTGCCCCTCTCGACTCTCTGCCGCCAGCCCGTCTACCACGGCCTGCCAGCGCTCCTCGGCAGGCGCCGCGCTTGCCTCATACCAACCTGACTGCCGCTGAGCGCTGGTGCCATCGCTGAGTATGTTCCGGGCCTGGGCAAATACGCCCTCCTCACCCAACGCGCAGGCAGTGGCGCCAAAGCGTCGCTCTGCCAGCGTCAGCCATTGTTCAAGCGACAGCGCGGGCGTCTGGGGCGCCAACACGAAACGCCCCTGGTGCCCCCAACGCCTGGCTTGATTCCGGTTTTCCTTGAGCAACCAATGGCATTCGATACTGTATTGACTGCCAGGCACAGGCAACATGCAGGCATGTTTGACCATCACCCGAAACAGCCCGGCCAAAGCCAGCGCGTCGCTCAATCGCGGGCAGGCGTCGGTCATGCGCAGCTCCAGCGTCGGGTAGCTCAAAGAGGGGCGACAACCCCACCAGATATTTGCGTCGCTGGCCACCGCGCCGGTCCGTTTGAGTAAGCCCAAGTAGTGCTGGAAACCGGGCTCATCCAGCAGGTATTCGGGGATGCCCATACGCGGCCACTCGTCACACACCACTTGCCGGTAGCTGCAATAGCCACTGAGTTGGCCCTGCCACAACGGCGATGAAACGCTCAGGGCCAGCAGCATCGGCAACCAGGGCAATACCTCGTTCATCACCGCGATGCGATCGACACCTGTCGGGATCTCTGCGTGAACGTGCAGACCGCTGAGCACGCTACGCTGCGCGACGATTCGGAACTCATCGAACAACCGCTGGAAATGCGCCTGCGGGGTAGCCCGTTGCGCCTGCCAACCGGCCATTGGGTGCGCGCCGCTGCTGATAAACCCCAGCCCGTGTTCGGCCAATGCCTGGTTCAGTTCTCGGCGCACGCGGCCAAGGTAGGTGGCAGCGTATACGGCATCGTCAAACACCGGCGATGCCACTTCGACCTGGCCTTGGAACATCTCATAGGAAAAGCCCTCGCCAATTGCCTCGCGACAGGCTGCCAACACCCCCGCCGACGGTTCGGCAAGCAGGCGTCGGCTGCGCAGATCGATGATGAAATATTCTTCTTCAATGCCAAAGCGCTGTCCGCGGTCCCTGGCCACTCAGCTCAGGCGGGTAACGGTCAGCGCCACTGCGGCAATGCGCTCGACCCGCTCGTAGCCGGGCTTTTCCAACTCTTCGCCGAACACGTCGGGGTCCAGTTCGCGGTAGATCCAGCCAAAGGCGTCGCTGGTCAACACGGCACGGGCGGCCTCAAGAAACGCATCGCGACCGTCGACCATCGCCACGCCGGTGTAGAGCAACAAGGTGCCGTCGCGCGCCAGGCGCGGCAGCGCTTCACGCAAGATGCGCAACGACAGCGCTTCACCCAGTTCGCCGCCGCCGTGGCGGTAGGCCCGCTGTTGACCGTCCTTCATGTAGGGCGGGTTGGCGAGGATCAGATCAAAGCAGCCGTCGACGCTGTCGAGTACGTCACTGTGGTACACGCTGACGTTCGGCGTCTCGGCTAGTTCGGCATTGACCGCGCTCAGGCGCAGCGCCCTGGGGTTGATGTCCACCGCCAGCACCTCAGCGTTATGCCGTGCGCGCGCCACCAGCAAGGCACCGGCGCCCGAGCCACAGCCGATGTCCACGGCGCGGCGGATCGGCGCAAAGCGCTCGCGCAGACAGTCATCAATGACGCCGGCAAAACGGTAGGTGTCGGGGCCGAAAAACACCGAGTCTGCGTCCTCGGTTGGAAACGCCGAATGCGCCAACAGCAGCGGGCCCAGGGTCGACCAGCGTACCGTGCTGTACCAGCGCCCGTGCGCCTTGACGACAATGCCAGCTTCTTGCAGCTCCCGCCATTCGGCGGGCTCGAACACCTGCGCATCAAAGGGTCGCGACCAGCCGAAAATCCCGCGCATGTCGCTGGCCGGCGCGTTATCTAAACGGGTAATCACCCGTGTGTGGGTCAACGGCGTGGGCGTGATGAAGCGATAGTCATCCGCCTGCAGGCGTCGGCCCAAATGCAGCAGCGCGCGGTCGGCGCGTGATTGGGCCGATGAAATGGGAGACGATGAATACAGCAGCGGATCGACCATGAGTGCATTCCTTTGTCAGTCAGCGCAGGCCTGCGCGCAATTGAATAAAACGCCGGGTGGCAAACAAACCAGCGGGGCGATGATGCCGGTCAGGGCGCAGCCATGGTAGTAACAGAGTTAACTGCTGCTCGCCGCTGCGCAGCGCCAGTGCCTCTTGGAGTGCATGAGCCTCGGGGTCGTCGGGCGCATACGCGCTTGACGACACGGGCATCGCCGGGCGTGGGCGCGCACTACGTTTTGCATCGCACCAATCCCCGGCGATCCAGTCGCGCAGCAATTGTTTTTCATAGCCACTGAACACGCCGAACATGGCAGCCCCCGCGCCGTCAATCAGTTGCCAGAAACGACTGTCTTCAGGGGGCTGGTTCTGCTTAATCCAGCCCTTGTTCTGCAAGGCCCGCAAGAAATTGCGAACCTGCCCCGGCTGCGCTAACCATTGATTGACAGTCTTGCCTTCAAAGCGGCAGTAATCGGAATGCATGTGCTGGCCGAATGGACGCTTGCGCTCAAGCATTGCGACCAACTCCTGCTCCAGGTCAAACGCCTGGATCACCGCCGTGGATCCCACGCCCAGATCGTTCAGCTGGTAACCGCGACATACCCGTTGCCAATATTCGGTCGCATCCATGCCCTCGGGCATCAACGCCAGAACCGCTTGCACCGCGCGGCGGGCATGGCCGCTGCTGGCGTTGTCGATGGTCACATGAAGACTGAAATAATAGGGGTCGATTCCCAGCTCCGTGAGCTCGTAAGCGCAGATGAGCAGGTGCAGCGGCAGTTGCTCATAGCCGAGGTTATAGCCGAGGATTTCCGGCATGTGCGCCTGGGCGCTGTGGCCAAGCGCCAACTGGATGGCGCCTTGGTGGAAGTGCTGATCCTGCCAGTCAAAATCGCCGTCGCAGCCTTGCTCGGCCAACAGGCGTTGGTAAATCGCGACATGGTTCTGTGCCGGTTCGCCATCACCGAGTTCTTCTAAGTAGGTGGTCAAAAGCCCGTCGTAGCGATAATCGCGCCAGTGCGTAAGTACGCCGTAAAGCCAGGCCCCATCGACGTGTTTGGTCGGCGCCACGCACTGCAGGAAATACAGGGCGTGCGCTTTATTTTGAAAATAGCGGCGGTCTTCGCCTTGCTGCCGACCGTGCAGGTACTGCGCGTACTCCTGGGCAACCGCCGTGCAATTGTGTTCGACCCACTTCATCAGTTGGTCAAGCGACGCGGGCAACGGCGCGCCCTCAACGGGCCCGACAAGTCCCAGCTGCGCCTGCAGAAAATCCGATGCCCGCTGCGAAGATTCGGCATCCCATTCGGCAAGCAAATATTGGTACTGGCTACGCAAAGCGCCCTCACGCTGCCACTGGCTGGATGCATTTTTCAGGGTTTGAAAGACAGTCATGAAAAGCTCCTTGGGTGGCTTACCCGGCACATCCGCCAGCGGCCACCGACGGGCAAGTACACGCCGAGCGCAACGGGACAAAACAGGAAAGCTATGTAACCGGGCAATGCAGGCATGGCAGGCTCCATCCGCATATTTTTATTCGGGCCTCGGCGACTGCCGACACCTATTACGGGGCGTTTTTTCGCCTCTATTACGAAAGAGCCGCACACTGCGCAAAAAATTCCATCGGCGTGCGCCAGCGCTGGACCAAGTGATGGGGCTGCCCGCGGAGCGTCCAGTGAGTTCAAGGCTTCAAACGCTTTTCATCTTCAGGGCCTGGGGTAACCCGCGCGCCCTTACCGTTTGAATCCGGATTGCGATCGCCTTCCCTGGACACACGCTCATCGTCACTGAGCCCTTGGCCGAGGTCCTTTTCCGGAAGCTGTTCAGGCGCGTCGGCGTCAGGTTGGGTGGTGGTAGATGGCGTGTTCATCGGCATAGCCTCCTCTGCTGAATCATAGGGAATGATTGAAATTTTTCCGTTGCGCTCAAGAATCGCGAATTTAATCTGACTCATATCCGTAATGCCCTGTGCGGACCGCGACGCTTCAAGGATGTCTTCTTCGTCCAGCCGCGCGTGCTTCAAGCGTTGGTGCAGGGCGCGGCCTTGCTCAACCAAAATTGTCGGGCCGCCGTCGAGCAGGCGCGAAAACCATCGCGAACGCTGCTTGACCAATGAGAAACCGATGTCGATTGCAATCAGCGTAACGATCACCAGCACTGCATTGACCAACGAGAAATCATCGCCCAACAACGCCTGTTGTGTGGCCTCGCCAATCACCATCAACAGCACCAAGTCGAACGTGGTGAGTTCCGCCAAGGAGCGCCGGCCAGCGATCTTGAACAGCACCATCAGCACTAAGTAAATCGCGGCTGCACGCAGGACCGAATCCATGAGAGTCCCTAGGGATAAATGAATTGAGAGAAGCGCACGGAGGCGCCACTGGTTCGCGTCACTCGGGTCGCGAATTTGCCTACGCCGTCGCTGCGCAGGGTCATGTACAACGTCGCCTGGCCGTCGCTATCGCTTAGTACCCAAAGCTTCACGCCCTCATCGGCGGCGCTGGCTTTGAGCGGCTGCGGCTGCAACATTTCGATATTGAAACCGCGTAGCAGCTCGCCATTGATCTCGACTTCAAGGGGCTCGCGCGCCCGCCCCTGCAGGTGAATGACCAGCCCGCCGGAGGAACCGTTGCGCAGGAACCGCTGGTATTCCACACGCACTCGTCCGTCAGCACTGCGCACCTCGCCTTGGCTCAGCGGCCCCTTGGAAAACAGCCCGGCCAACGTCAGCCCTATCAGCACGACCAGCGCATACCAGCCCAGCCGCTCAAAGCGCCAGACCTTGCGTTGCAAGACCATGTCCTCTCTCACCGGAGCGTTGCGGCTTTGCAGATCGTCAGATTCAGGAGCGTTCATATCAGGCCCGCATTCAACCCTTGCTGTGCTCGGGCGAGGACGGCCCCTTAGTTACGCCGCGCGGGCCGGCGACGGCCCATATCGCGGCGCCTAGAAATGGCAATAGCACGACCACGGCGGTCCAACAGGCCTTGCTACCCGATGCGCTATCGCTTCGCCAGACACTATTGATGATCCACAAGTCGATCAGTATGAGAACAACGGCCAAGCCTATCCAAAAGTACGTGGTTTGCATGATTCACCTCCGGGTTATGCATCTTTAGGTTTCGAATGCACATGCAGGGTTCATTATTTTTGTGTGCAAGATCCAAGCGGTAAGCACGGCCTCGACAACGCCACTAATTCAACATCATCCACACTCAAAACGTTGCACGACGGGGCGTTCTTCAGCGAGCCTTTAATATATTTACGTTTCGTTTTTACCGTTCATCTTCTTTTCATTAATTTTTTTAAGTGAAATTAAAACATATTGGTCCGAGTAGACATTAGGAGCATTAATTCACAACTAGCGAACCGAGACTTTATTCCAGATGGATCTCGATTTCGTCGAAATTAACCTCGTAGTCTACGTTGAGTACTCGCAGCTTTAACCAACATGAGCCCTTGACCGATGCCATCAGCGCCTATAAAAGTTTGGTAGCCGGACACGAGTTAGGATCAAGGTCAGCTTGGAGACAGATGGATGAGCAGCGCATTCCGTTATGCTAAAGCTATTCGTATAGCACTACCCGACATCATGATCTGGTTTAACGGACTGTTGTCGAGATATCTGCAGCCACAGTCGGTAGCGCATCCTTGATCACGCTGAAGCCCGCCGAGACAGTCGTACTCTTCGATGGCACCTGCAAACTCTGTAACGGCTGGGCGCGGCTTATCATCCAGCATGACGTAGCACATCGCATCAGGCTGGCCACGGTCCAGTCAGAACAGGGGCAAGCGTTATTAGCATGGGCAGGACTACCACAGCACGCATTCAACACAATTGTATTGGTCGCTGGTGATCGATTTTATGTGCGATCTGAGGCCATGTTCCAAATAGTCACGCGTCTGCCCTGGTATTGGCGCTGGGCATTGGTAGCGCGCCTAATTCCTGGGCCATTCCGGGACTGGCTTTACGACAAAATTGCGATGAATCGCTACCGGATATTTGGAAAGTACAGCTCATCCCGAACGCCAGTCGCCGATCACAAATATCGTTTCTTGAGTTAAGGAAAAGCGGGGCGACCGCCGTCGTCTAATAAAAGCGCCCTATTAGGTAACTACTGCTAGGCATAGACCAGATCAAAAAATAAGATAAGTCATGGCGACAACAATCGTTAAAGCTATCAAATTTTCAGGTCAAATCCTTTGGATACCAAGTCGAATAGCTTCGGTCAAACACCTATGAAAGCGCGAACACGTACAACCAGTTGATTAGGTGACTTTTATGCAACTTAACCATAAAGATACAAAACTAATGGCTCGCCGCCGCCTTGCGTTTGAGCAAAATCAACGGATTTTCCGTGAAGCAAACGCAATCAACTGCAGCGCATGGGCGCTTCTGGATCGTCCAGACCTTGACTGCGAAATATTCGATGAATACTTACACGTGCGACTCAGAGCCAATGCGCTGTTCCGAGAAGCAATTGTCCACCTCAAATTGCTCAACGAGATTTTTCCACAGTCCTTTACGTTCGCGACGGCTGAACGAACGACCGTACATGAAGATCTAAAGGAAACTGCCTGATGATGGATAGTAAATCCCAAGCCTGGGCGCTAGCGATGGCCCTGATTGCCAGCGGAAAAATCCCGTTCGATCCCGCGAATATGGCGGGATCAATACACATTTTGGCTCGATACCTACAGGAACTGGAAGACGCCCTTGAGGGCGAAAACATCACAAACGAACCGGCTGCATCGGCCACAGCCTAATACTGGTTTACCGCGCTGCACCGCCCAACAACGCGGCCTACTGGATTGCGCCAACCCCTCCCAGTGATCCGGTTATGCTCTTCGCCACAACCCGTGCAAATACGCACGCCACGATAGTCACGCTGGCAGAACAGGGAGTCAGGGATATTTCACGGACACTTCCGCTACCGTGAATTTTCACAGTGATACAACACCCCAGTTGCAATGCGGACAGGTCATTCCTCGCGCCGGCTAAGCTTGTGAACGCTTATAAAGCCTAGCGAAATAGTACAGCCTTCCAAGTTCTGTGGGTCGGATCTAGTTCCTCACCAAATGCAGTGCTCCAACGGACCGATGGCGGCTTGGGCGCTAAGTTGACCATAGATTTCCAGCGGTAGCGCCACCTGTACTGCAGCTACTGCAGCGCTTTACAGGTATATACCAACCCACACGGCCCAATCGAAATGCTTATTGCCACGACGATACATGCAGCGATCAATTGATTATCGCTGATATTCAGGGCAGCCTCGATACTCGGGAATATCAGTGAACCGAAACTCGCGGCGAGCATCATCACAGCAGCGAATCCCAACCCAGCGGCCTATCTGCGAGTGGCAACATCTCACAGCACACCGCGATCAACGCAACTGGCCATCGCGGCAAAGTCGCTGAGCCCTGCGGGGGCCCACCAGCGCACTACAACCGCTGGCCCAAGAGCAAAAAGACCAATGCCAGGTTGAAGAACCAGAACATAGTGGCCGTCCGCCCTTGGTCCGAAGCATGTCGTAGCTAACTGCACTGCTCATGCTGACGACAAAAGGTCAGGCAGCAACCTTTCCCGCTTGCACGAATGAATATATGAAATGGCTCGCCGTGCTAAAGCCGCTCCCTTGGTTATCTGAAAGTGCGAAGCGCCAAATTTTGAAACAAATTCAGTCTGCCACGATGAGCGGCAGCCGGTTACCGCACTGACCGTCATGCGAGTGCTGATCAGACGCCAATAACCGCAGGCGCTCCTAGAAAAGCAAGGCGTTACAGCTTCGCTATGTTTCCCGCCGCCTCACCAATCCCAGCCAAGACTTCCTCCATATCCGTTATATCGTCCGCAAGCCTTTTGAATGACATGTGCAGCGCTTCATCGTCGTCTACTGTCTGTCTTCCTCGGAGAGTAGCCAGATGGTTTTCTTCAGTAAGTTGAAGGGCACTCACGGCAGTTCGAATCGTCCCCAATTGCTGGAAGATAATAGCTATCTGATCGGCCGAGCGGCGGCTCATGGTCGTATCCCTTTGCGTCAAGTACGCTTTTTAGAGCTCCGGTTTTTGGACAAGTTCAGCAGCGTTCCCTAGAGGCACATCTTGCAGTCTCAAACGCTGGATAGCGTGGCGATGCAGTCCGAGCATGCACGGTATCGATCTGCTCGGCCATATGGTAGGCAATGAGCAGATGGTTTGATTAACGAGGACGAAAAGCCCACAGTGATTACAGTGTATGCGTCCGGCCAAGTCATCTACGTTTGAGCGCAATAATGAGGAGGGCTAACCCGCGTAGCTTTATTCAGAATGCATTCTCCTGTCCCAGCCAAAGGTGTCAGCACAGGGTGCCAACCACTGCTGGATTTTTGCATTGTGCGCTAGCTCATTGGGCTTCAGTAAGCGTGCGCCAAAATCGACGTGGCGAAGGAATTGAATCTCAAGACTCTGTTCCAACTGCTCTGCCAGCAGTGGAAAGTCCATAAGCCTCTGCATGCGCGGCCACCTGACGAGCTTACGGTAGCGTAGTTGCTGAGACTCAATACGCAGATCATCATTCGGGCGCCACTGGACATTGAATAGGTCGTCATGACGTGACAAATCGACGCGCCAGTTACCGTTGGATGGGATACACAGATCGAGCTTAAGGCTGTCAGGCCGCAATTTGTTGCGTTTGAAAAACCAATGCTCAGGTGGTTCGGTCATCAAATCTATAGAGCAAACGCTGTATGACACCTCAGCTATGTCGAATCGAGAGAACCATTCGGCGATTTCGGGACAGACCGGATGATCGAACACACTTGACCTCTTCCTGAGTAGTTGTCGGATAGCCGGGCAGCTTACTCGCTTGAGCCCTGCGGGTCATTCAACGTTGCCCTAGCATGTATGATCAGAAGGCGATTGATCGAGCCCAGGAAACAAAGATTCGGACACCATTGGCGTGGTCTGACATAAATTAAGGACAAAATATGTTTACCAAATCTCAAATTATTACCGTCCCAGTCTTGATCTCATAGGTACTTTTACTCACCGGCTGCCCGCCACCAGCATCTTTCACCCAATGGAAACGCATTTCTACCCCTGTCGATGGTGTCAGAGCAGCAATGGCACAGTGTGGAGACCCTGTAGCAGGGCCACAAAACCATTATCCTATAACGAACAGGTGCTTCACTTTCAATGCATGAAGCGCCTCGTTTTTACTCGCAAAGACGGCTTTGAATACTGTGCAATAATGAAGAATATGCCAGCCTGCGTCGAAGAACGGCAGGGCCGTCCGCTCAGCTTGTTCCAGCTCGAAGCGTTGCCGTTTGTCGAAGATGGAGCATTTCATCTAATCAAGCCTAATTCAGGCCGGGATGAACGTATGCAGGTCTCATGGCGTAAAGCGGGAGCATCACTCCATTTCTCATTCGAGGTAGCCAATGATAGTGAAGCCCTGCCGGTAATGTATTCGTGCGGCTATGCGAAACCACTTGGGTCGAATCTGGACGTCGCCAGCATCGGGCGCACTGCAGAAGTGCAGCGCTGCATGATTGATAATGGTTTTGAGCCCAAAAAAACGAAATTATGCTGGTTTGCCAGACTTACCCAAAAGTGACGGGCTGTTCGTTGACAACTCCACTGAGTTGACGCAGATAGAGAGCAGAGCCAAGAAGGTTTGCTCTTTAGAGTAGGCGCACGACGTTTCAACTCATCGGCCCAGCTGCGCTTTCTACATTGATTTAACCGATACCAATTCCACGTACTTGTATTTCTTCCTGGCAGTCTTCACAGCCTCCTGCTCAGCAAGCAACGAGCTCAACGTATCAGCCTCGTGAATCAACTCGATCATTTTTCCCTCAAACTCGTTCCCAACGCGTACCGTGACCCTCAGCCTAGGCGTAAATGCTTTCGCCACTTTCTTCTTGGCTGCTGGAGCGACCACCGGTTTTGCGAGCACAACCTCTTCCACAGGCTCCTTTACTAGAGGAGCAGATATCTGCTCTTGGGGCTGAGTCGCACCGAACAGGGCACGACGCATTTCTTCTTCAGTTAATTCAGCGTTCATAGAACATCTCAAAGGGGGCGGTAGTCAGCTCGACGATTCTACTAGGATCGCTGCTCCAGCGTGTCCTCTGGAAGCGTTTATGACCACTGTGAGTTCGGGTTACATGCGCGCAACATTTCAGCGTGGTAATGGGTCTCATAGCGATAAAAATGATACAGCGTTAGCTAGGCTATTGAGGGCTTAGGGGTTCATCACAATGGTTGTATAGCTTCGTCTTCGACAACTGAGTGAACTGCTCCAACGCGTTTTGGAAGTCCTCCGATGCAAAGCTTACCGGCTTGCTCTCGGCGATCCATTTTGTCGAGATTCCAACTTCCAGTTTGTTCGAAATACTTCGACCGAAGCGCCGCCAATGTAAGGTGTCAGCATCGATTACCTGCTCTGCGGCCAAGACGGTACAGTTAAAGTTCATGTCATCGCTACAGACCAGCAACGGCACGATTGTAGAGCTTCCATCCGCCGCCGGGATGATGCGACGGTTCGCAAGAGCGTGTTCGTCTTCGTCGATAAGCCAGATCAGAGAAAGACCAAGCCTTGCGACGTCTGACCATTCGAGATGAGTGGACAGCCATTGCTCAATGCCAATGCCGTCAATCATTAACCATGCGCAAGCGCTCCTGGCGAATACAGGTCGGTGGTAGGTGTGTTCGCCATCCGCTTACATTGCAGTAGCTGGCCATAGGCCTAATCGGTGCAGGGGAATCGCTTGGGGTACTTGCGCATGGAACAACTCAGCTAAGACACTGATAACCATCGCAATATTCATCGGGTCGCCGTAGATATCGCCGACCATGAGATCAGGATGCAACGCCACATAATCCCAACGGCTATGCTCTGCACGCTTTCTCAGTTGGGCTTCCTGAGCAACGTACAGGTTCGGTGGCGTATGCCCCGCATCTCTCTCTCGTGCAGGCGTGCGAACCTTGCCCCAAGGTGGGAGCGGTAAATTTTAAAGCCCTAATAGATGACCAGCGCCGCAACCCAGAATTGGCTTGCTCCAGTCCGTCGAGCACGTTGGCCAACATGGCGGCGCTGCGACTGGCTTCCACCACCAGACTCCCTCCGACTGCCTGATGAGCCGCCAACTAGGTCCATCTCCGCCCTCCATCACCAAACTTCCTCGGGGGAGCATTGGCGCACCGAAATCTTGCGCCCATCTCCTCCCCAAGAGGTGAGGATTCCACCGAAAGCCGGCCGTTTTGTAGGGGTAAAAACAATCAAAAATAAAAAGGGGTCGCGAGATAAAATCTCGCAACCCCTTGATTTATATGGTCGGGACGGAGTGATTCGAACACTCGACCCCTAGCACCCCATGCTAGTGCGCTACCGGACTGCGCTACGCCCCGACTAGGCGTGTTACTGGGTTCGCTTCGCAACGAAGCGATCAGGAATATACCGCAAGCTTTTGAAATGTGGAAGTATTTTAAAAGCCGGAATTACTTCTTCAAAACCACCAGCACATCTTCGAGTTCGGAGATCATCTGGCGGATCATTTGCTTGTATTGGGTGGTGTCGTCTTTGGCTTCATCACCGGACATACGCTGGCGCGCGCCGCTGATGGTAAACCCCTGGTCGTACAGCAACGCACGGATCTGTCGGATCATCAGCACATCCTGGCGCTGATAATACCGACGGTTCCCGGTGCGTTTGACGGGGTTGAGTTGAGGAAACTCCTGCTCCCAATAGCGCAGCACGTGCGGCTTTACCGCACAGAGCTCGCTGACTTCACCAATGGTGAAGTAGCGTTTGCCTGGGATGACGGGCAGTTCGTCGTTATGACTTGGTTCCAGCATAAGCCTCAACTCGGGCCTTCAACTTCTGCCCTGGACGAAAGGTGACCACACGGCGAGCCGTGATCGGGATTTCTTCTCCCGTTTTTGGATTGCGGCCAGGCCGCTGGCGTTTGTCCCGCAGGTCAAAATTGCCGAAACCGGACAATTTGACCTGTTCGTTGTCTTCAAGTGCGTGCCTGATTTCTTCAAAGAACAGCTCGACCAATTCCTTGGCCTCGCGCTTGTTCAGGCCCAGCTCTTCATACAGACGTTCCGCCATCTCAGCTTTCGTCAAAGCCCCCATACGTCACTTCCTTAACGTGGCGTTCAACCTTTGTTCGAGCGAGGTGAGGATATTTTGCGTCGTCGTATTCACCTCATCGTCATTAAGAGTGCGCGATGGATGCTGCCAGGTCAAGCCAACTGCAAGGCTTTTTCTATGCGGATCAATGCCTTTACCCTGATAGACGTCAAATAGCCTGAGGTCTGTCAGCCATTCCCCTGCATTTTCACGGATTACGTCCAGAACAGCACTGGCCGCAACACCTTGATCGGCAATCAGCGCCAGATCACGTCGTACTTCAGGGAAACGCGACAACTCGCTGAATTTAGGCATTTTGCCCGAGGCCACTTCAGCCAAGACTAGCTCAAAAACGAAGACTGGACGGTCCAGCCCCAAGGTTTTCGACAGTTCGGGGTGAATCGCGCCAACGAAGCCCACCAGGCGACCTTCACGTTCGATACGGGCGGTCTGGCCCGGGTGCAACGCCGGGTGTTTGCCAGGGGTGAAAGTGAAGGCATCCAGCGCACCGGCAAAGCCCAGCACCGCTTCCACATCGGCCTTGACGTCGAAGAAGTCGACAGTGTCGCGACCTTGTGCCCAGCCTTCCGGCAGACGGCTGCCGCAAACCACGCCAGCCAGCATCGGCTCTTGCTTCAGGCCATCCAGCTGACCGACGAAACGCAGGCCGCTTTCAAACATGCGCACGCGGTCTTGCTGACGGTTCAGGTTGTGGGACAGCGCCTTAACCAGACCCGGCCACAGCGACGAGCGCATGGCGGCCATGTCGTTGGAGATCGGGTTAGCCAGCAACAGCGGCTCGACACCCGGGTTGAACAGTTCGAATTGCTTTGGATCGATGAAGCTGTAGGTCACTGCTTCCTGATAACCACGGGCAACCAGCAGGCGACGCAGTTCCGGCAGGTGTGCACGGGCTTCGGCTTTCGGCTGCGGCGCCAGGCGCGCTTGCGGGTAACGAACCGGCAGGCGGTTGTAGCCGTACAGGCGGGCCAGTTCTTCGATCAGGTCGACTTCCAGGCTGATATCGAAGCGATGGCTTGGCACTTCTACGTGCCACTGCCCTGCTTCACCGGCCGAGATGCCGAGGCCGAGTGCCGACAGCAGGCGCTCGATTTCAACCGGCTCGATCACTAGGCCGAGCATTTGCTCAACGGCCTTGGCGCGCAGGATGATCGGTGCAACCGACGGCAGGTGCTGTTCGCTGACGGTTTCGATGATCGGGCCGGCTTCGCCGCCAGTGATTTCCAGCAGCAGGCCAGTGGCGCGCTCCATGGCTTCACGGGCCAGCTGCCAGTCCACGCCACGCTCGTAGCGGTGCGAGGCGTCGGTGTGCAGGCCATAGGAACGGGCCTTGCCAGCGATGGCGATCTGATCGAAGAAAGCGCTTTCGAGAAAGATGTCGCGAGTGGTTGCGGACACGCCACTGTGCTCACCCCCCATCACGCCGGCAATCGCCAGGGCGCGGGAATGGTCAGCGATCACCAGGGTGTCGGCACGCAGGCTAACTTCCTGGCCGTCGAGCAGTACCAGCTTCTCGCCTTCTTCGGCCATGCGCACGCGGATGCCGCCGTTGATTTCGGCGAGATCGAAGGCGTGCAGCGGTTGGCCCAGTTCCAGCATCACGTAGTTGGTGATGTCGACGGCAGCGTCGATGCTGCGCACTTCGGAACGGCGCAGGCGCTCAACCATCCACAGCGGGGTTGGCTTGGACAGGTCGACGTTACGGATCACGCGACCCAGGTAACGTGGGCAGGCATTGGGGGCGAGCACTTCGATCGAACGCACTTCGTCGTGCACGGCAGGTACCGCTGCAACCACCGGGCGGGTCACGTTCGCGGCGTACAGTGCGCCGACTTCACGCGCCAGGCCCGCCAGCGACAGGCAGTCGCCACGGTTCGGGGTCAGGTCGACCTCGATGCTGGCGTCTTCCAGTTCCAGATAGACACGGATGTCCTGGCCCACTGGCGCATCGGCCGGCAGTTCCATCAGGCCATCGTTGCCTTCACCGACCTGCAGTTCCGCCTGGGAGCACAGCATGCCGTTGGACTCAACGCCACGCAGCTTGGCCTTCTTGATCTTGAAGTCGCCTGGCAGCTCGGCACCGATCATGGCGAACGGGATTTTCAGGCCCGGGCGCACGTTTGGCGCTCCGCACACGACCTGGAAGGTTTCCGCGCCGTTGCTGACCTGGCACACACGCAACTTGTCAGCGTCCGGGTGTTGCTCGGTGCTCAGCACCTCACCCACAACCACACCACTGAAAACACCGGCGGCCGGCGTAACGCTATCGACCTCAAGGCCGGCCATCGACAGACGAGCAACCAGCTCGTCGCGACTTACCTGCGGGCTTACCCAGCCACGCAGCCATTGTTCACTGAATTTCATCCTGCTCTCCTAAAGATCCGTTACGACTAGCGAAATTGCGCGAGGAACCGCAAGTCGTTGTCGAAGAACAGACGCAAGTCGTTCACGCCGTAACGCAGCATGGCCAGACGCTCAACGCCCATGCCGAAGGCAAAGCCCGAGAATTCTTCCGGGTCGATCCCGGACATGCGCAGTACGTTGGGGTGAACCATGCCGCAACCCATCACTTCCAGCCAGCCGGTCTGTTTGCAGACGCGGCAGCCTTTACCGCTGCACATCACGCATTCCATATCGACTTCAGCGGATGGCTCGGTGAACGGGAAGAATGAAGGACGGAAACGTACCGCCAGCTCCTTCTCGAAGAACACCCGCAGGAATTCTTCGATGGTGCCTTTGAGGTCGGCGAAGTTGATGTCGCGATCAACCAGCAGGCCTTCGACCTGGTGGAACATCGGCGAGTGGGTGATATCGGAGTCGCTGCGATACACACGGCCTGGGCAGACGATGCGGATCGGCGGCTTCTGCGATTCCATGGTGCGGACCTGTACCGGCGAGGTATGGGTGCGCAGCAGCATGTTCGCGTTGAAATAGAAGGTGTCATGCATCGACCGGGCCGGGTGGTGGCCTGGGATGTTGAGCGCCTCGAAGTTGTGATAGTCGTCTTCGACCTCAGGGCCTTCGGCAATGCCGTAGCCGATGTGGGTGAAGAACTGCTCGATACGTTCCAGAGTCCGGGTAATCGGATGCAGGCCGCCCGAGGTCTGGCCACGGCCAGGCAGGGTCACGTCAATGGATTCGGCGGCGAGCTTGGCCGCAAGATCAGCCTCCTCGAGCGACGCCTTGCGCGCATTGAGAACCTCTGTAACACGCTCCTTGGCCACGTTGATCAGCGCACCGACTTGCGGACGCTCTTCAGCCGGCAAATTCCCCAGGGTCTTCATCACCTGAGTCAATTCACCCTTTTTGCCAAGGTAGTGAACCCGGATTTGCTCCAGGGCATTGATATCTTCTGCGCTTTGCACAGCCTCTAGTGCTTGAGAGACCAGCGCATCCAGGTTTTCCATGTACAGACTCCAGATACAAAATAGGGGAAGAGCTTGAAGGCTCTTCCCCTATTTAAGACGTTTAACACCGTGGGCCGCGGAAGCGACCCAGGGTGACTGTCGGGGGTACTTAAGCCAAGGTGGCTTTAGCTTTCTCGACAATCGCAGCAAACGCCGCTTTTTCGTTCACTGCCAGATCAGCCAGAACCTTACGGTCGATCTCGATGGACGCTTTTTTCAGGCCAGCGATGAAACGGCTGTAGGACAGACCGTTAACACGTGCACCAGCGTTGATACGAGCGATCCACAGAGCGCGGAACTGACGTTTTTTCTGACGACGGTCACGGTAGGCGTATTGGCCAGCCTTGATAACCGCTTGCTTGGCAACACGGAATACGCGTGAACGCGCGCCGTAGTAGCCTTTAGCAAGTTTCAGAATTTTCTTGTGGCGCTTACGCGCCATGACGCCACGCTTTACACGAGCCATGAGTTACTTCCTCTATTCTTGACTAAAATTAACGAAGGCGCAGCATGCGCTCGACTTTTGCCACGTCAGACGGATGCAGCAAGCTGCTACCGCGCAGTTGACGCTTACGCTTGGTCGACATTTTAGTCAGGATGTGGCTCTTGAAAGCGTGCTTGTGCTTGATACCGTTAGCAGTTTTCAGAAACCGCTTAGCAGCACCACTTTTAGTTTTCATCTTTGGCATGTTCGGTACTCCGCATTCAGTTGATAAACATAATCAGAAGGCCTGCCGTGCCCTATTGATTACTTCTTCTTTTTCGGGGCGATGACCATAATAAGCTGGCGTCCTTCCATCTTAGGATGCTGTTCGACCGAACCGTACTCGAGCAGGTCAGCTTCAACCCGCTTGAGGAGTTCCATCCCCAGCTCCTGGTGGGCCATCTCACGGCCGCGGAATCGCAAGGATACCTTGGCCCTGTCCCCATCACTCAGGAAACGTACCAGGTTGCGCAGTTTTACCTGGTAATCCCCTTCCTCCGTCCCTGGACGAAACTTGATTTCTTTTACTTGAATCTGCTTCTGGTTCTTCTTCGCCGCGGCAATCTGCTTCTTCTTCTCGAAGATCGACTTGCCGTAGTCCATCACCCGGCAAACGGGTGGGATTGCGTCGGCGGAGATTTCCACCAGGTCCAATTTGGACTCTTCAGCAATACGAAGCGCTTCATCAATCGAGACGATGCCAATCTGCTCGCCGTCAGCGCCAATTAACCGAACCTCGCGTGCCGAGATATTCTCGTTGATCGGGGCTTTCGGTGCAGCTCGTTTATCTTGTCTCATTTCACGCTTAATAATAATTACTCCGAATCTGGGCGACCACGCCGGGAAACCGCTTGCGCGAGGAACTCAGCGAACTGGGCGACGGGCATCGAGCCCAGGTCAGCACCTTCACGAGTACGCACAGCGACAGTCTGCATCTCGACTTCCCGATCTCCGATAACCAAAAGATAGGGAACCTTGAGCAAAGTATGCTCGCGGATTTTAAAGCCGATCTTTTCATTTCTCAAGTCGGACTTGGCACGAAATCCGCTTTCATTGAGAGTTTTTTCAACTTCAGCGGCAAAATCTGCCTGTTTATCAGTGATATTCATGATCACTGCCTGGGTCGGAGCCAGCCACGCAGGGAATGCACCCTCGTAGTGCTCGATCAGGATCCCGACGAACCGTTCGAACGAGCCGAGGATCGCCCGGTGCAGCATAACCGGGTGTTTACGGCTGTTGTCTTCGGAGACGTATTCGGCTCCCAGACGGATCGGCAGGTTAAAATCGAGCTGCAGGGTACCACACTGCCAGACGCGACCAAGGCAATCTTTCAGCGAGAACTCGATCTTCGGACCGTAGAACGCGCCCTCGCCCGGCTGCAAGTCGTATGCAAGCCCCGCACTGTCCAGCGCTGCGGCCAGTGCAGCTTCGGCTCGGTCCCACAGCTCGTCGGAACCGACGCGTTTTTCCGGACGAGTGGACAGCTTCATCTCGACTTCGGTGAAACCGAAATCGCGGTACACGTCCATGGTCAGCTTGATGAATGCAGCGGATTCGGCCTGCATCTGCTCTTCGGTGCAGAAGATGTGGGCGTCATCCTGAGTGAAGCCGCGCACGCGCATGATGCCGTGCAGTGCACCCGATGGCTCGTTACGGTGGCAGGCACCGAACTCGGCCAGGCGCATCGGCAACTCGCGGTAGCTCTTCAGGCCCTGGTTGAACACCTGTACGTGGCACGGGCAGTTCATCGGCTTGATGGCGTAGTCGCGGTTTTCCGACTGGGTGGTGAACATGTTGTCGGCGTAGTTGGCCCAGTGCCCGGATTTCTCCCACAGGCTGCGGTCAACGACTTGCGGCGTCTTGATCTCCAGGTAGCCGTTGTCGCGCTGAACCTTGCGCATGTACTGCTCGAGCACCTGGTACAGGGTCCAGCCGTTCGGGTGCCAGAACACCATGCCCGGCGCTTCTTCCTGGAGGTGGAACAGGTTCAGGCGCTTGCCGATCTTGCGATGGTCGCGTTTTTCGGCTTCTTCGATGCGCTGGATGTAGGCCGCCAGCTGCTTCTTGTCAGCCCAGGCAGTGCCGTAGATCCGCTGCAGTTGTTCGTTCTTCGCGTCACCGCGCCAGTAGGCACCGGACAGCTTGGTCAGCTTGAACGACTTGAGGAAGCGTGTGTTCGGCACGTGCGGGCCACGGCACATGTCGACATATTCTTCGTGGTAATACAGGCCCATGGCCTGCTCGTCCGGCATGTCTTCCACCAGGCGCAGCTTGTAGTCTTCGCCGCGGGCGGTGAACACGTCGATCACTTCGGCACGCGGAGTGACTTTCTTGATGACGTCGTAATCTTTTTCGATCAGCGCGTGCATGCGCTGTTCGATAGCCGCCAGGTCGTCCGGGGTGAAAGGACGCTCGTAGGCGATGTCGTAATAGAAGCCTTCGTCGATGACCGGGCCGATGACCATCTTCGCGGTTGGGTACAGCTGCTTGACCGCATGGCCAATCAGGTGCGCGCAAGAGTGGCGAATGATCTCCAGCCCCTCTTGATCCTTGGGCGTGATGATTTGCAGGCTGGCATCGCCGGTGATCAGGTCGCTGGCGTCGACCAGCTTGCCGTCGACCTTGCCGGCCACGGTGGCCTTGGCCAGGCCGGCACCAATGGATGCGGCGACCTCGGCTACGGAAACCGAATGATCGAATGAACGTTGACTGCCGTCGGGAAGAGTAATAGTTGGCATGGCGCCTCCTCTCCTAGTGGTGACCCCTACCAAAGGTCACGTGGGTTGGGATGAGCCAGTACAAGATCCAATACCAGGCCGTTCAGTGATGAACGCCTGCCTTACAGCGGCAGGAGCCTTTCGGCCAACCGATAATCGAACCAGAGTGACTGGAGTTAAACAAAAAAGACCTTGGCAAGGCGGCATAGGGCGCGCCGGAAAATAGCCAAGCGGAAGATGCTAGCACAGATGAACGGTCATGGCGCCGAAGCCGCTTCACGAAACGAAAATTCCCGGCTTTTAAGGGCAAAAGTGAACTTGAACTGTACGGCAGCCCTCAAACACACCGAGAATCGCCGTTCGTCCACGACTCCAGGAGCATTTGATTATGCGTTTTACCTCGACTTTCGCCCTTGCTGCATCCCTGACCCTCATGTCCCTGGGTGCGCACGCCGCAGCCCCGTCGAACTGGCCTGCCGGTGCGCGGGACAGCTTCATCAAGGATTGCAGCGCAGCCGCCCAGCAAAGTGTTGATGCCAAAACCGCCAAAGACCACTGTGAATGTGGCGCGGACAAAATCAATGCCGAATTGAGCAGTGCCGAAATCAAGGAACTCATGACCAACCAGAACGCAGATCCCGCGCTCAAGACCAAAGCTGTGACGGCTATTTCGTCCTGCAAAGTCGTGAAGAAAAAGTAATTTTTACACCCTGCCGGACCGGCTGAAGGACCAAAAATCGCCATGAAAACTGCCATTTCTCACAAATTACGCAGCTTTTACGGCTTTTTTTAATAGCTGATATTTCGCCTGAAAGCCCCGTAGATCGGGGCTTTCAGCCAACCAAGGCATGAAACACAACGCGATTGATTAGCAAACAATGCCTTGGGGGGGCTCCCAAGCCGAACATTTCGACTATGATAGCTCGGTGTGCCCAGTTGGCCTGAGCAGCACAGCACTACTGAAAATATATGTTTCTTGGAGATACACCATGTCTAATCGCCAAACCGGCACCGTTAAATGGTTCAACGATGAAAAAGGCTTCGGCTTCATCACTCCTCAAGGTGGCGGTGACGACCTGTTCGTACACTTCAAAGCTATCGAAAGCGACGGTTTCAAAAGCCTGAAAGAAGGCCAAACCGTTTCCTTCGTGGCTGAGAAAGGCCAAAAGGGTATGCAAGCTGCACAGGTTCGCCCAGAGTAATTCTGCGCCGAACTAAAAAAACCCCGTCCATGTGACGGGGTTTTTTATGGCCTGGAGAAAAGCGCTGGAGCAATCAGCCGCAATTGACCCGATTGATCACAAGGTTGTCATCGGTATTGAGGTTCAGGCGATCGGAGCGGTATTCCAGCGTGACCATGTCATCTGGCTTGAGAATGCGTGCGTTCTGCGCTCCGGCGCGGCTACGGGCCTGTTCCAGCAATTGTGGCGAAGCTTTCTGGCCGATTGCGAACTCGGCAGCTTTCGCCTCACAGCGGCTATGACCAGCATCGGTCACGGCAGTGTCTTTGGCTGGCTCAGAGGTACCCGGGGTGCTGCAACCCGACAAGGCGAGCGCAGCCAACAAAGTACCGAATGATGCGAGCTTCCAAGGCATGAAGCCTCCTTTGAGAAAAAATGGACAGAGATCGTGCGACCGTGGTTTGGCCGATTGGTTTCAGAATTGTCACAATTGGCTGTGGGCCAGTCTGCCTGAGTCGACACCGGGCGCTGGCGAATCAATCGTCACCAGATATGAACGCACTCAGTAGATGTCGATGTAATCAAACGGCGGGGTTGGCCAATTCTGCTTGAGCGCGTTGAAAATCTGCATCACCCACACCTCGTCGCTGGCTGCGACGTTGCCGACATAACCCGAACCCGCCGCCCAGGTCTCCAGGCGGAACAGAAGGCCGTCGATATCGACGCCACCCACCACGCCCGAAGAAATGTAGGCAATGCCGGCCTTGGTAACGCGCAATTGGGTGTGAACGTTGTCACTGGCGGACGCAAGCAGCTGCCGCACAGCGTCCAGCGTCAGGTTGTCGGGGTTGTTCAAGTCGATCTGCACGCGGTTTGCCCTGGCAATTAAACAGGCGGACAGTGTCGCACAGCCCTCCCCTCATGCCTAAGTAGCAGTGCCAAACACGGCGCAAAATGGTTAACTCCACACGCAGAACGCACTAACCGCCTTTCAGCCCCGCGAGACACCCATGACCATCGTCACGATCCACGCCGACATCAAAGCCAAGTGGCCCCACGGGCAAAGCTCCTATAGCCCGGGCAGCCCGGAGGAGTTGGCAATCATCGGTATCGACCTGCTGGTCAAGGAACTGGGCACACAGGCCGCGCAGGCATTCATCGGCCAGGTATTCGAGAAATACCCGGCCGATCACATGGGGGCGCCAGACCCCGAGCGCGAATAAGACCCGGCCGACGAACGTCGACCGGCAGGCTGTTTACTTCAGGCGACCAAGGCGTTCGGTCAGCAGATCGAAGAAGCCCTGGGCATCGCCATTTTCAACCCAGAACGCGTTCTTCGGTTGTTTCAGGCCATCGTACCAGTCGACGATGGTCTGGCCGAAGGTCGGGCCTTCACGGCTGTCCACCACCACGTTGACCTCACGGCCGCTGAACAGCGCAGGCTTGAGCAGGTAGGCAATGACGGTAGCGTCATGCACCGGGCCGCCCGGGATGCCGTAGTGCTCCATGTCGCCCTTGACGTATTCATTGAGAATATCGCCCACCACCTTGCTCGCGTTGTTGTTCAGCGCAGCGATTTGCTTCAGGCGTGCGTCGCTGGTCAGGACCTTGTGGGTCACGTCCAACGGCAGGTAGGTCAGCTTGACGCCGCTCTTGAGCACGATCTCGGCCGCGATCGGGTCGGCGAACAGGTTGAACTCGGCCACCGGCGTGATATTGCCGCCGTTGAAGTGCGCGCCGCCCATCACCACCACTTCCTTGATGCCTTGAGTGATCTCCGGCGCCTGGGTCAATGCCAGCGCCAGGTTGGTCTGCGGACCGAGCATGGCGATGGTGATGCTGTGGGGCTTGGCGGTGCTGAGGGTCTTGATCAGGTAATCAACGGCATTGCCTTCGGCCAGGCCTTTTTTCGGCTCATGCACGGTGACGCCGGAGATGCCTTCCTTGCCATGGATGTTTTCAGCGTAGATCGGCGTGCGCAGCATCGGTTTCGGTGCACCGGCATATACCGGGATGTCCTCGCGCCCTGCCCATTCGCGGGCCAGGCGTGCGTTGCGGGAGGTCTTGTCGAGGCGCACGTTACCGGCAACGGTGGTCAGCGCGCGGATCTGCAGTTCATCGGGCGAAGCCATGGCGAACAGCAAGGCAACCACGTCGTCGGCACCGGGGTCGGTGTCGATGATCAGGTCGATTTTTTCCGCCGCGTGGGCGCTTGCAGCAGTTAGCACGGACAAAAGCAGCACACTCCGGAACAGGTGTCGCAGGGTTTGGGTACCACGTTGCATGACGCACTCCTTGTCGTTGGGGAATTCTAGAACGTTACGCCGGAAACCAGCGCGATATTGCAGTAGGGCTGGCACTCGCCGGTGCGCACCACCGCCCTCGCCTTGCGGCTGAGCTGCTTGAACTCTTCATGGCTGACCAGGCGGCGCTCGCCGAGGGCGGCCTGTTCGGTCAGGGTATTGAGATCCGCCAGGGCCGGCGGTTGCTTGAGCAGGATTTCTTCCGCGAGCACGTGGCTTTCCACCTGCATCTCGCTGAGGACGATGCGCAAGGTACTGACGAAATCCGGAATGCCTTTGGTCAGCGCCAGGTCGATCAGCTCGACACCCGGCGGCACCGGCAAGCCGGCATCACCGATCACCAGAATGTCGCCATGGCCAAGGGATGCGATCACCCGCGACAGCGCGATATTGAGCAAGGGAGTCTTTTTCATGAGGGCACAAAACCTTGGACGTCATGCAATGTGGGAATAGAGGGTTGCGCACCCGCGCGGGTCACGGACAGCGCGGCGGCTACCTGGCCGAAACGAATGGCCTCGGCCTCGCTCCTGCCGTTGGCCAGCGCGGCTGCGAAACCGCCGACGAAGGTGTCACCGGCAGCCGTGGTATCGACCGCCTTGACCTTGGGCGCGACCAGGTGCTCGAAGCCTTGGCCATCGGCAAACAACGCGCCTTCGGAGCCGAGGGTAATGATCACTTTGCCAGCACCGGCCTTGATCAGGCGTGTCGCGGCGGCCTTGGCGCTGTCCAGCGAGTCGACCACCACGCCGCTCAAGGCCGAGGCTTCGCTTTCATTGGGAATCAGGTAGTCGATGGCGGCGTACCAATCCTCGGGCAGCGGACCACTGGCCGGCGCCGGGTTCAGGATCACCGTTTTGCCCAGCTCGCGACCGCGCTTGAGGGCATGGCCGACAGTCTCCATCGGCGTTTCCAGCTGGCAGACAATCACGTCGGCAGCCTGCAGCACACTGTCAAATGCCTGTAATTTGGCTGGGGTCAGCTCGCCATTGCTACCGGCGACAATAACGATCGCATTCTGGCTGCTGTCATCCACCACGATCAGCGCCACGCCGCTGGAACCGTCGACGGTGCTGACGGCCTGGCAATCAATGCCCTCCACCAGCAACGCGTCGCGCAATTGCGCGCCATAGGCATCGGTGCCCACGCAGCCGACCATGGCGACCTCAGCCCCGAGGCGCGCCGAAGCGACCGCCTGGTTCGCGCCCTTGCCGCCGGGAACGGTGGAAAACGATTGGCCGATCAGGGTCTCACCGGCGCGGGGCAGCCGGCTGGCCCGGGTGACCAGGTCCATGTTCAGGCTGCCTATTACCACTACTTTTGCTGGCATACATCAGTACTCATCAATTCGGTTCAGCGGTATTGGGCAAACACACCGGCCAACGGCGCCGTCGACTCGCGCAGGACAATACTCGGCGTCACGATGCGCTGATCGATCGGCAATTGGGGTGTCGCAATTCGTCGCAGTAAAAGCTCGGCCGCCATCTCTCCCAACTGCAGGATCGACTGGCCCACGGTGGTCAGCGCCGGGTACACGTACTGGCTCATCTGGATATCATCAAACCCGATCACCGACAGCTCACCGGGCACCCGGATATTACGTTCGGCAGCGGCGCGCAAGACGCCGAAGCCAATCATGTCGTTGCCGGCAAAAATCGCGCTGGGGGGATTATCCGCCAGCAATTGCGCCGCGGCCGCGTAACCACCGGTACTGGTGAAATCACTTTCCAGCACACGGCCGGCCGGCACTTCGAGCCCCGCCTCGGCCAAGGCGCGGTAGTAGCCCGCCATCCGCATTTGCGCCACGCGGGTATGACTCGGGCCACCAATGCAGGCAATGTCGCGATGCCCCAGATCGAGCAAGTGCCGGGTCGCCAGGTAAGCGCCCTGTTCATGGTCGATGCGCACCAGGTCGACATCAATCCCGTCCAGTGCACGGTCGACGATGACCATCGGCGTGCGTACCGCCTTGAGGCCTGTCGCCAGGCCGCTGTCGTCGCCGCCCACCGAGGTCACGATCAAGCCGTCGATGCGTTTTTCCAGCAGCACCCTCAGGTAGCTGCGCTGCTTTTCGGCATTATCGTCGGAGTTGCAGAGGATCACGCAATAGCCGTTACGCTCGCAGTAATCCTCGATGCCCCGGGCCAGTTCCGCAAAATACGGGTTGAGGCTGTTGGGCACCAACAGGCCGATGGTGGCTGTGGTCTTGGCCTTCAGCGAGCGCGCGACCGCACTGGGTACATAGTCGAGCTGCTTGATGGCCGCCTCGACCTTGATCCGTACCGGCTCGCTGACCGGGCGCGTCTTGTTCACCACATGAGACACCGTGGTGTAGGAAATCCCCGCCAGCGCGGCCACATCCTTGATCGTTGCCATGGCTCAGGCTCGCCGACTGGCGCGCTGGCTGCGGTAAGTATCGAGCACCACCGCGATCACGATCACGGCACCGGTGATGATACGTTTGGTCGGCTCGGTGGCGCCAATCTGCGCCAGCCCTGCCGCCAGTACCGAGATGATCAGCACGCCGAAGAAGGTACTGATGACCGAGCCACGCCCGCCCATCAGGCTGGTGCCACCGATCACTACCGCAGCGATCACTTGCAGCTCCAGGCCGGAACCGGCGTTGGGATCGGCCGCTTCCAGGCGCGAAATCTGGAACAGCGCCGCCACACCCGCCAGCAGGCCCATCAGGCTGAACACCAGGATCTTGTAGGGCTTGGGATTGATACCCGCCAGGCGCACGGCCTCTTCGTTGGTGCCGATGCCGATCAGGTAGCGACCGAACACGGTACGGGTCAGCACCAGCTGCGCGGCGATGATCACCAGCAACGCGATGATGAACGAAGGTGAAATGCCGAAGGCCACCGGATTGGACAGCCAGGCAAACGAATCACCGATGTATGCGGTACGCGAGCCGGTCATCTGGTACGCCACGCCGCGCGCCATTTCCAGCACGCCGAGGGACACGATGAATGACGGGATCCGCCAGGCCACTGTGATCGAACCGGTAATGGTCCCGGCCAACGCGGCGCAGCCCATGCCCAGCACGGCTGCCGGCAACACACTCCAGCCCCAGCCGAGAATCGCCACGCTGACGGCCGATGCGGCCAGGGCCAGCACGGAGCCTACCGACAGGTCGATGCCGCCGATGATCAGCACGAAGGTCATGCCGACTGCCAACACCATCAGGTCGGGAATCTGGTTGGCCAGGGTGCTGAAGGTGTCGTACGAGAGGAAGTGGTCGCTCAGGAACGAGAACAGCGCAATCATCGCCAGCAAGGCGCCGGCCAGGCCCAGGTAGGTGCCCAGGCCATAGAAGTTGCCGCCACGTTTTGCGGTGGAGGAAGTGGTTTTCATGGGGTATTCCTAGGCGCTGCGTCGTTGAGCAGCGCATCACGTTTCTGATAGCCGGCAAAAGCAGCGGCAAGCAATTCGTCCTGGGTCCAGCTGTCGCGCTCGAAGGTCTCGATCAGGCGCCCGGCGGAAAGTACCCCGATGCGGTCGCAGATCAGCATCAACTCACGCAGGTCGCTGGACACCACCACCAGCGCCTTGCCCTGGCGGGTCAGGTCGCCGAGCAACGCATAGATATCGAATTTGGCGCCGACGTCGATGCCTCGGGTCGGTTCATCGAACAGCATCACCGCGCAATCGCGCTCCAGCCAGCGGCCAATCACCACCTTCTGCTGGTTGCCACCCGACAGCTCGGACACCAGCTGCGCCGGACTGGAACTGCGGATACGCATGGCGTCGACCTGGCGCTTGGCCAAGGCCGTTTCGTCACGACTGTTCACCAGGCCACCGCTGGACACCTTCGGCATGTTGCCCAAGGCAATGTTGGCGCCGATGGATTGGGTCAGCAGCAGGCCTTCGCCCTTGCGGTCCTCGGTGATCAGGGCGATGCCATGGCCAACCGCGTCGACGGGCGAGCGAATGCTGACGACTTGCGCAGGTGTGCCCAGGGCCACGGTGCCGCTGTCGGCCAGGTCGGCGCCGAAGATCAGGCGCAGCAACTCCGTACGGCCCGCACCGATCAGGCCGGAGATGCCGTAGATTTCGCCGGCACGCACTTCAAACGACACGTCGCGGACCTTGTCCGAGCGGGTCAGGCCTTTTACCGTCAACAGCGGCGCGCCGATGGTGCGCGGGCCCAGGTCGATTTTCTCGCCCAGTTCGCGGCCCACCATCAGCGTGACCAGTTGCTCACTGTTGTAGTTGGCCATCGGCTCGACACACACCAGCTTGCCGTCACGCAGCACCGCAATGCGCTGGGCAACCCGGGCCAGTTCTTCGAGCCGGTGGGAAATATAGATAATCGCCACGCCCCGGGCCTGCAGGCGGGTGATTTGTTCGAACAGCATCTCGACTTCACGGGCGGTCAGCATCGCCGTGGGTTCGTCGAGGATCAGTACGTGGCAATCGCCGATCAGGTTGCGGGCAATTTCGACCATCTGTTGGTGGCCGATGCCGAGGCTGCCGACCAGGGTGTCCGGGTCGATAGCGTCCAGGCCGACCTGGGCCATGGCTTCAATGGCGGCCTTGCGCAGTTGCTTGCGGCTGATCCAGCCACCGTGGCTGGGCAGGTTATCGAGGAACAGGTTTTCAGCGACCGTCAGGGTTGGCAGCAGGTTAAGCTCCTGCATGACCATGCGGATGCCCTGCTCTTCAGCCTGGGTCCGACTGCCTGGCGTGTAGGCCTGGCCATTGAACTGCATCTGGCCGTCGGTCGGGGTGACCAGCCCGCCGATGATTTTCGACAGGGTGCTTTTCCCCGCGCCATTCTCACCGGTAAGCGCCAACACTTCCCCACGATTGAGCGTCAGGGTGATGTCGGATAGAACCGGTTGGGCATAGGTCTTGCCGATACCGCTGACCGAGAGGACAGCGTTCGGTGCGGAAGATGACATAGGAACGTCTCCAGGCGTCCGCTCGGGTGAGCGGACGCTGTTTTGTGCTGCCGGGGAATTACTTCTTGAGGATGAGTTCGACCGGGGTTTCGATCATGCCATCCACGGCATCGACTTTTTCACCCTTGACCAGCTTCAGAGCGTTCTGGATACCGAAAACGGCTTGCTGGGCAGCAGCCTGGTCGGCGGTGGCCAGGACACGGCCGTCCTGCAGCATCGGCTTGATGGCCTCGATGTTGTCGTAGCCTACGACCAGCACCTTGCCAGCCTTGCCGGCGCCACGTACGGCGGATACTGCGCCCAGTGCCATGTTGTCGTTACCGGCCAGCAGTGCCTTGATGTTCGGGTTTGCCTGGAGCATGGCAGCGGCAATCGCGTTGCCCTTGTCGATTTCCCACTCACCGGATTGGGTGGAGACGATCTTCATGCCGGCGGCATCCATCGCGTCCTTGAAGCCAGCGGTACGCTGCTGGGCGTTGGTGGTGGTGGACACACCTTCGATGATGCCAACCTGGTCACCCTTGGTGAGGTGCTTGGCCAGTTCTTCACCGACCAGGCGCGCGCCCTTGCGGTTGTCTGGACCTACGAACGGGATATCAAGGTTTTTGCTTTTCAGTACATCCACATCAAGACGGTTGTCGATGTTGACGATCTTGATGCCTTTGTCGGAGGCCTTTTTCAGCACGGTGACCAGGGCTTTCGAATCGGCGGGAGCAATGACGATCGCGTCAACCTTGGACAGGATCATCTGATTGACGATATCGATCTGTGCACTGGTATCGGTTTCGTTCTTGATCCCGTTGGTGATCATGTCGAAATCGGCGGAGTGGGCCTTCTGGTATTCCTTGGCACCGTCTTGCATGGTGACGAAGAATTCGTTGGCGAGGGATTTCATGACCAGGCCGACCTTGGGTTTGGCGGCGGTCTCGGCAGCAAATGCAGAGGAAAGAGGCAGGGCAGCGGATGCGGCAGCAAGCACAGCGACAGCAAGAAGACGTCCAGCAAATGGCAGCTTCATGGGTTCACTCCGATCTTATGATTATTGTGAGCAACGCTTGCACCGAAGAACGCTTCGGCAGCCAACCCACCCGGGCGGCTGATACGAGCTTTCACGACACTCGAGGAGGACCCCGTGAAACATCTCGCAAACGTTTGCGTTAGGTCAAACTATGAGAAGCTTGTCGAGATTTGTCAACGGGAGAAAACAGCCTTTTGATGAATCCGCTTTACGCCCTGCCCTCGAAGCCATCCGGTACCCCCTTTAAACATCCGCGTTGCTGGATCGTTCTCTGAAACGACAGGTCGCGGCGTGCCTCCTGCGTTTAAAACCAAACTTTTCCGTCATCCTTTTCGGACAACCGAACACCCGTGCACCGCTTTGTTCGGAAAGCCGGACAGAAGACCAAGCCATTTACTTACAAATCAAACAAATATAGATATAAATCAATAGGTTAAATTCTATTGCCAAACAAAATCCCGCTGGTACAAATCCTGCTCTTACTCAGCACCTCGTGGCGTTCAGAACCGCCCGAGTGTTTCTAGATGAACCTGCATCAGCACTCATCAAAACTAGAGAGAAGAATAATGAAATCTGCGTTGAAAACTTTCGTACCGGGCGCGTTAGCCCTCCTGCTGTTGTTCCCCGTTGCCGCTCAGGCAAAAGAAGCTGAAACCCAGCAAAAACTGTCCAACGTGGTGATCCTTGCCACCGGCGGCACCATCGCCGGCGCCGGCGCCAGCGCGGCCAACAGTGCGACCTACCAGGCCGCCAAGGTCGGCATCGAACAATTGATCGCCGGTGTTCCTGAGCTTAGCCAGATCGCCAATGTCCGCGGCGAACAAGTATTGCAAATTGCCTCCGAAAGCATCACCAACGAAAACCTCCTGCAACTGGGTCGTCGTGTCGCCGAACTGGCCGACAGCAAGGACGTCGACGGCATCGTGATCACCCACGGTACCGACACCCTGGAAGAGACTGCCTACTTCCTCAACCTGGTGGAAAAGACCGACAAGCCAATCGTCGTGGTCGGCTCGATGCGCCCAGGCACCGCCATGTCGGCTGATGGCATGCTCAACCTGTACAACGCCGTTGCCGTCGCCGGCAGCAAGGACGCCCGCGGCAAAGGCGTACTGGTGACCATGAACGACGAGATCCAGTCGGGTCGCGACGTCAGCAAGATGATCAACATCAAGACTGAAGCGTTCAAGAGCCCATGGGGCCCGCTGGGCATGGTGGTTGAAGGCAAATCCTACTGGTTCCGCCTGCCAGCCAAGCGTCACACCATGAACTCGGAATTCGACATCAAGACCATCAAAAGCCTGCCGGACGTCGAAATCGCCTATTCCTATGGCAACGTAAGCGACACCGCCTACAAGGCCCTGGCCCAGGCCGGCGCGAAAGCCATCATCCACGCCGGTACCGGCAATGGTTCGGTGTCGTCCAAGGTGGTGCCTGCCCTGCAGGAACTGCGCAAGCAAGGCGTACAGATCATTCGCTCTTCCCACGTGAATGCCGGTGGTTTCGTTCTGCGTAACGCCGAACAACCAGACGACAAATACGACTGGGTAGTTGCCCATGACCTGAACCCGCAGAAAGCCCGCATCCTGGCCATGGTCGCCCTGACCAAAACCCAGGACAGCAAGGAACTGCAACGGATGTTCTGGGAATATTGATCGCTCCCGGGCCCGGCCGGCAACGGTTGGGCCATCCCGCTCGTGGCGTACCGCGAGCGGGTCTGATTTCCCCCGCTTTATCCCCCGCGCAAAAAAAACTTTGAAAAACAAAGCGTTCCTACACCAAATCGGCAAAACCACTGTCAGAAGAACTTCTTGAATTTTAAGCAGTTGCGAAATTGCCCACAGTTAAATACTGTATGCACGTACAGCCTAATAAGGAATACTCCGTGGCAAAGCCTTCTTCCGCAGCACCCGCAGCGCCTGACGCCTATCAACGCCTGGCCGTTCGCGTGCAAAAAATCATCAATTCCACCAACGCCCAGAAGAACAAGGCGGCGTTGATCTTCCGTTTGCCGGAGGAACCGGAAGACGAGTGGGCACGACTACTGGAGGAGATCGCAGAAAACGACAACGTCACCCTCGCCTATCGCGATGACGGCGGCGTGCAGATTTTCTGGGTTGTGCCGAAGGAAGATTGAGTCAATGAGTGTCCGTTTTATCAGTCTGTTGTGTGTGTTTTTTGCTGTTACCGCTCAAGCCCAAGCCCCCAGGACATTCAGCGAAGCCAAGAAAATCGCCTGGAAACTGTATGAACCGCAATCCACGGAGTTCTATTGCGGCTGCAAATACAACGGCAACCGGGTAGACCTGAAAGCCTGCGGCTATATCCCGCGCAAAAACGCCAACCGGGCAGCACGTATTGAATGGGAACACATTGTTCCGGCCTGGCAGATCGGCCATCAGCGCCAGTGCTGGCAGGATGGCGGGCGCAAGAACTGCACCCGCAAGGACGCGGTCTACAAGCGGGCCGAAGCCGACCTGCACAACCTGGTGCCGAGCATCGGCGAGGTGAATGGCGACCGAAACAATTTCAGTTTTGGCTGGCTGCCGGTACAAAGCGGCCAATATGGATCATGCCTGACCCAGGTGGACTTCAAGGCCAAGAAGGTCATGCCCCGCCCTTCCATTCGCGGCATGATCGCCCGAACCTATTTCTATATGAGCAAGCAGTATGGCCTGCGCCTGTCGAAACAGGATCGCCAGCTGTATGAAGCCTGGAACAAGACCTACCCGGTACAGCCCTGGGAACGCCAGCGCAATCAAACCGTGGCGTGCGTGATGGGGCGCGGCAATGAATTTGTCGGCCCGGTGAACTTGAAAGCCTGCGGCTGAACGAAAAAAGCGGGAGCGCCATGGCCTCCCGCTTGTCGACTCTTTACTGCGCAACCTTGTGTTCGATGACCTCGGACACCGTGTCATTCTTCTTCGCAGTGGCCAGTTTCTCGGTCAACTGCGCTTGTTTCGCCTCGGCCTCGGCCTTGGTGCTGAATGGGCCCAGCAGCACCTGGTCCTTACCGTCTTCCTTCGCCAGATAGAAACTGAAACCGTGTTCCAGCAACCACGCGGTCAGGTCAGTCATCGCCTGCAGCTTGTGATCCGGCGGCCCCACCCATACATCCCATTCTTGAGAGGCGATCGCGCCGACCGCAGGTTGCGCCTGGGCGGGCGCCTCGGCAACGGCAGGCCTGGCCTTGGGGGCGTCGACACTTTTACCTTCACCGCAACCGGCCAATGCCAACACCGCAATTGCCATCGCTACTTTACGCACTACCCTGCTCCTTAGAGGATCAAAGAGGCGACTTTATCATTCACTGTCTATTCTGGCCGTCATAAACGTTGGCTTAAACAATGCGAATGATGTATCGCAGACCTGTATGATGGCGGCATGGGAATTAATGCCGCCTCTATGCGTCCTAAAAGAGGCAGCCACAGGGAAGCGCTTCGCAGTAAGCTACACACATCCGACATCTGCCCTGTCTGAAACATGTGTCCTTCAAAGCAATCAAGGAGAAGTCCATGCTGATACTCACCCGCAAAGTCGGTGAAAGCATAAACATCGGTGATGACATCACGATCACCATCCTGGGCGTTAGCGGCCAGCAAGTAAGAATCGGCATCAATGCTCCAAAGGACGTTGCCGTGCATCGCGAGGAGATCTACCAACGTATCCAGGCGGGCCTGACGGCTCCGGATAAAAACCAGACACCTTGAAGCGCCTCCAGTAGCCAGCCCTTTCGTTCACTGTAACGGCTGGCGAAAACCTCTTTCAGCCTGCTCGCGGCTTCCCGCGGCCAGCGCGCCCTATTCCCTTGTTCCAGCGTCAGGCCAGCGTCATCCCAGGCCGACACCGCGTGCCATGCCACTCGCTGCAATCATCATCAGCACCAGCAGTAACGCCTGCACATGGCTGATGCGCGCAAAAAGACCTGCCTGGTGCAAATCGAGGCGCGTGCCACGCGCCAACGCGATGCGCCATTTGATAAAGCGAATCATCGGCGCGAGCTCCAGTAACAAAATTAATACAAGCAGCGTCATCTTCACGTGAAACAACGGCTGGTGCAGGTAATAATCACTGCCCTTTTCGTAGCCGCCAAAGGCCCGCAGGCCACCGGTTACCAATAACACCAGGGCACTGATTCCCCAGATGTTGTCCGCGATCAATACGCGGCGCAGGGTGGATGGGTCACTATCAGATACACCGCGCAATGCCTTGCCACGCGCAAGCACGGCCGACAATGCCATGGCGAATGCCAGTAAATGGACTGCTGCAAGAAACCACTGAACCAACATAAGGCGTACTCCCTTTTGTATGACACATGGCAGGAACACTTCTCAGTAATAGTCGCTGGCTGCGTTCTACGCATGAACCATCCTGCAAACAAAGGGAACTTGTGGAGTTTTCCAGGGCCGAATCTCGTGACAAATCCCCTACAGTCTGCAGCGCGCCAAGGAGCACGTTGATGAGGCGTACCGTTAAACAGCCTTACTTATCCAAGTCTTGGTTGATTGTCACGCTGATCAGCGTGGCGTTTGTGGCGCTGGAGTATGGCCTCAAGTTCGAAATCGAAGGTTCCTCCGACAAAGCCTACTCATGGCTGGACCTGACGCTGTTCCTGAGCGCGTACTTGTTTTTCTTCTGCCTCAAGCCCATTCAGGTCGCCGTCCATCGCAGACTGTGCCGGCGCGCGCCTCACAGTGATCGCCGCAAAGCCTCATCCTGACGGCTTTGGGTTTCATCTTGAAGTTCGTTGCCCCAGCGCGGTGTATCCCGCAAGCGGGTTGAAACCGTCGCCGCACTTGCTATCAGATCGCCGGTATTTACAGCTGCGCGACACAACCTATGCTTGGGCATGCACGGTCGGTGAAAGGTTGTAGCGCTGATGGACACACTGAGTAAAAGCGAAATCGAATCAGCACTGGCAGCGCGCCTGCCGAGCTACAAAATCGTCTGCACCCTGCATGCCGATGGCACGCTTTCCGCGATTCTCAGCGGCCCGGAAGCTGATCACTTTGCGGTGACCGGCATCGTCCGCGCACACCATCGAGGGCCGGAGGCGATTGCCAGGCTTGCCAGCGAAATCCTCAAGGAAATGGTCTTGTCCCGCCAGGGGCTCAAGGGCAACCGCCTGCAGACGCTCACTGGAAACGGCTCCAACGTTGAACCGCCCCTTTACGAAGAAGGCCGATCCGGGTAACCGGGTCGGCCTTTTTTTTACGCCAGGCGCTGTAGATGCAACAGCCCGGCTTCGTCCCGCTGAACCTGTAGACGCTCATACCCGTCAATCGACGGATGCGCGGTGACCATGGGCACAAGGTGGGTCGACGTCACCACCATCACATCGGCCCCCGCCGCCTCGCCGGCGCGAATCCCGACGCTGGCATCCTCAAACACCAGGCAGTCCTGTACCGGTACTCCCAGCCGTTGCGCACCGAGCACATAACAGGCCGGATCCGGCTTGCCGCTGGCGACATCCTCCGCGGTGACCAGCACCGCCGGCGGGTTGATCCCGGCCGCCTGCATACGGCGCAGAGCCAGTGCCTTGGGGGCAGACGTAACCAGCGCCCATTGATCGCCGGGCAATGCGTTGAGGAATTCCACCGCGCCCGCAATAGCCACCACCCCTTCCACATCCTCAAGTTCAGCCTCGGTAATCCACTGCGCCTCAGCCTGCGCGTCCACACCGGGCAACGCCTGGCGGGTGATGGTATCGATGGCCCGGGCACCATGGATGGTCTTCAGAAAGGCCTCGACATCCAGCCCATGGCGTTCAGCCCAGGTGGCCCATACGCGCTCGGCGGCGGCAATGGAGTTCAGGAGTGTGCCATCCATATCGAACAGAAAGGCGCGGTAACGGTGGGCGAATACAGCTGAATCGCGGGTGGACACTGCTCGGCTTCCTCTTGCTTTCGTCACCCGGTCTTGGGCGCTGACGAACCACTTGCCTGGTGCAATCTACGGATCGGCCCAAACGCTGTAAACCTTCCCGTGGTTTGTATCGGACTGTATGGGAACCCCGCCTGGATACGCGAACCCGCATTTCGCCATGCCTGGGCACACATGGCAGATACACCCCGGCGATTAACTACGACCACCAGCCAATCCGGCTGACTCACGCGTAGGAGCCTCATCATGTTCAATCTCTCGAAAGCTTCGTCCCTGGTACTCGGCCTGACTGTCATCGCGGGCCTCGGGCTGTCATCCATGGCGTCGGCCGACACCCACGCTGGCGCGGTCAAAGACCAGCCATCCCACCTGCTCGCCGAGGGCGGCGCAGATCGCCTGCACGAACGCGGCCTGGCGGAAGGCGGCGCTGAACGCCTGCAAGCAGCCCGTACTGTCTGATGGGTCACCGTCCAACCAGGGCAGCCTTCCGGCTGCCCATTGCATTACAAACTTGTCATCAAGCTGTCAGTGTTGCCCGCACCCTCACTTCATACAGTGAAGTCGTCAGTCACCCACAGCGGGTGACCCAACTTCCCACTGAAAATGAAGCGAGGCCGCCCATGAAACCTGCAAGCAAACTCTGCCTGATCGCCGCCAGCCTGTTGATGCTGGGGACCGGCGCCGCCGTGGCCGGCCCGATTGCACCGGTGAAAGCCAATAACGTAGTGCTGGTACACGGCTCCTGGGCCGACGGTTCCAGTTGGTCCGAAGTGATTACCCGCCTGCAGGCCGCCGGCTTGCATGTAACCGCCGTGCAAAACCCGCTGACCTCAGTGGCGGATGACGTTGCCGCCACCAATCGCGTACTCGATCAACAGGACGGCCCTACCGTGCTGGTCGGCCATTCCTACGCCGGCACCGTGGTCAGCGACGCCGGGGCCAACCCCAAGGTCAGCTCCCTGGTATACGTCGCCGCCCGCGCTCCGGACGCCAACGAAGACTTCGTCGCCCTGTCCGCCAAGTACCCAAGCACACCCGTGCGGGCCGGTGTGGTGGAGCACGACGGTTACCTGACCCTGAACCAGGACGCCTTCCTCAAGTACTTTGCCGCCGATGTACCCCACGCCAAGGCCATGGAGCTGTACGCCGTGCAACAACCGATCGCCAAGACCCTGTTCAGCGGTCGCACCGTCAACGCCGCGTGGCACACCAAGCCGTCCTGGTATGCGGTGTCCAGCAATGACCAGACCATCAACCCGGACCTGGAACGCTTTCTCGCCAAGCGCATGAACGCCACCACCATCGAGGTGCCATCGAGCCACTTGTCCCTGGTTTCCCACGCCAAGGAAATCACCGACCTGATCCTCGAAGCGTCCGGCCGCCAGCCTTAAGCCCTTCATTACGATCTTGTCATCATCCTGTTGGCTGGCTGTTTGTGTCGCCTGGTTACTGTGAACTCACTGCCGGATACCGGCAGCCAACCCTTAAAGAGAGATACCGCCATGAAACTGTTTATCCTCGGCTTTGCTGCCCTCCTCGCCACCGGCTCGGCCTTTGCCGATACCACCGCCACCACCTCGGTGATCCATGACACCCCCGGCTTCTTCATGCACATGGACGTGGCCAAAGTACTGTCGAGCACCGATACCTACGGCCAGTGCGGCATTGTCCCTGCGCGCCTCGACTACCTCGACAGCCAGGGCCGCGAACACGTGCTGGACTATCAAGTACAGGGCATCGGCTGCCCCAATGACAATTGATCGGGCTACACTTGCGCCACGCAAGAACTGCACATCACCAGGGCGAATCCCATGAATATCCTCGTAGTCGAAGACGAGCCCAAAGCGGGCAACTACCTGCTTAACGGCCTGCAGGAACTGGGTTACTCCGTGAGCCTTGCCCGCGATGGCGTGGACGGTTTGCACCAGGCCCTGGAAACCCCGTTCGACGTGATCGTGCTGGACGTGATGATGCCGAAGATGGACGGCTGGGAAGTGCTGCGTCGCCTGCGCAAGGAAGCCGACACGCCGGTGCTGTTCCTGACCGCCCGGGACGATATTGCCGACCGCATCAAGGGCCTGGAACTGGGCGCCGACGATTACCTGATCAAGCCGTTTTCCTTCGCCGAACTGGTGGCGCGCCTGCGCACCCTGACCCGGCGCGGGCCAAGCCGTGAAGAAGAACACTTGCAGATCGCCGACCTGCAGATCGACGTGCTCAAGCGCCGCGTCAGCCGTGGCGGCGTGCGCATCACCCTGACCAACAAGGAGTTCGCCTTGTTGCACTTGTTCGCCACCCATCAGGACCAGGTACTCTCGCGCTCGCTGATCGCCTCAAGGGTGTGGGACATGAATTTCGACAGCGACACCAATGTGGTCGACGTGGCCGTGCGCCGCCTGCGCCTGAAAATCGACGACCCGTTCCAGCTCAAGCTGATCCATAGCGTGCGCGGCATCGGCTATCGCTTCGATACGCAACCATGAGCAAGCCCCGGCATTACTCCCTGACGCTGCGCCTGGCGCTGATCTTCGCCCTGCTGGCGTTCGCCCTGCTGGCAACCCTCGGCGTGGCGCTGTACCGCGACCTTGAGCGCGAACTGATCCACCGCGACGACGCTGCGCTGATCTACCGCGTCGACCAACTGCGCAACCTGCTGAACGACAGCAACACCCTGGACCTGATCAAGACCAAGCCCGAACTGTTCCAGAACATGCTGGGCAACCGCGAATCGGTACTGAGCATCGCCGCACCCGGGCAGAAACCGCTGCTGGAAGTGAACCCCGGCAACATCGACATGCCCGACGTTGCACCGGTGCCCCGGGACCACGCCCTGGAATTCGCCGACGTGCAGCATTTACCCGGCGTCAATGGCGTCCCCTTCTCCACCCTCGCCGCCACCATCGATTCAGGCGACCTGGGCAGCCTGCAAGTCACTACCGGGCGGTTGATGACCGAGCGCACCGCAGTGCTCGCCAGCTACCGGCTGAGTGTCTATATCCTCGCCAGCATCGCGGCATTGGTACTGGCGGTGGTCGGCTACCTGATGGTGCATCGCGGCCTGCTGCCATTGCGGCGCCTGGCCGTGCATGCCCAGGGCATCGGCGTCGGCAACCTCGCCGCGCGCCTCGACAGCCACGGCGCCCCCAAAGAACTGCTGCCGATGATTGATTCGTTCAACACCATGCTCGAACGCCTGGCCAAGGGTTTTGTGCAACTGGGCCAAGTCTCCACCGACATGGCCCACGAACTGCGCACGCCGATCAATAACTTGCTCGGGGAAACCCAGGTGGCGCTGCAGCAACACCGTAGCATCGAGGCCTACCAGCAACTGCTGGCCTCCAACGTCGAAGAACTCGAACGCCTGGCGCGCATGCTCGACAACATGCTGTTCCTGGCCCGCACCGACCCGGCCAGTGCGCTGCGCCAGCGCCAGGAACTGGACGCGGCCGACGAAGTGGAACGCATGGCCGACTACTTCGAAGGCCTGGCGGGCGATGTCGACATCAGCATCCTCGCCCAGGGCGCCGGTGTGATCTGGGCCGAGCCGATGCTGCTGCGCCGTGCCCTGGCCAACCTGTGCGCCAACGCCATCAAATATGGTGCGCCCGCCTCTGAACTGCTGATCCAGGCCACACCCTGCGCCGAAGGCATCAACCTGACAGTGACCAACCACGGCGCGACCATCCCGGCGGAGCACTTGCCCAGGTTGTTCGAGCGGTTTTATCGCGTGGATGAATCACGGGAGCGTTCGGCGCATTCCAATGGATTGGGGCTGTCAATTGTCGCGACCATCATGCAGTTGCATAACGGCCGATACAGCGTGAGCAGCGAGAGCGGTGTGACCTGCTTCGCGTTGTTTTTCCCGGGACGCGAAGCCGAAAACCTCAGCTGACTTGCCCACCCGTTTCAGTGATATCCACCAGGGTATTCCAGGCCGTCAGCAGCGCAATCCGCAAGCCCTCGACCTGCATCGGCAACGCCATCGAGGCCGGCTCGGGTATTCGGCCCACCACCTGCTCGGGCAGCCACGGCACATGGATGAAACCGCTGCGTACCCCTGACCCGGCGAGCGCGTGCTGCAACAGATAGAACACCTGGTTGCACACGAAAGTGCCGGCGGTTTGCGACACGCTGGCCCCAATGCCGGCCTCGCGCACGGCCCTCACCATGGCCTTGCTCGGCAAGGTGCCGAAGTAGGCCGCAGGGCCGCCGGGCAGCACTTCCGTGTCGACAGGTTGCTCACCCAGGTTGTCCGGAATCCGCGCGTCGTTGAGGTTGATCGCGACCCGCTCGATGGAAATATCACTGCGCCCGGGGCCCAGCCCGACAGCAATGACCATCTGCGGGCGGTGTTCGGCCAACAGCTGAGCCAGGCGCTCGCCCGCCGTGGCAAAGGCACAGGGTAACTGGCGCGCGACAATCCGCACATCAGCGCCCAACTGCACACCCTCCAACAGGCGTACCGCCTCCCAGGACGGGTTGACAAGGTCTTGGTCAAACGGTTCGAAACCCGTCAGCAATACAGTGCGCATTACAGCCTCACATCAGCAGGTAGAGCAGGACAATATTGACCACCAGCATCATCAACGCGGTCGGCATCTGTGCCTTGATGACCGCGTTTTTATCCGGCAGCTCCAGCAACGCCGCCGGGACAATATTGAAGTTGGCCGCCATGGGTGTCATCAGCGTACCGCAGTAACCGGAGAACATGCCGATGGCAGCCATCACCGCCGGGTTGCCGCCGTAGATGCCCACCAGCACCGGTACGCCAACGCCGCCGGTCATCACCGGGAAGGCGGCAAAGCCATTGCCCATGATCACGGTAAACAGTGCCATGCCCAACACATACACCATCACCGCTACCAGCTTGTAATCCAGGTTGATATAGGTGGTGGTGATGTGCGCCACCGCTGTGCCCACGCCCGCTTCGTTGAACAACAGCCCGAGCATCGCCAGCATCTGCGGCAGCACCATCGCCCAGCCCAGCGCTTCGGTGAGGCGCCGGGATTCGCGAAGGGCTTGCACCGGCGTGTCCCGCGTCAGCCAGCAGGCCAGCGCCAGTGCAATCAGGCAGCCGATACCCAGGGAAACAAAGGTGGTGTTCTTCGGGTCCAGCAGCGGCACGCCGCCGATCTCGGTGTGTTTGAGCAATACCGAGCCGATCACCGTGGTCAACGGAATGGCCAATGCCGGGATAAACAGTTTATGCCCCAGGCGACCTGCGCTGGCCCGTGCGGCCTTGTCATGCAACTGGGCATGCGCGCCGCGGCCTACGCCGCCCAGGCCCGCGATGAGTGCCATCACCACCACGCCCACGCCGACCACCACCGAGGGCAGGCGCTCCCCCACCAGGAACGGAATGGCAAACAGCAGCCAGAACAACGAACTCGACCAGCGCTTGGGGTGGGTGCGATCCATCAGGATCATCCCGGCGGTGATCACCAGCAGAACGCCGGCCAGCCAGTACAGGTATTGAATGGAAATGATCATTGCGCCGCCTCCGCTGTGTTGGCCGGTAACAGCTCTCGGGTCAGCATTCGGTCAAAGCGGTGCAAGCGAATGGCGTGAATGATGAAGGCGCAGATCGCCGTCGGGATGCCCCAGACCGCAATGTGCAGAGGTTCGACATCAATCCCCGAACCCAGCAGGAAGGTGTGCATCAACGCAATCGCACCAAAGGCGACGAAGATATCCTCGCCAAAAAACAGCCCGACGTTGTCGGTCGCGGCACACATGGCCAGGACCTTGTGGCGAAGCTTGTCGGGGAGTTTGCCATAGCGTTTTTCCGCCGCACCTTCGGCCATCGGCGCCAGCAACGGGCGCACCATCTGCGGGTGCCCGCCCAGACTCGTCAGGCCCATGGCCGCTGTGGATTCACGCACAAAGAGATAGATGATCAGCAAGCGCCCGACCGTGGCCCGCTCAAAGCGCGCGATCCAGTTTTGCGCATGCAGGCGCAAGCCATGGCGCTCCAGCAAGCCGATGACAGCCAGGGGCAACAACAGGATCAATTGCAAGGCGCGAGTCTGGAGGAAGCCGTCGCCCATGGTGGCGAGGATCTTTTCCAGTGGAAAGTGGGCGGCAAACCCGGTGGCAATCGCTGCCGCCGTGACGACCAGCAGCGGATTGAAGCGCAACACAAAGCCGACCACGATGACGAGTACGCCAATCAGCGGCCATAGGTTCACAACAGTTTGCATGGTGGTGAGGTCCTTAAGTGCGCGCTGCGGCGCCAGTAAAGCAGGTAGTGAACAAAGGGTTCACTGCAAGAAAACGGCGTGCAGCCCGGCTCGATTTTTTATTGTTGACCTGGAAGGTCGAGCGTCAGTGGCCGCATCTTTGCTGCTTGGGGAGGGAGGTGTCCAACAAGAAAAATTGTTGCTGCAATCCAATAAAGTTTGTGGGTGTTTGAAGCGTTAGAGGGCATTTGTCGGCCCGTTTGAAGAGAAGGCCCAGGCGCAGAACGTGCTCAGGTACTTGAAGTCCGATAAAGGGCTGGACGGCTTGGTCACGTGGCGGTCGGTGACCCGCTAGCCCTCAGCCCAGGTGCTTCTGGAAAAAGTGGCGCGTGTGTCCTGGCGGGTACTCGGCAATATGCCCGAACTCGCTGAAACCCATCTTCCGGTAGAACCCGGGCGCCTGGAAGCTGAAGGTGTCCAGCCAGATCCCCGCACACCCTTTCTCCCGTGCCAGCTCCTCAGCCGCGAGCATCAGCCGCGAGCCCATGCCTTGAGTGCGCATTGACTCAGGCACGCTCAACAGCTCAATGAACATCCAGCCATAGGAAATTTTCCCGTACAGGCCGCCCACCACTTCCTGGCTGGCGGGATCACGCAGTAACAGCCCGAACGTTTCGAACGGGTTCTCGCCGCATTGGCTGATGTTGTATGCCCTCAGCGGCTGAAGGATGGCCTGGCGCTCTTGCTCCGTCACCTCAAACGACAGTTCCATTGCCACGTCCATCTTGATCGTCCTGTGTTGAATTCCAGATCAGCCCACAAAAACACCACCCCTTCAAGGATTGAGTTTTTCCAGGGCCGCTCGCAACGCGGTGTTGTTGCCGCCCAACGCGCTGGTGGCGATCGCCGCGTTGCGCAGCAGGATCGATGCGGCGTGGGGGATGTGTTCTTTCAGCAATCGGTCGGAGGGGCCCGACAGCGTCAACGCGCCCTTGAGCTCACCGCCCATTGCAAACACGGGGACGGAGACGGCGGTGGTTTCCGGGTCGCGTTCGCCGAACGAGCAGGCCCAGCAGCGTTCACGCTCCTGAGTCAGTGTGGCGTCACCCTGGCGTGAGAACGCGCGCAGGACCTTGCCGGAAGCCCCGGCATGCAGCGGGAACCGCGCGCCTTCCAGCACCGAGACCCGCACCGCGCGCTTGGGCTCGACACGGAACAACACCACCCGGCTGCCGTTTTCATAGACGTAAAAAGACGAGGTCTCGCCGCTCTCTTCGGTGATGGATTCCAGCAGCGGCAGGATCACATCCCGCAAGCGGAACGAGGCTTGATATAGCTGGGACAGGCGCAGAGGTTCAGGCCCGACGGCGTATTGGCCGTCACTCAAGCGCCGCACAAACCCGGCTTTTTCCAGCGAGGTGATCAGGCGCAGGATGGTGCTTTTATACAAGCCGGTGCGCCGGGCGATCTCCGCCAGGCTCAAGCTCTCCTGGTCGATATTAAAGGCCGCGAGAATGGAAAACGCGCGATCGACTGCAGCAACGCCGCCTTCCGGACTGCCGGCTTGATCAGCAAGACTGTTGTTGGGTTCGGTACTCATGGCCACTCATTGGGTATTCATCGCCGGCGCAAGCGGCGGCATCATTGCCGTCCCGGTCGCGCCAGACACTTTCAGTCGCCGTAACATACCCTTTTGCGCCGGGGTGCAGCCACCGCATTATGCTTCCCGCAGGAAAAGCCGCAGCGACATAACCATCGCGGCCGCGACGAACATGATGCACCCCATCACCATCAGGCCCGCCGTGAACGAGCCGGTGTAATCCTTGAGAAAGCCCATCAGGTATGGCCCGACAAAACCGCCAAAGGCACCAATCGAGTTAATCAGCGCAATACCACCGGCAGCGGCCTGGCCACGCAGGAACTTGCCCGGCAAGGTGTAGAAAATGGTCTTGCCGGCAATCGTCCCCACCAGCGCCAGGGTGATCCCGGCCAGGGCGGCCACCAATGTGTCCATCTGCAAGGCGACCAATAGCGCCAGGCCAGCCAGCAGCATGGCCACGGTCAGGTTGAAAATCCCCTTGCCGGTGCGGTCCACGTGTTTCGCCCAAACCAACAGGCCGATGGTTGCAAAAAAGTAGGGAATCGCCGCCACCCAGCCAATCATGCTGATCTCGACACCGTGGGCCTTGAGCATCTGCGGCAGCCAGATTCCAATGCCGTAGGAGCCCAGGGTAAAACTGAAGGTAATCGAGCTGAGGATCCACACCCGAGGGTCTTTCAGGGCAGCCTTGAAGCCGTGGCGGTGCTGGCCCTGGCTTTGCTCTTCAGCCAGCAAGCCGGTGAGCACGGCACGTTCCTTTGCCGACAGCCATTTGGCTTCGGAAGGCTGGTTGGTCAGCACTTTCAACGTGATCAGCCCGAGGATGCACGCCGGGACGCCCTCGATCAGAAACATCCATTGCCAGCCTGCCAAACCCCAGATGCCGTGCATTTGCAGGAGCCACACCGACAGCGGGCCGCCCACCAGGAACGAAATCGGCGTGGCCGCGGTAAACCATGCCAGCACCCGCGTGCGGTACTGCGCCGGAAACCACAGGGTCAGGAAAAAGATCACGCCGGGAAAGAACCCGGCCTCGGCCACACCCAGCACCAGGCGCATGGCGTAGAAGCTGTAGGGGCCGACGACCCAGGCGGTGGCAGCCGCCGCAATCCCCCAGGTAATCATGATGCGCGCCATCCACCGCCGGGCGCCAAAGCGGTACATCGCCAGGTTGCTCGGCACCTCACACAGGCAGTAGCCAACGAACATAATCCCCGCACCCAGGCCGAATTGCGTGGCGGTCAAACCCAGCTGTTCGGTCATTTGCAAGGCGGCGTAGCCAGCGCTGGTGCGGTCCAGGTAGTTGAAAAAGTAAGCCAGGGCGAGCAGCGGGATCAGACGCCAGGCGGCCTTGTGCAGGACGCGGGTTTGCTCTGCATCCAGCACCACGGCGGTGATGGCTGGGGCGCCTGATGCAGGTGTCGTGACAATTGCCATGACGGGTTTCCTCGACATTATTGTTATTGGAATGGCGACAAAAGGACCTAGCGGACCACGCCACGAGCGCGCAAGGCGTCGACATCGCTGGCGGCATAACCCAGCTCTTCAAGTAACGCCTGCGAATGGCTGCCCAGTTGTGGCACGTTCAGGCGCGTATCGAAACGCCGGCCATTCATTTCAAACGGCAGCATCGGCACCTTCACTTCCTCGCCGTTATCCAGCGTCAGGTGCGCCAGGCCGCCGGAGGCATTCAGGTGCACATCGTCAAACAGATCCTGAGGCCGCTGGATCGGCGAGAACGGCAAGCCGGCCTGCTCGCACATGTCCATGATTTGCTGCTTGGGCAGCGTGGCCAGCCGCTCCCGCACCAGCGGCAGGATTCGCGAACGGGCATGCACACGCTGGGTGTTGCGCGCCAGTTCGGGGTCGCTGCCCAGTTGTTCAAAACCAAACGCCTGGCAGAAGCTCAGCCATTGGCTGTCACTCACCACGCCCATGAACACCTGCTCGTCATCCCGGGCGTTGAACACGTCATAGATCGCCCACGCTGAAAGACGGCTGGGCATCGGCGCTGCCGGCTGGCCGGTGGTCGCCATCTGCATCATGTGCTGGCCGACCAGGAACGCGGAGTTCTCGAACAGGCCGGTCTGCACAAACTGGCCCTCCCCGGTCGCCTTGCGTTGCCACAGTGCGGCCAGGATCGAGATGGCGCTGAACATCCCGCCCATCACGTCATTCACCGAGGCACCAGCGCGTAGCGGGCGGCCTTCGGGGCCGGTCATGTACGCGAGCCCGGACATCATCTGCACCACCTCATCCAGTGCAGTGCGGTGTTCGTAAGGGCCCGGCAAAAAGCCTTTCATGGAGCTGTAGATAACGTCGGGCTTGATCGCCTTGACCTGCTCAAAGCCCAGGCCGAGTTTTTCCATGGCGCCTGGACGAAAGTTTTCGGTGACCACGTCGGCGCTTTCGATCAGCTTGCGCACCGCCGCCATCCCTTCCTCGGTCTTGATGTCGACGGCGAAGCTTTTCTTGTTGCGGTTGTAGGTCATCCAGTAGCCGGCGCCCGAACCGGTCAACCGCCGGGTGTTGTCGCCAGCCGGCGTCGGTTCGACCTTGATCACTTCGGCACCAAGATCGGCCAGCACCAGCCCGCAGGTCGGGCCCATGACCATGTGCACAAACTCGACCACGCGGATGCCCGCCAATGGCAGCGCCTGGATCTTGTGATTCTGCGTGTTCATCGTACAGCCCCTGCGTAGTGGAAGTTCTTGCCCACGCCGGCATCCGGAATGAACCCGTAGAGCGGCTCGCCTGGCAGGCCTTTTTGCAGCCATTCACGTGCCGCCACCAGCTTGTCGATATCGACGCCGGTACGCAGGCCCATGGATTCGAGCAGGTAAACCAGGTCTTCGGTCACGATGTTGCCCGACGCGCCCGGCGCATATGGGCAGCCGCCAATCCCGCCCTGTGAGGCGTCGAACGTGGTGACCCCCACATCGAGCGCCGCCACCACATTCGCCAGCCCCTGGCCGCGGGTGTTATGGAAATGGGCACTGCCAGCCTTGGCGCCGATTTCGCTGTGCAAGCGGATAAACGCCCGGCGCACCTGAGCCGGGTTGGCATAGCCGACGGTGTCCGCCAGCCCTACCTCATCCACGCCCAGCTCGGCCATGCGCAGCGCCATGCGAATCACATCGTCCTCAGGCACTTCGCCCTGGATCGTGCAACCGAATACCGTCGACAACCCAGCCTCCACTTGCACCTTCGGGAAGTGTTCGTTGCGCAGGGCAATGACCTGGCGAACCTCCTCGAACACCTGTTGATGAGTCTTGCGGATATTGGCCAAGGAATGCGGCTCGCTGACGGAGATCGGCAGGGTGATTTTCTGCACGCCGGCGTCGAAAGCGGCCTGGGCGCCCTTGAGGTTCGGCACCAGCGCCGTGACAAACACGTCCCGGCGTTGACGCATATGCACCACTAAGTGCGCCGCATCGGCCATCTGCGGCAGCAGCTTGGGGGAGACGAATGAGCCTATCTCGATTTCCTTGAGGCCGGCGTCGGCCAAAGCCGTTAGCCACTGCAATTTCAGCGCGGTAGGCATCGTCGCGGCGACGCTTTGCAGGCCATCACGCGGGCCTACCTCGCTGATCAGAATGTCGATGTTTTTATTAGGGGTCATCACCAGGCCTTTAAAGGTCAATTCGCACTTGTTCTATCTGACAGAACGATGTTCTGAAATAAATAATGAGCGCGTTAATTTTCACTGTCAACATCCGAAAAGCGCCCAGCGCTTTTTACTTATATTTGGTTGATCAACGGGCAAGCCAATTCATTGCATTGGTCTGATATGGCAAAAGACAGGGTTGACAGCCCAAGAAATAACCTCGACATTTGTTCTACTAGAAAGCACATTGTTCTATCCAGCAGAACAAAACAATAATGAGACAAGGCTTACCTCCTTTTCAGAGGTGCCTTGCCCGTTCCGTAGGAGTTGATCCTGTGAGCCTGTATGCCCCGCCTCGTGATTTGCCCACTCGCGTCTTCAGCACATTGCCGCAGGTTTTCTGCAAGGACGGAGACTCCGAGTGGGTGCACGCCAACAAACCCGGCCAGCGAGTGAAAAGCTTCCTCGAAGGACCGTCCTTCGATGTGCAGGGCAATCTCTATGTCACGGACATTCCCTACGGCCGGATCTTTCGCATCGACCCGCACGGCAACTGGACCCTGGTGGTGCAATACGACGGCTGGCCCAACGGCCTGAAGATCCATCGCGATGGGCGTATTTTCATTGCCGACTACAAGCACGGCATCCTGACCCTGGACCCTGCCAGTGGCGTCATCACACCGTTTCTGACTCACCACCGCAGCGAAGGCTTCAAGGGTGTGAACGACCTGTTCTTCGACACTGGCGGCAAGCTCTACTTCACCGACCAGGGGCAGACCGGCCAACAGGATCCCACCGGTCGTGTATTCGCCTACGACCTGGAAAATGAGACGCTCACCTGCCTGATCAACAACGGCCCGAGCCCCAACGGCCTGGTCATGGACCTGGCGCAAAACGCGCTGTTCGTCGCCATGACCCGAGGCAACGCGGTGTGGCGCCTGCCGATCCAGCGCGACGGCGGCACAAGCAAAGTCGGGATCTTCACCGCACTGGCGGGCGGCGTGAGTGGCGCCGACGGCATGGCCCTCGACGCGCTCGGCAACCTCTACGTGTGCGATGCCGGCAATGCCTGCGTCTGGGTATTCGATCCCCACGCCGTACCGCTCTATCGCATCCGCAGCTGCACCGAGGGCCGCACCCTGACCAACCTGGCGTTCGGCGGCGAGGGCAACCGGCAACTGTTCATCACCGACTCATCGACCGGCTCGATCCTGGTCGCCGACCTGGAGCACGCCGGCCAACCGATGTTTTCCCACCGCTGAATCCACCGGCACTGAACGCTGCGCGCAGCACGCAGGGACTTCGTTCGCCCTGAAAAAAGCCGGCAGTCACTTGCCTGGCGCCCTATAAGACCAACAAGAAGGCACACCCATGTTGATATTCCTGAGCTACGCCATGATCGTCTGCTTCATGTACCTGATCATGAGCAAGCGCCTGTCACCGCTGGTGGCGCTGCTGCTGGTACCAATCGTCTTCGGCTGCCTGGCCGGCTTCGCCCCGCAACTGGGCGGCATGATGTACGACGGCCTGAAGATGCTCGCCCCCACCGGCATCATGCTGACGTTCGCGATCCTGTATTTCTGCCTGATGACCGACGCAGGCCTGTTCAACCCGCTGATCAAAGTGATCCTGCGCCTGGTCAAGGGCGACCCGCGCAAGATCGTGGTCGGTACCGCCGTACTTGGCCTGTGTGTAGGCCTGGATGGCGACGGCGCCACCACTTACATCATTGCGACCGCTGCGTTTTTGCCGCTGTACCGGCTGACCGGCATCCGCCTGCAAGTCATGGCCACCGTGCTGCTGATGTCGATTGGCGTGATGAATATCCTGCCGTGGGGTGGGCCGTTTTCCCGGGCGGCCAGTGCGATGCATGTGGACATCACCGAGCTGTTCGTGAGCATGGTACCGATCATGCTGGCCGGTGCAGTGTGGGTGTTGTTCGCCGCCTGGTGGCTGGGGCGCATGGAATTCCGCCGCCTGGGCAGAGTGAGCATCAGCGAGGAAGAAGTGCTCAAGGGCTATGCGCATATTCGCCTGAGCGATCCGCGTTTTCTGTTCAACGTGGTGCTGACCATCGCCCTGATCACCTGCATGATGATCAGCCTGATGCCCTTGCCGATCCTGTTCATGATCGCCTTCGGCCTGGCCTGCCTGGTCAACTTCCCGTCCATCAAGCAGCAAAAGGAAGTCATCGCGCGGCATGCCGACAACGTGATGGCGGTGACCTTGCTGATCTTTGCCGCGGGGATTTTTGTCGGGATCATGGGCGGCACCGGCATGGTCAAGGCGATCTCCGACAACCTGATCGCGCTGCTGCCGCAACAGTCCGGGCCTTACCTGTCGGTGATCACCGCGCTGCTGAGCATGCCGTTCACCTATGTGCTGTCCAACGATGCATTCTATTTCGGCGTACTGCCCATCTGGGCACAGACCGCTGCCCACTACGGAATTGATGCGAAGGAAATGGCGATTGCCTCGCTGATCGGTCAGCCGGTGCACTTGCTCAGCCCGTTGGTGGCCTCGACGTACCTGCTGTGCGGCCTGCTGGACATCGACTACGGCGACAACCAGCGCGTCTCGCTGAAATGGACCGTGGGCACGGTGATGGTGATGTTGCTGGCGGCGATTGCGATAGGTGCAATCACCGTCATCAACTGAGGAACGACTGTCGCGGGCGGGACAGTCCTTGCGCCCTCAGCTACATACAGGTCGCAACCGCCGCTGAGGAAATACCGCGCCGCCGGTACTCTGGGGCGACCGCCCGGGAGATTTCCAATGACACTACGCACTTGCTTGGCCGCTCTATTGGTACTGACCGCCTCCACCGTCTTTGCCGCCCCTGGTTACGATCATCTTTTTGCATTCGGTGATAGCTACTCCGACAACGGCGCGGGCGAACGCTTCACCAAAACCCTGGCCACGCAGAAGGTCAAGGACGCGCAGGAACTGCCCGGTTCGTTGTATTGGAAAGGCCGCTGGAGCAACGGCCCGACTGCCGTCGAGAACCTGGCACACGCCTTGAAAATACCCTTGACCGACTACGCGGTCGGCGGGGCCAAGAGTGGCAACGGCAACTACTACACCTGGATGGAGCCGGCGCGCGACACCGGCGTTTCGGGCCAGATCGCTGATTACCTGACGTCCGCCAAGGCACACAAGGCGGACCCGAGGGCGCTGTATTTCATCTTCATTTCCGCCAACGACTTTTTTGAATGGGCGGATTTCTCGCACCCGGAATCGGTTGCAGTGCTCAGCCAGAACAGCGTGGCAAATATCCAGACGGCCACCGAGACATTGATCGCTGCAGGCGCGAAGCAGGTGATGGTGGTGGGCACGACGGATTTGACTCATGTGCCGGCGGTGGTGCAGGGCAATCAAGTCGAGAATGCAAAAAACTATCAGCAGACGCTAGAACAAAAACTTCCGGTAGTGCTGAACACATTGGCCAAAACCCACCAGGTCAGCATCAGCTACTTCGACCATGTGGCGTTCAGCGACAAACTGCGCGCCGCCCCCGAGGTTGCTGGGTTCAAAGACCTCGATACGCCCTGCCAACACACCTATCCGGACGTGAAACCGGTGTGTGAAAACCCGGATGCGCATTACTACTGGGATGAATGGCACCCGACGCGCAAGGTCCATGCCCTGGCCGCCGAGGCGATGCTTGAAACCCTGAAGTCCAGCCGCTGACAGCCGGGTTTATTCCGGCTTGAGCAGCGCCTCGTAGTCCGGGCTGATTTCCGCCAGGATCATCAACGCCGCCGCGCCCAGCGCCACGGCGTCGTGCCCGGCGGTGCCCATTTGAATGCGTGGGTGCAGGCGATCCGAGCGGCTGCTGATGGAGCGACTCAGGGGTTCGAGGCGGGCGATCAGCCGGACCAGAATCGCTTGGGGCAGAAAGCCGCTGATGAGGATTGTCTGCGGGTCGAGTACCGACTCAAGAATGTTGATGGCCTGCTTCAACGCGGGCGCCGCTTCGTCGAGCCAGGCGTCGACGCCTTCATTGAGTTCCTCGTCATTCATGACCCACGTCGCCAGGTCCTGCTCGGCCGGATGCCCCAGGTGCTCCAGCAGCGCGGCGATGGAAATGTAGCGCTCCAGGCAGCCCTGATTACCGCAGTAACAGGTCTTGCCGCCAGGGATCACGGTCATGTGCCCGATCTCGCCGGCGTTGTGCCAATGCCCGGAATACAGGCGGTTGTCCAGGTACAGCCCAGCCCCCAGGCCGCTGCCGATAAACAGATGGACGAAGTTATGCAGGCCGCTGGCGATGCCATACAGCCGCTCGCCCATGGTCGCTGCAGTGGCGTCGTTTTCAATCAGCACCGGAAGGCCGATTTCCCGCTGCAACCTTAGCGGGATGCCCGGGTCGTCCCAGCCGGACATCGCCGTGGGTCCCACGCAGGTCATGCCTTCAACACTGAAAGGCCCCGGCAAGGCAATGCCGACGCCGAGGAAGCGGCCGCCCGCACGCTGCCCGCGCAAATCCTTTACGCAGCCCACGATCAGCGGCAATGCCTGATCGAATGTAGGGTAGCTGACCGTCAATGTCACTTGCGCCACCGTCTCGCCGAGCAGGTCCAGCAACACGGCAATGATGCGATGTTGTTCGACGTGAAAGCCGATCGAGTAGCCGCCTTCGGGGTTCAGCGACAACGGTACCGGTGGCTGGCCACGGCCGCCCTTCTCGGCCGCATGGGCCAGCAAGACCCCCTCTTCCTGCAGCTCGGTGACGATGTTCGACACCGTCTGCGCCGTCAGCGAGGTCAGCCGCGTGAGATCAGCGCGGGTCAGGCGCCCGCTCTGGCGAATGGCTTCCAGGATCACCCGACGGTTGTGCTGTCGGGCATGTTCGGCGTTGGTGCCGGTGGTCACCGCACGTTTGAGCTTGGGATTTTTCATGAGCTGATAATCCGTCGCCGCGATTAATTAAATCAAGTTGAATTAATACTCGCATCGTGCTTTTCTTAGCGCCTCGGACGATTGCGCCTGCAGCAATTTCCGATTACGCCCCATAAAAACAATGACGGGTCGATAGAAGCCCTTGATGGCACGCAATCCCTTTGCAACTGCCCTTGTCCCCTTCTGTCACTCGATTAAGAGGTCGTTCCCCCATGAGCACGTTGACACCCGTCGATCCGGACTTGCCCAACGGCAAACGCAAAATCGGTCTGTTCCCCGCCATTACCCTGAACATGAGCCAGATGTGCGGTGTCGGGCCATTCATCACCATTCCCACCATGATCGTGATCATGGGCGGCCCCCAGGCTTACCTCGGCTGGATCCTCGGCGCCTTGCTCGCCCTGTGTGACGGGTTGGTATGGGCCGAACTCGGTGCCTCGCTGCCCGGCGCGGGCGGTACTTACAATTACCTGCGGGAAGCCTTCGGCAAGCGCACGGGCAAGCTGCTGCCGTTCCTGTTCGTATGGACGGCCATGTTGTTTATCCCGCTGATCATGTCCACCGGCATCATCGGCTTCGTGCAATACCTCACATGGTTCTGGCCCAACATGAGCCAGACCGCCGGCAACCTGATCGGCCTCGCCGTGATCTGGCTGGTGATCGTGATGCTGTGGCGCAAGATCGAGTCCATCGCCAAATTGAGCATCGTGCTGTGGGTGATCATGCTGATCAGCATTGGTGCGCTCATCGCCGCCGCCTTTACCAATTTCCATGCCGACCTGGCCTTCAGCTTCCCCGAGGGCGCCTTCAACCTCGGCGACAGCAGCTTCTGGCTGGGCATGGCCGGCGGCCTGACCATCGGTATTTATGACTACCTGGGCTACAACACGTCGGCGTACCTGGCCGGTGAAGTCGAGCAACCCGGGAAGGTGATTCCCAAGTCGATCGTGTTTTCGATCATGGGCATTCTCGCCATCTACCTGTTGATGCAAGTGGGTGTTTTGGGCGTGGTGGATTGGCACCGCATGCTCGACCCCGAATCCGCGGCCTACAAGTCCGTAGCCTCGGTCGTACTCAGTGAAACCTGGGGCAGCACTGCCGCCGGGATCGTCACCGTACTGATCTTGATCACTGCCGTCGCTTCAGTGTTTGCCGGGCTGCTCGGCGGTTCCCGGGTGCCGTTCGAAGCCGCAAAAGACAAGGTGTTCTTCAACGCCTTCAGCAAGGTTCACCCCAGGCACGCGTTCCCGACCTACGGCATCCTGAGCATGGGCCTGCTGACATCTGTGGGGTTCATGATTGGACGCCTGACTGACCTGAACACGCTGATTCAGCTGCTGACCACGGTGATGATCCTGGTGCAGTCTGTGGCGCAGATCATCTCGTTGCTGGTGCTGCGCAAGACCAAGCCGCACCTGGCCCGGCCTTACAAAATGTGGCTGTACCCGGTACCAGCGATTATCGCGCTGCTGGGTTGGGTTTATATCTATATGGCGTCCAACCATAACGCCCCCGGTGCTTACCCAATCCAGTGGTCGCTGGTGTGGGTAGCGGCCGGCAGCGTGGCCTATCTGCTGTGGGCGCGCGTGCAAAAACTGTGGCCTTTCGATAAGTGATGAGCGTTATGCACGAACCATTGAAAACAACGGGCGCTGCGGCGCCCCGGCAAGGGCTGCTGCTGGCGATTGATGTCGGCGGCACCAAGACGCAGGTCGCCTGCTACAACATTGCACACCCGCGCATGAACACGCGGATTCTCGCGACCCACGCCGACGGTTTATCCGGCGTGCCGGCACTGCAACGCATCCTGGATGCCGCCCATGCCTGTGTGGCCGAGTTCGGCGACCTGCCGGTGCTGAGCGTGGCGGCGGTGTTTCCCGGCGTGGTGCGCGGGCCCACCTTGCTGATGGCGCCCAACACCCCGGGCTTCGAACGCCTCGACCTGCAAGGGTTGATCGCCCAGGCGTTTGGCAATGCCCCGGTAGCCCTCGATAACGATGTAAAGGCCGGCGCCCTGGCCGAAGTCCGCTGGGGCTCGCTGGCCGGTGTCGACAACGCGATCTACCTGAACCTGGGCACGGGCCTTTCGGCGGCGGCGATTGCCAACGGCAAACTGATTCGCGGCCACAACGGCGCCGCCATGGAAATCGCCTACCTGCTGTCACCGTTTCTCGACCCAGCGCAGCCTGATCAGTGGCGTACCTATGAGCACGGTGGCGCGCCGCTGGAAGAGCTGTTTTCCGGTAACGCCTTGAGCGAGTTGGCGGTGCAGATGCTTGGGCACGGGCATCAGGCGCTGGACCTGTTTTCCAGCGTCGACCCGCAGGTACGCCAGGCGCTGGAGCTGCGGATCGCCGCGTGCGCCGTGCAAGTGGCCAACCTGGCGGTGGCGCTGGATGTGGAGCGCATCGCGATTGGTGGTGGCCTGTACCGCCAGGCCTCGACACTGGCGCCGATCCTCGAACAACTGATCCGCCGCGTGGTGCCCTTCCCGCCCACTATCGCCGCTGCGCATTTCACCCACGACGCACCGCTGTGGGGAGCCCTGAGCATGGCCATGGAAGCCGTCGGCTTGAACGCCATCGCGCAGCAGGTGCTCAACGCCGGCAACACCCTTTATCAGGAGTTGAGTCATGTCATTGATGCTCAGTGAAACCGCGTCGATCCCGACTATCCTGCAACGCATGCTTGATGATGACCGCGCCGTGCGCGCACTGGTCGCGCAGTTGGAAAGCGACTTGCCCGAACTGATCATCACCGTCGCGCGCGGCAGTTCGGACCACGCAGCCGCCTATTTCAGCTACGCGATGATGAGCCTGGTGGGCGTGCCCTGCCTGTCGATCCCGCTGTCACTGGCCAGCCTGCAACAACCGCCGCTGCGCCTGAAAAAATGCTGGGTGGCCGCCTTTTCCCAGTCCGGTAAAAGCCCGGACTTGATCGACAGCGTGAGGTATCTGCAACAACAGGGTGCGGCCTCGGTCGCACTGGTCAACACGGCGGACTCGCCACTGGCGGCCATCACCGGGCATGAAATCCTCTTGCCCGCCGGCCTGGAACAAAGCGTGGCGGCGACCAAAAGCTATGTAGCGATGTTAATGGCAAGCGCTCAAATCGTGGCCCGCCTGGCCGCAGATAACACCTTGGGTCAAGCGCTACTCTCGCTGCCACGGCAGATGAATGAAGCCGCGAGCGAGGACTGGTCACCGGTGCTCAACGTACTGCAAAGCGCCGACAAGATGATCGTGATCGGTCGCGGTGCCGCCCTGCCGATTGCCCAGGAAGCCGCGCTCAAACTCAAGGAAACCTCAGGCATTCAAGCCGAAGCGTTTTCCAGCGCCGAGGTCCGGCACGGGCCGATGGAAATCATTGAGGAAGGTTATCCCGTGCTGGCGTTCGCCCCTTCGGGCCCCGAGCAAGCGGGCACGCTGGCGTTCGCCGACGACATGCGCGCACGCGGCGCCAAGGTGATGGTAGTGGCGCCACGGGGCACCGCTTGTGCGGGATTGCTGCCCAGCGTTCCAACCGCGCATCAATTGCTGGAGCCGTTCACCATGATCCAGGGGTTTTACCTGATCGCGGCGCAACTGGCCGTGGAGCGGGGGCGTAATCCGGATCAGCCGAGGTTTTTGAAGAAGGTCACGCAAACCCACTGAGTCAGGGGGAAACCGCCCGGCGGGCGTTGGCCAGTGGCGATTGTACGTAGAAGATATCAATTAGAATCACTGCGCACTCGTCGCCTGCCGATACTGGCGCGGCGTAAACCCGGTCAACGCCTTGAACTGCCGGGTAAACGCACTGTGGTCGGTATACCCGCACTGCAACGCCACCTCAGTGATCGGCAGCTCGGTATGCAGCAGCCGGTGCGCATGTTCCAGGCGTACCTTCTGGATCATCTGGCGCGGTGTCAGGTGGAACACGCGCTTGCAGTAGCGCTCCAGCTGCGCCACGGAAATCCCGGCGATCCGCGTCAGTTCACCCAACGTGACCCGCCGATTGAAATGCGCCCGGATGTGCTCGTCCACCGCCGCCAGCCGTTGATAGGCCGGGTGGGTTTCGCTGGCGGTTTGCAGGTCGACCGAGATGCCCGCCAGGCCGATGATTGCAGCGTCGCGGCTGTACAGCGGCCATTTGTGGGTCAGGCACCAACCCGGCTCGCGGGTACCGTAGAGGTGCAGTTCCAACTGGTCTTCGAGGACAAATCCCTGCTCCAGCACCCGCCGATCCTGCTCGGTATAGCCGGGCCCCAACTGCGCGGGAAATACCTCGGCGCTGGTTTTTCCCAACAGCGGTTGCAAGTCCTTCAAGCCGCACCGCTGCACCAGGGTGCGGTTGGCCAATACGTAGCGCGCCTGCACGTCCTTGATAAAGATCGCGGCATTGGGAATCACGTCCAGCATCGGCAACAGCAACCCCACGCCGGCCAGTAATTCTTCGATGGTCTGTGGACGATTCGACTCGCTCCCTTGGCATAGGGTGGCGAACGCGCTCTGCATCATGACGCTCTCTCCTGCATTTTGCGGACAGGCCAGGCGCCCGGCGGGCGGTGCCTGGCGAGCAGATTGCCGCATGGCGGTGGCCCTGTCGAGCACTCGCAATTGTGCTGATTTCGTCATCGCAGCCTGCGCAAAACATCAATCGCGGCGCCGTCGATGGGTTCACTGTATGGCCACTGCATGCCTATCCAATAACCCACAAGAAGGCGCCGCCATGTCAGCCCAAGGCAAGTTCAAGAAACAGCTTTCATTGATCGACCTCACCTTTATCGGACTGGGAGCGATCTTCGGTTCGGGCTGGCTGTTCGCGGCCAGTCACGTCTCCGCCATCGCCGGACCGGCGGGGATTTTTTCCTGGTTGCTGGGCGGCTTCGCCGTGTTGCTGCTGGGCATCGTGTATTGCGAACTGGGGGCGGCATTGCCCCGCGCCGGCGGTGTGGTGCGCTACCCGGTCTATTCCCACGGCCCGCTGCTGGGCTACCTGATGGGCTTTATCACGCTGATCGCGTTTTCAAGCCTGGTAGCAATTGAAGTGGTCGCCTCGCGCCAATACGCCGCGGCGTGGTTTCCCGAGTTGACGCAGGCGGGTTCCAGCAACCCCACCGTCCTCGGCTGGTTCGTGCAGTTTGCGCTGCTCTCGCTGTTTTTCGCCCTCAACTACCGCAGCGTGAAGACCTTCGCCATGGCCAATAACCTGGTCAGCGTGTTCAAGTTCATCGTGCCGCTGCTGGTGATCGGCGTGCTGTTCACCTTTTTCAAGCCGGAGAATTTCCACGCCCAGGGCTTCGCGCCGTTCGGCCTGTCGGGGATTGAAATGGCCGTGTCTGCCGGCGGGGTGATTTTCGCCTACCTGGGTCTGACGCCAATCATCTCGGTGGCCAGCGAAGTGAAGAACCCGCAACGCACCATTCCGATTGCACTGATCCTGTCGGTGCTGCTCTCCACTGCAATCTACGTGCTGTTGCAGACCGCTTTCCTCGGCGGCATCCCCACCGAAATGCTCGCCAACGGCTGGGCCGGCGTCGCCAAGGAACTGGCCCTGCCGTACCGCGACATCGCGCTCGCCCTGGGCGTGGGCTGGCTGGCGTACCTGGTGGTCGCCGACGCCGTGATCTCCCCCAGCGGCTGCGGCAATATCTACATGAACGCCACGCCACGGGTGATCTACGGCTGGGCGCAAACCGGGACCTTCTTCAAGATCTTCACCCGCATCGATGAAAAGTCCGGCATCCCGCGCCCGGCGCTGTGGCTGACCTTTGGCCTGTCGGTGTTCTGGACCCTGCCCTTCCCGTCGTGGGAAGCGCTGATCAACGTGGTGTCCGCCGCGCTGGTGTTGAGCTACGCCGTGGCGCCGGTATCCGTGGCCGCCCTGCGCCGCAATGCACCTGACCTGCCGCGCCCGTTCCGGGTCAAGTGGATGGGCTTGCTCGGCCCGCTGTCGTTCATCATCGCCGCGCTGATCGTCTACTGGTCCGGCTGGAGCACCGTGTCGTGGCTGCTCGGCCTGCAAATCCTGATGTTCGTGGTGTACCTGCTGTGCGGCCGTTTTGTGCCGACCCTGCACCTGAGCCTGGGCCGCCAGGTTCGCTCCTCCGCCTGGCTGATCGGCTTCTACGCCGTGACCATCATCCTGTCGAAGCTCGGCAGCTTCGGTGGCCTGGGCATCCTCGGCCATCCCTTCGACACCGTGGTCGTCGCCGCTTGCGCGCTGGGGATTTATTACTGGGGCGCGGCCACCGGCGTGCCGGCGCACCTGGTTCGCCTGGAAACCGAAGACGACGAAAGCGAAGCCCCTGAGCCCGACATCGGCCGAGTGCAGCTTGCTTCCTGAGCCTCAGCCAACCACTGGATGGATTGTTCTATGAAACGAGTGCACATCATTGATTCCCACACCGGCGGCGAACCCACCCGCCTGGTGATGACGGGGTTTCCCACGCTGGCCGGCGAGACCATGGTCGACAAGCTCGACGACCTGCGCACCCGGCATGACCAATGGCGCAGGGCGTGCCTGCTGGAGCCCCGTGGCAACGATGTACTGGTGGGCGCGCTGTATTGCGCGCCGGTCTCGGCCGATGCCACCTGCGGCGTGATTTTCTTCAATAACGCCGGCTACCTCGGCATGTGCGGCCACGGCACCATCGGCCTGGTTGCCTCGTTGCACCACTTGGGGCAGATCGCGCCGGGGGTGCACAAGATCGACACGCCGGTAGGCCCGGTGAGCGCCACGTTGCACGCCGACGGCGCGGTCACGTTGCGCAATGTGCCCGCCTATCGCTATCGCCAGCATGTCTCGGTGCAAGTGCCTGGACATGGCTTGGTCCACGGCGATATCGCCTGGGGCGGCAATTGGTTCTTCCTGGTTTCCGATCATGGCCAAGCACTGGAAATGGACAACGTCGAAGCCCTGACCGACTACACCTGGACAATGCTCAAGGCCCTCGAAGCCCAGGGCATCCACGGCGAAGACGGCGCCCTGATCGACCATATCGAACTGTTCGCCGACGACCCCCAGGCCGACAGCCGCAACTTTGTCATGTGCCCAGGCAAGGCCTACGACCGCTCGCCCTGCGGCACCGGCACCAGCGCCAAGCTCGCATGCCTGGCGGCCGACGGGAAACTCGCCGCCGGTGAGCCGTGGATACAAGCCAGCATCACCGGCAGCCAATTCGAAGGCAGCTATGAATGGGAGGGCGAACGTGTGCGCCCTTCCATCACCGGCCGCGCCTACATGACCGCCGACAGCACCTTGCTGATCGACGAACAGGACCCCTTCGCGTGGGGCATCTGAACCGCCCCCGCCCCTTCAATCAAACTGGAGCTGAAACAATGAATACCACTATCTTCACCGGTTGCATCCCTGCATTGATGACGCCGTGCACCGCCCAGCGCAAACCGGACTTTGACGCACTGGTCGCCAAGGGCCGCGAACTGATCGATATCGGCATGAGCGCGGTGGTGTACTGCGGCTCTATGGGCGACTGGCCGTTGCTGACCGAGGCCGAGCGCCAGGAAGGCGTGGCGCGCCTGGTGGCCGCCGGTGTGCCGACCATCGTCGGCACCGGCGCGGTCAACAGCCGTGAAGCCGTGGCCCATGCAGCGCATGCGGCGAAGGTCGGCGCCCATGGTTTGATGGTCATCCCGCGGGTGCTGTCCCGTGGCGCATCGGCGACGGCGCAAAAAGATCACTTTGCAGCCATCCTCAAGGCGGCGCCAAACCTGCCGGCGGTGATCTACAACAGCCCTTACTACGGCTTCGCCACCCGCGCCGACCTGTTCTTCGAACTGCGTCGCGAGTACCCGAACCTGATCGGCTTCAAGGAATTCGGCGGTGCTGCAGACCTGCGCTACGCGGCCGAACACATCACCTCCAAGGACGATGACGTGACCTTGATGGTCGGCGTGGACACCCAAGTGGTGCACGGTTTCGTCAACTGCAACGCCACCGGCGCAATCACCGGCATCGGCAATGCACTGCCACGGGAAGTCCTGCAACTGGTGGCCTTGAGCAAGAAAGCCGCCAATGGCGACGCCACTGCACGTCGCCAGGCGCGGGAGTTGGAGTCGGCGCTGGCGGTGCTGTCGTCCTTCGACGAAGGCTGCGACCTGGTGCTGTTCTACAAGCATCTGATGGTGCTCAACGGCGACAAGGAATACACCCTGCACTTCAACGAGACCGATGCCCTCAGCGATGCCCAGCGTCGTTATGCAGAGAACCAGTACGCGCTGTTCCGCCAGTGGTACGCCAACTGGTCGGCCGAGCAGAACGTCGCTTAAAAATACTCAAGGCAGCAAAGATCAAATGTAGGAGCTGTCGAGCTCCGGCGAGGCTGCGATGGGATCACTGCGGTGTACCTGCCAGACCGCAGCGCCTGCATCGCAGCCTCGCTGGGGCTCGACAGCTCCCACAGTGGATTCTCTTCGCCAAGCCAATCTTTACTTTCCAGGACTACGCCATGACTCTGACGGGCACCATGCTGATTGGTCAGCACTCCATTCCAGGCAGCCGCGAGGCCATCCGGGCGATCAATCCTGCCACCAACCTTGCGTTGGAACCCGCCTACGCCGGCGGCACCGCCGAACATGTCGAACACGCCTGTGCGTTGGCCTGGAGCGCCTTCGATAGCTATCGCGAAACGCCGTTGGCCGCTCGCGCCGAATTCCTTGAAACCATCGCCAACGAAATCGAAGCCCTGGGCGATGAACTGATTGAACGGGCGATGGCCGAGACCGGCCTGCCCCGCCCACGCATCCAGGGCGAACGCGGGCGCACCTGCCAGCAATTGCGCACCTTTGCCCGCACCGTGCGCGCGGGTGAATGGCTGGATGTGCGGGTGGATACTGCACAACCGGAACGCCAGCCGCTGCCTCGCTCGGACCTGCGTCAACGCCACATACCGCTGGGGCCGGTGGCCGTGTTCGGCGCGAGCAATTTTCCGCTGGCATTCTCGGTGGCGGGCGGTGATACCGCGTCGGCACTGGCGGCCGGTTGCCCGGTGATCGTGAAGGCACACGGCGCGCATCCTGGCACCAGCGAACTGGTGGGCCGCGCGGTGGCCCGGGCCGTTCAGCAATGTGGCCTGCCTGAGGGTGTGTTTTCGCTGTTGTATGGCTCGGGCCGCGAGGTCGGTATCGCGCTGGTGTGCGATCCGCGCATCAAGGCCGTGGGTTTCACCGGCTCGCGCAGCGGCGGTATTGCCTTGTGCCAGGCGGCCCAGGCGCGCCCCGTGCCGATCCCGGTGTATGCAGAGATGAGCTCGATCAATCCGGTCTACCTGTTTCCCGCTGCGTTGAGCGCACGCGGTGAAGCATTGGCACAAGGTTTTGTCGTGTCCCTGACCCAGGGTGCCGGCCAGTTCTGCACCAACCCCGGGCTGGTGATTGCCGTTGCAGGGCAAGCGCTGGACCACTTCGTCGGCACGGCTGCCAACCTGCTTCAACACAGCACTGCCCAGACCATGCTGACACCGGGGATCTTCAAGGCTTACGAAGACGGCGTCAGCGCCCTGACCCGGCATGCTCAGCTCGCAGGTACCGGTCTGCCGGCAGAAGGGCCGAACCAGGGACAGGCCCATTTGTTCGTGACCCAGGCCCGGGACTTTCTCGCCAATCACAGCCTGCAAGCCGAGATATTCGGCGCCACGTCATTGATCGTGCAATGTGCCAACGTCGATGAGGTCCGCCAGGTCAGCGAACACCTGGAGGGCCAACTGACCGCAACCCTGCATCTGGATGACGACGACCTGGCAACTGCCCGCGCGCTGCTGCCGACCCTGGAACGCAAGGCCGGCCGCCTGCTGGTCAACGGCTGGCCGACCGGCGTTGAAGTGTGTGATGCGATGGTGCACGGAGGACCATTCCCGGCCACCTCGGACTCACGCACCACCTCGGTGGGCACCGCCGCGATCCTGCGATTCCTGCGGCCGGTGTGCTACCAGGATTTCCCGGATAGCTTGCTGCCGACGGCCCTGCAACACGGCAACCCATTGCTGCTGCGGCGCTTGCTCGACGGTCAGAGGGAAGCCTAGAACATGTCCGATAACGTCATGCCAGACGTCGCCGTAGTGGGCGCCGGCATCATCGGCGTCGCCTGCGCGCTGCAACTGGCGCGCCAGGGCCGGCGGGTGGTCATCATCGATCAGCAGGAACCTGGCCACGGCGCCTCGTTCGGCAATGCCGGCCACCTGGCGACCGAGCAAGTGTTCCCCATCGCGGATGCGTCGATCCTGACGCGTTTGCCCGCCATGCTCATGGACCCGATGGGCCCGCTGCGCCTGGACTGGAAATACCTGCCGCGTGCACTGCCGTGGTTTACCCGGCTGCTGCTGAACCTGCGCCCGGCGCCCTTCCAGCGCACCGTCGCCGGGATCCGCGCGCTCAATGAAGGCAGCCTGGGCGCCTGGCACCGGCTGCTGGGCAGCATCGAGCGCCCGCACCTGATGCGCGAAGACGGCTCGTTGCTGGTCTTCGAGCGCGCCGAGTCGCGACAGGCCATTGATGCATTGCAGGCACGCATGAGTCAGCAGGAAGTGCCGGTGGACCACTGGCACGCGAGCGTGGTGCAGGACGCGGCGCCACAACTCAGCAAAGGGATTCAGGGCGGGTTGTTTTTTCCACGCACCGGGCATTTTCTCGATCCCTATGGGGTGGTTTGCGAGCTGATGGAGGCGGCCAAAGCCAGCGGGGTGCAATTTCTCAAGCGTCAGGTCGTGGGCGGGAAGCTGGACGAGCACGGTGTTTCATTGCGGACCGACCAAGGCATCGTGGCCGCGTGCCAGGTGTTGATCGCATGCGGTGCGCACTCAGCCAGCCTGACCGGCGCACTGACTGGCAAAAAGGTCCCGCTGGATACAGAGCGCGGCTATCACCTGATGTTGCCCCATGAGCATGGACGGTTGCCGTTTGCGGTCACGTCATTGGAGCGCAAGTTCATCATGACGCCCATGGACGGCGGATTGCGGCTGGCAGGTACCGTGGAGTTCGCCGGCCTTGATCGCCCACCGAACATGGAACGCGCGTGGCAGTTGCATCGACTGAGCCAGGGGCTGTTTCGTCGTGACTTGAGTGCCGAGGACGCGACGCCGTGGATGGGGTTTCGCCCTTCCCTGCCGGACTCGCTGCCGATTATCGACAAGGTGTGCAAGGGCAAGGTGCTGCTTGCCTTTGGGCATCAGCATCTGGGCCTGACGCAGGCTGCGGTGACGGCGGAGTTGATTGCACGGCTGGCATCGCCTGCGGCCGCGTCCAACGGGCTGCCGGCGCTTGAGCCCTACCGGCTGGATCGTTTCTGAGATCATCGGAAACGTCTTGCTACTGTTTCGCACTTTCGGCGATACAAGGCAGGTCATTATCGTGCATGACCTTACGGTTACGCTCCGTTGAGAACCTGCCTTGAACAACCACACCTGTATGCAGCCCCGTCCATCGATGCGCAGAACGCTCCGAAGCGTTGCTTGCGGCATGCTCGCCCTATTGCTCTGCACGACAGCCCTGGCAGAACCGGGCATGCCGCTTGGCCAGAAATCATTCGAAGCGTATCGCGCCGCTACCTTGCAATGGCTGCGGGACCATCGTGACTTCCAGGGCACCGACAAGGATGCCGAACTCAACTGGAACGCCCCGCAGGAATGGCGCCCGGCTGGTGCCCCCAAGCGCGGGATCATTCTCGTGCATGGCCTGGGTGACTCACCCTGGTCTTTCCACGATATCGGCAGCGCACTGGCCGCCCGCGGCTTCCTGGTCAGGACCGTGCTGCTGCCCGGCCACGGCACGCAACCGGCCGACATGCTGCAGGTACGCATGGAAGACTGGCGCCGGGTGGTGGACGAACAGGCTGCGATCCTTCGCGCAGAGGTAGGAGAAATCTACCTCGGCGGCTTTTCCACCGGCGCCAACCTGGTACTCGACTACGCCTACAAACACGACGACGTCGCGGGGCTGCTGCTGTTCTCTCCCGCGTTCCAGTCCAGCATGACCTACGACTGGCTGACACCCCTGATCAGTTGGGCGCGCCCCTGGCTGCTGGCGCCAGACGCCAGCCGGCCACAACAGAGCCTGGTGCGCTACATGACAGTGCCCACCAACGGTTTTGCCCAGTTCTACCGCAGCAGCCGGCTAGCCCGCCAGGACCTGGAGCGGCGCCCCTATGACAAGCCGGTATTCATTGCCGTCGCAGCCCACGACTCAGTACTCGATACGCACTACGTGCTGGAGACCTTCCAGCAACGCTTCAGCAACCCCCATAGCCGCCTCGCCTGGTACGGCGCATTGCCAGAGAGCGCCTGGGATACTCGCCGTGTAAAAGCGCGTACCGACTACCTGCCGGAGTTGCGGATCAGCCAGTTCTCCCACATGGGGTTGCTGTTCTCACCCGACAACGCTCTGTATGGCGAACAGGGCAGCCTGCGGTTTTGCTGGAACGGCCAGACGGACGACGCAACCCGCGCCTGCGAACAAGGGGCCGACGTGTGGTATTCGGACTGGGGCTACCGTGAGCCGGGCAAGATGCACGCGCGGTTGACGTTCAATCCGTATTTCACCTGGCAGCTTGGGGTGATTGACGAGGTCCTGGGCAAGCAGGACCTGGCGAGTCATTAAACGGCAAATCCGGTAAACCGCGTTTATCCCGCGACGCCCAGGAACGGCAGCGCCAGGTACAACTTGATCACGATCGCATTGGTGATATCGATGAAAAAGGCGCCCACCATCGGCACCACCAGAAATGCAATCTGCGATGGCCCGAAACGCTGGGTCACCGCCTGCATGTTCGCAATGGCAGTTGGCGTGGCACCGAGCCCGAAACCGCAGTGCCCCGCCGCCAGGACCGCCGCGTCATAGTTGCTCCCCATCACCCGGAACGTCACGAAAATCGCAAACAGCGCCATCATCAACGCCTGCGCAGCCAGCAGGATGAAAATCGGCAGGGCCAGCGCGGCGAGGTCCCAGAGCTTGAGCGACATCAATGCAATCGCCAGGAACAACGACAGGCTGACATTCCCTAGCACCGAGACTTCGCGCTCGAATACCTGGTGCCAGCCCAGCGCCGACAGGCCATTACGCAACACCACACCGACAAACAAGACACACACAAACGTCGGCAGCTCAAAGGCCGTGCCCTGGATAAAACCGCTGAGGAACGTGCCCACTTGCAGGCTGATGGCGAGCAGCGCCAGGGTCTCGATAAACGAGAAGGAGGTGATCATGCGCTCTTGATTCGGCTGCTCGAATCCTTTTGGCCCTCGCGGTTGTACTGGCGCCAGGGCGGGCGTCTGGACGCGCTTGATCAGCAGGCGAGCGACCGGGCCGCCAATCAGGCCGCCGAGCACCAGGCCAAAGGTCGCGGAAGCAATGGCCAGTTCGGACGCCGACGCCACGCCATACTTCTCGCTGAACACCGCGCCCCAGGCCGCGCCGGTCCCGTGCCCACCCGACAGCGTAATGGAGCCCGCCAACAACCCCATCAACGGATCGAGCCCCAGCGCCTTGGCCAGCGCAATCCCCATCGCGTTCTGGACCACCAGGAGCGCCGTCACCACCAGCAGGAAAATCCCCAGCACCCGCCCGCCTTTCTTCAGGCTGGCGAAATCCGCATTCAAACCAATGGTGGCAAAGAAAGCCAACATCAGTGGCGTCTGCAGCGACGAATCAAACCGGACCTCAATGCCAGCGAGCATACGCAGGACCAGGAGCAGCACCGCCACCACTAAACCGCCGGCCACCGGCTCCGGAATATTGTAAGTGCGCAGGAAACCGACTCGAGCGACCAGCCCGCGCCCAAGTAAAAGCACCAGGGAGGCGGCGACCAGCGTTGAATAGAAGTCGAGTTGAAGCATGGGGCAGCTCTCTGTAGTTATTTATGACGAATCGGGGCAGGCTTATCGATCCTTCGGAACAACACAGGAAGAGTAGTAGTACGACGCCATCTTTAACCTCGGAAAAGTCCTAACGTTGCCGAACGGAATCCCCAGGACATTCAGGCGAAAGACTTGCGAAGCGCAATCTGAAGGGGCAAGACGAGAAAATCGAGTGCATGACAAGGGCTGCAGAACTGCGTCTGGACGGGCGCTTTACAGGTCCGCGGCATCCTGCCGACTCAGCGCCCATTCGAATTTGACAATCTCCGGCGTCCTGTCCAAAGCCACCTATAATCATGTCCAGTCGACAGGATCGTCGATGATAAACAGGACAACATCATGCAACGGATCGCTTTCGCAAACGCTTTGCGAGGTATTGCGGCGCTCAGCGTCGTCATTGCCCATTACATTCTGATGTTCAACTACCTCAAAGGTGGCTTCGGTGGCCTGCCACCCCTAGCTGAGCCACCCTTTCCAGCCTGGATGATCAGCATCTTTAATCCGCTCAACAACGTGAACATGGGCGGGTTCGGAGTGGGATTGTTCTTTCTGATCAGCGGTCTGGTAATTCCAATCTCGGTATCCAGCCTGAGCGGAACGGCTCTTGCGAAAACGAAATTCGTGATTGGCCGGCTTTTTCGAATATGGCCTACTTATATCATTGGCCTTCTAATCACCCTGGGTAGCCTTGAAATAGCTGCCTCATATATGGGGAACATCACGACCTACACGACTCTCCAGGTCCTCGCGCAAATGTCTTTGTTTCGAGACTGGTTTGGCAGTTCCGCACCGCTGGATGGCGTGGTGTGGACACTGGAGGTTGAAATCAAGTTCTACCTGATCGTGCTTCTGTGTTGGTCAATGATTACCAAGGGAAAATTGCTGCCGCTCGTGTTGCTGGGCGTCGCAACTGTGCTGGCCGCGAACCTATACCCTGGAAATATTTATCTCACCGGTCCGTTGGCCGCGTTCGTCTTCCCGTTCAAATACATTTTTTTCATGATGATCGGCGTTGCGTTCAACTATTACTACCGTGGACTGTTAAGCCTTGAAAAGCTGTTCGGCATAACCATCTGTATGCTCTGCGTATTCGGGTATAGCGGGTTCACTGAAGGCTGGCCGTTTGAAGTGATCGCTGCCTACTTTATGGCATTTGCGCTGTTTACCGTGTTCTACCTGTTTTGCAGCAACTGGACGGGGCCCCCGGTATTCAATTTTCTGGCCGATATCAGCTATCCGCTATACGCCTGCCATGGGGCGTTTGGTATTGTCGGGATGCGGATTATGATTGACCAGGGGATCAGCCCGATTCCTGCCCTCGTTATCCAGTCACTAGCCACCATTTTACTGTCCTGGCTTATCCATCAGGGGGTTGAAGCCCCTACCCACGTACTCGGAAAAAGAATCGCCGGCCTGTTCAGTACAAAGCCAACTAATAATTTGCTACCTGGACAATCCCAATAAAAAGCCCGCTCAATGCGCAATGCTGTTCACTTAAGCGGAGCAGCATTGCGGGTAATCGAATACCGGTTTTTTGACAGCCTCACCGCCCTAAGCCTCGCTGGCCTGGGGCGTTTTGTTATGAAGAGCACACCTATGCTGCCGCGAAGCTCTTCCATGCGTCTTGGCGTGTGTGATGGCGACACGGCGCCAGCCATGGCCACCAAGGAGTCCACGCCAGTCGTCTTGTAGGTAGCGCTCATATCCCCAGGCGTTGGCGATCCTGGGACAGCCCGCTCTTGCCCAGGAGCATCTCCTTGGCAATTCCATCGGCGCAGATATTTAATCAACGGGCGACTTCAATGACCGGCTCGCCCCTGAAAAGGGCCATCCCGACAACCAGCCAAAGCACCATATCCGAAGGCAGACGGCGACGTCGGATCGTTGCTTTATCAGCCAGCGTGGCCGCTGCTGTTATCCATCAGGAATATGATCGGCGAACACCTCAAGACGTGAGAGTGGTCGCTCAGCAAAATCCAGAACGGTGTTTAAATCCTGAGCAACAGGCATAAAAAATCCGAAGTCCTTATCAGACTCCGGATTTTCCGGCTGCTTGAGGATTAGTCAACAATCCTTAAGTGAACAGCATTGCGCTCAATGCGGGCTTTCTTTTCCATGATTATCAGGAAAAAGGTATGGGCTCAACCATATAGCAATCAACGCAGTCTGAAGTGATGACGTTATCCAGAATCAGAGGGGACTCGGTCGCAGGTCGAAGGAACCCGGTACGAATAGACGCTGTATAGACCCCAACGTTTACTGTATTGAGGCGAGCCCTAGCGTTAATCGACACACAATCAATGCTGTAATTCATCCCCATCCCCAAGCCGCAATTTTCACCACCTGAATTAATCACGCGGGTAGAGTCCTGCCCCTCAATGACAACACCCCAGGCGGTCTGTTCAGGATCAACACCTGGCTCAGTAGCCGTGCAATAACTATCAAGAATGGTGTTGTACTCGCCACCGTTGTCCAGCAGCAGCATGCAGCGCCCGGTCCAGTCAACCGACGTGATGTTCTCTATAACACAGTGTTGTGCGTAGTGCAGATGCAGGCCAACCGCAGCGTCCCCGGTGAACTCAAGGTTGCGGATATACACGTTTTTAATCGGGTCACATAAAGCCACGATTGCGCCCAGGGGATGATCACGTTTGATTACGCGATTAACAATCAATGAGTTAGCCAGCACATATATAACCTGGCGAACCTCCAGGGGGCCGTCAAGTGGCATAGGGTAGGTTGCAAAATCGGTTGAAGCGTCCGAGATGACGATCCAGGAACCGTTTGTGTACGGAGTCGTGTCGGCCACGGAGATTTCGGTCGTATTGACGTAGGCCGGCGCGGTCAAATAACTGCCCGGGCGAACATTGCCTTGGTAGTCGATGGCGGCATAACTTGGATCTGTGGGGTCCAGCGGGTTACGGCCGATCCCTGAAACGTCAATAGTGACCTTATCGATCCCTGGGGCAGGCTCGATGATCTGCCCACTGTAAGGCCAGTTGTCATCACGGTTTAGCAGGACTGTTGTCCCGATAGGGCAGTCAGTGCCATTGATTTGAATCCAACGGTATCCGGCCTTCATCACCGACTGGAGTTGAGGGCCGTTATCCGCAGAGGGATTCGGGGTAAAAACATAAGGGGTATCGATGTAAATTGACATATGACTTCTCCTGATTTCCCATGGCCATTTTTCGGCGAAACAACTGTACATGCATACAGCTAAAAATCCTACAAAAGCAGCATTCTCAATGCTCACTTTATTGCCCACAGACACCGACATACGCATCACACGCGCCGGACGCGTGATCAAGCCGTTATCGCGTTCAGTGAGGCTCATGGGAGACGGGAAAAGAAGATGCCGAAGCACGCTCAGAAAGGCGCAACGGGAAAAAATCGACAAGCCAGGAGGAGCCGCCGAATCGTCATTCTGAGGGGGTAGGTTGCAAAGGCTTCGCAAATCGCAACAAAAAAGGGCCCACCTTTCGGTGAGCCCTTCTAGACCGCCCAGCAGAGCGGATTTTGTTTGGTAGGCGCGATTGGACTCGAACCAACGACCCCCACCATGTCAAGGTGGTGCTCTAACCAACTGAGCTACGTGCCTGCTGTGAGGCGGCATTCTACGGAATTCCCGAGGGGTGTCAACACCTTTTTTGCAGCTAAGCCTATGAATATGCGAATTTTTTATTTGTGGCCAGCACAACCGTATTTTCCGGCGGCTGGCAGCGGATTTTCAACTCAGGTAGGATCGGCGCACTCGTAAAAAATATAAAACAGAGGTTCCAGGATGGCGAACACCCCCTACCCCCAGTCGTATTACGCCGCGTCTGCGAATGCGGTACCTCCTCGCCCAGAGCTGCAAGGTGAAGTCGAAACCGATGTGTGCGTGATTGGCGCCGGTTATACCGGCCTGTCCAGTGCGCTGTTCCTGCTGGAAAACGGCTTTAGCGTGACAGTGCTGGAAGCTGCCAAGGTAGGCTTTGGCGCGTCGGGCCGTAATGGTGGGCAGATCGTCAACAGCTACAGCCGTGATATCGATGTGATCGAGCGCAGTGTCGGCCCCCAGCAGGCGAAATTACTCGGCGACATGGCATTTGAAGGCGGCAGGATCATTCGGGAGCGGGTGGCCAAGTATCAGATCCAGTGCGATCTGAAGGACGGCGGTGTATTTGCGGCACTGAACAGCAAGCACATGGGCCACCTGGAGTCGCAGAAGCGCCTGTGGGAGCGCTACGGCCACACCCAGCTGGAGCTGCTGGACGAGCGGCGCATTCGAGAAGTGGTCGCCTGTGACAACTATGTGGGCGGCCTGCTCGACATGAGCGGCGGGCACATTCACCCGCTGAACCTGGCGCTGGGCGAAGCGGCAGCCGTGGAGTCCCTGGGCGGCACCATTTATGAGCAGTCGGCGGCGACTCGCATCGAGCGCGGCGCCAATCCGGTGGTGCATACGGCGCACGGCAAGGTCAGGGCCAAGTTCATTATTGTCGCGGGCAACGCCTATCTGGGGAACCTGGTTCCGGAACTGGCGGCCAAGTCGATGCCGTGTGGTACGCAGGTGATTACCACCGCACCACTGGGCGATGAACTGGCGAAGACGCTGCTGCCACAGGATTACTGCGTCGAGGACTGCAATTACCTGCTGGACTACTACCGCCTGACGAGCGACAAGCGCCTGATCTTCGGCGGTGGCGTGGTGTACGGCGCGCGTGACCCGGCGAATATCGAGGCGATCATCCGGCCGAAGATGCTCAAGGCCTTCCCGCAGCTCAAGGACGTGAAGATCGACTACGCCTGGACCGGCAATTTCCTGCTGACCTTGTCGCGCCTGCCGCAGGTCGGTCGCCTGGGGGATAACATCTACTACTCCCAGGGCTGTAGCGGCCATGGCGTGACGTATACCCACTTGGCGGGCAAGGTACTGGCGGAAGCGCTGAGGGGCCAGGCAGAACGTTTTGATGCGTTTGCCGGCCTGCCGCACTACCCCTTCCCCGGCGGACAACTGTTGCGCACGCCGTTTGCGGCGCTGGGGGCCTGGTATTACGGGTTGCGGGACAAGCTGGGATTCTGACCCCGGACCACGGGGCTGGCTTGCCGGCCCCTGTACTTGTCGCGCCGGCACCCAATCGCAGACACAAAAAACCCCGGTCTTTCGACCAGGGTCTTTGCTATCGATCCAACCAAGCCGGCGGCTTGCTTTGGCGTCTCAGGGCGTTCAGTGGGCCCTGGAACAGATATGGCGCAGCGGACGGGACTCGAACCCGCGACCCCCGGCGTGACAGGCCGGTATTCTAACCGACTGAACTACCGCTGCGTATCGCTCAGACTGCTGAAGTGTCACCTTCAACCGCCTTCAAACATCTGACTGACCAGCCTTGGCTGTTCAATCTCAAATCTGAAACATCAGACCTGGAAAATATGGCGCAGCGGACGGGACTCGAACCCGCGACCCCCGGCGTGACAGGCCGGTATTCTAACCGACTGAACTACCGCTGCGCGTCGGTGCAACCTTTAACGTGGCGTCTTGCCCTAGGGCAAAACTCTCAAGAAGTGGTGGGTGATGACGGGATCGAACCGCCGACCCTCTGCTTGTAAGGCAGATGCTCTCCCAGCTGAGCTAATCACCCTTTGCTTCGTTGAGGCCGCGAAATTTACGCAGGTAGCGGACCTAAGTCAATAGCCTGCTTGAAGTTTTTCTGAAAAAGACAAAATGGCTTCAGGACCGCGACCCGCCCTACTCGGTGTAAATCATCTTCTTGCTCATGCCGCCGTCGACGACGAACTCTTGCCCGGTGACAAACCCGGCATTGCGCGACAGCAACCACGCCACCATCGCCGCTACGTCTTCCACAGTGCCTACCCTGCCCGCCGGGTGCTGGGCGTGATCCGCATCCGTCAGCGGCTCGGCACGGCGTGCAGCCGGGTCACGGGCATCGATCCAGCCCGGGCTGACGGCATTGACCCGTACTTCCGGCCCGAGGCTGATAGCCAACGCGTGGGTCAGGGCCAGCAAACCGCCCTTGCTCGCCGCATAGGCTTCGGTGTCCGGTTCCGACTGGCGTGCCCGGGTCGACGCCAGGTTGACGATGGCGCCGCCGTGGGCCCGCAGGTAGGGCGCACAGTGCTTGGCCAGCAACATGGGACCACTGAGGTTCACCGCCAGTACACGATTCCAGTAAGCCAGGTCGAGACTTTCCAGGGTGATATTGCGCGGGTCGGCCACGGCGGCATTGCACACCAGCGCATCCAGGCGCCCGAACTGGCCAAGTACCTCGGCCACGCCCTGGGCAACCTGCCGCTCATCGGCCACGTCCATGGTAATAAACCAGGCGTTGTCGCCGAGCACCTTGGACACCTTGGAACCGCGCTCACGGTCCAGGTCCGTCAATACCACCTGCCAGCCTTCGCTGATCAACCAGACGGCAATCCCCAGGCCGATGCCCCGCGCCGCGCCGGTCACCAGCGCGACCCGCCCGTTACTGGCGCTCGCCGCCTCCATGGACCACTCGATCACAGGGCAGCCAACCCACGGGCCAGGTCGGCCTGCAGGTCAGCGACGTCTTCCAGGCCCACGGCAATGCGGATCAGGCTGTCACGAATCCCGGCAGCTTCACGCTCCTGCGGCGCCAGGCGACCGTGAGAGGTGGTGCTTGGGTGAGTAATAGTGGTCTTGCTGTCACCCAGGTTGGCGGTGATGGAGATCAGGCGAGTCGCATCGATAAAGCGCCAGGCGCCCTCTTTGCCGCCCTTGACCTCGAAACTCACCACGGCGCCGAAACCACGTTGCTGGCGCTGGGCCAACTCGTGTTGCGGGTGGCTCTTGAGGCCGGCGTAGTGGACCTTCTCGATACCGTCCTGTTGCTCCAGCCACTCGGCCAGGGCCTGGGCGTTGGCACAATGGGCCTTCATCCGCAGGCTCAGGGTCTCCAGACCTTTAAGGAAGATCCAGGCGTTGAACGGGCTCAGGGTCGGGCCGGCGGTGCGCAAGAAGCCCACCACTTCCTTCATCTGCTCGCTGCGGCCGGCAACCACGCCACCCATGCAACGGCCCTGGCCGTCGATGAACTTGGTGGCCGAGTGCACAACGATGTCTGCGCCCAGCTTCAGCGGCTGCTGCAATGCAGGGGTGCAGAAGCAGTTGTCGACGATCAGCATCGCGCCCTTGGCGTGGGCCACTTCGGACAATGCGGCAATGTCCACCAGCTCGGCCAACGGATTGGACGGCGACTCGACGAACAGCAATTTGGTGTTGGCCTTGATGGCCGCGTCCCAGCCGGACAGGTCCGCCAGCGGCACGTAGTCGACTTCAATACCAAAACGCTTGAAGTACTTTTCGAACAGGCTGATGGTCGAACCAAACACGCTGCGCGATACCAGGACGTGGTCGCCGGCGCTGCACAGGCTCATGACTACCGCGAGAATCGCAGCCATGCCCGTGGCAGTGGCGACAGCTTGCTCGGCGCCTTCCAGCGCGGCGATACGCTCTTCGAACGCGCGCACGGTCGGGTTGGTGTAACGCGAATAAACGTTGCCCGGTACTTCACCGGCAAAACGCGCAGCGGCGTCGGCCGCAGTGCGGAACACATAGCTGGAGGTAAAGAACATCGGGTCACCGTGCTCACCTTCCGGGGTGCGGTGCTGGCCGGCGCGCACAGCCAGGGTATCGAAAGCTACGCCATCGAGGTCGCTGTCCAAGCGACCGGCATCCCATTCCTGACTCATGCTCTACTCCTCAACTCGAATGCTTTATCAAAGATACAAAACCGGCCCCTCAGGGCCGGTGTCTACTCAGTTGTTGTACAGGTCGATGATCGCGCTGACCGCCTGGGTCTTGATCTTCGAGGAATCGTTACGGGCCTGCTCGATCTTGTTCAGGTAGGCCTCGTCGACATCGCCGGTGACGTACTTGCCGTCGAACACCGCGCAATCGAACTCCTCGATCTTGATCTTGCCACCACCGACGGCTTCGATCAGGTCCGGCAGGTCCTGGTAGATCAGCCAGTCGGCGCCGATCAGGTCCGCAACGTCCTGGGTCGAACGATTGTGGGCGATCAGTTCGTGGGCGCTCGGCATGTCGATGCCGTACACGTTCGGGTAACGCACGGCAGGCGCGGCGGAACAGAAGTAAACGTTCTTCGCACCGGCTTCGCGGGCCATCTGGATGATCTGCTTGCAGGTGGTGCCGCGTACGATGGAGTCATCCACCAGCATCACGTTCTTGCCGCGGAACTCCAGCTCGATCGCGTTGAGCTTCTGGCGCACCGACTTCTTGCGCGCAGCCTGGCCAGGCATGATGAAGGTACGGCCGATGTAACGGTTCTTGACGAAGCCTTCGCGGAATTTCACGCCCAGGTGGTTCGCCAACTCCAGCGCAGCGGTGCGGCTGGTGTCCGGGATCGGGATAACCACGTCGATGTCGTGATCCGGGCGCTCGCGCAGGATCTTGTCCGCCAGCTTCTCGCCCATGCGCAGGCGCGCCTTGTACACCGAAACACCGTCGATGATCGAATCCGGACGCGCCAGGTAGACGTGTTCGAAGATGCACGGGGTGAGTTTCGGGTTCAGTGCGCACTGACGGGTGTGCAGCTTGCCCTCTTCAGTGATGTAGACCGCTTCGCCCGGCGCCAGGTCGCGAATCAGGGTAAAGCCCAGCACGTCCAGGGACACGCTTTCGGAAGCGATCATGTACTCGACGCCTTCGTCGGTGTGACGCTGGCCGAACACGATCGGGCGGATGCCGTGGGGGTCGCGGAAACCGACGATACCGTAGCCGGTCACCATCGCCACTACCGCATAGCCACCGACGCAGCGGTTGTGCACGTCAGTCACGGCAGCGAACACGTCTTCTTCGGTCGGCTGCAGCTTGCCGCGCTGGGCCAGCTCGTGGGCGAACACGTTCAGCAGTACTTCGGAGTCCGAGTTGGTGTTGACGTGGCGCAGGTCAGATTCGTAAATCTCCTTGGCCAGTTGTTCAACGTTGGTCAGGTTGCCGTTGTGCGCCAGGGTGATGCCATAGGGCGAGTTGACGTAGAACGGCTGGGCTTCGGCCGAGGTCGAGCTGCCCGCTGTCGGGTAGCGCACGTGGCCAATGCCCATGTGCCCGACCAGGCGCTGCATGTGGCGCTGATGGAACACGTCACGCACCAGACCATTGTCCTTGCGCAGGAATAACCGGCCGTCGTGGCTGGTCACAATACCGGCAGCATCCTGGCCGCGGTGCTGGAGGACGGTTAGCGCGTCATACAGCGCCTGATTCACGTTCGACTTACCGACGATACCGACGATGCCACACATGCGACGCAACCCCTACTTAATGAATCTTGACTGAACACAACTTACTGAGGCGTTTTGGCCGGCAAGAGGTGTTCCTTGAACGGAAGATCAGCGGGTACGCTGATCCCGCTGGCCAGCCACTGACTGCTCCACCCCAAAATGAGGTTTTTGGACCAATCTGCAACCAATAGAAATTTTGGCACGAGTACCGACTCCTGCCACCACGAATCCTGCTGTACCGGCCCCAGGCTCAACAGCCCGACCGCCACGACCACCAGCAAGCCGCCACGCGCGGCGCCGAAGGCCATGCCGAGAAATCGATCGGTCCCGGAGAGGCCGGTGACGCGTATCAATTCGCCGATAAGATAATTGACCATTGCCCCCACCAACAACGTGGCGATGAACATGATGGCGCAGCCCGCGATGACGCGAGCCGAAGGTGTCTCGATGTATCCGGCCAGGTAGACAGACAATGAACCGCCGAACATCCAGGCTACAACTCCTGCGATGATCCATGTCAGCAGCGACAATGCTTCTTTGACGAAGCCGCGGCTCAGACTGATCAAAGCGGAGATGGCGACGATTGCAACGATCGCCCAATCAACCCAGGTAAATGGCACAGTTCAGCCTACAGACGGATAAGGCGGCGCATTTTAGCAGAGCGCTGGGCTATCGGTAAGCTGTGATTGGCAGTGCATTTGAAATCAATGAGTTATAGGGGAAACCGGCCTGTTGCGGCACACCCAAAATACTTGTGGGAGCGGGCCTGCTCGCGAAGGCGGTGGGGCAGCCAATAAATCTGCTGACTGATACACCGCTTCGCGAGCAAGCCCGCTCCCACATTGACCGCATTCCAGCTTGAATCCTTGCAGCCTCAGCCTTTTTCGGGCTGGAAGCGAACCACAAAACCCTTGAGGTTCTGCTGGCGATCCAACAGGTCCCGCAGGCGATCGGCTTCAGCCCGCTCGATCAGCGGCCCGATGAATACCCGGTTCTTGCCGTCGGCGCTGCGGATATAGGCGTTGTAACCCTGGGTGCGCAGCTTCTTCTGCAACGCATCAGCACTTTCACGGTTAGCCAGGCTGGCCAGCTGGATCGACCAACTGATCGGCAAGCCATTCGGGTCAATACGGCTCTGGCCCACGTCCGGCTTGCCTGGTGCCGCAGGTTGCGGGGCCACAGGTTTTGGCGCTGGCGCCGGCGCCGCAGACTTCGCAGCAACTGCAGGAGCAGCAGGCGCAGCAGGCGCAGCAGGCGCAGGCTTAACCACCGGCACGCTCGGCTGCACCGGCATCGACGGCGCTTGCTGTGCAGCCACTTCGTCATCGGTCGGCACCGGCTCTTCTTCCGGCAGCGCTTGCGGCTCGGGAACCACCACCGGCTCAACCTGAACCTGAGGCACCGCAGGCGCCTGAGGCGCAGCTGGCGCTTCAACGGTCACTTGGCGCTGCTCATCCTGACGGGAAAACAGCATCGGCAGGAAAATCACCGCCAACGCCACCAGGACCAGGGCTCCAACCATTCGCTGCTTGTATGCGCTATCCAGTAATGCCATGTGCAGCTTCCTCCGTGGAGCGCCGGGCCAACCATTCGAGCGCCTCGGCAACACAATAAAATGATCCGAACAACAGAATCTCATCCTCAGGCGTCGCAACCGCGCACTGGGCTTCCAGGGCGGCTGTCACGCTTGCATGGGACGTCACGGACGCGCCAAGGTTCTGCAAGGCAACCTGCAACTCGATGGCAGGACGACTGCGGGACGTATCCAGCGGTGCAACCGCCCAGGCCTGGACGTCACCCAGCAAGGGTGCAACCACGCCGTCCAGGTCCTTGTCGGACAACAACCCGAACACCGCGAGGCGGCGACCGGCGGGCGGCGTGCGTGCCAGGCGCCTGGCCAGGTATTCAGCGGCGTGAGGGTTATGCCCCACGTCCAGCAGCAGGTTCAGGCGCTTGCCCTCCCAGTCGAACGTGCGCCGGTCAAGGCGCCCCACCACGCGAGTAGCCTGCAACGTAGCGGCAATCTGCTCGGCATGCCAGGGCAAATCCAGCAACAGGTAGGCTTGCAGCGCGAGCGCGGCGTTTTCCATCGGCAGGTTCAGCAGTGGCAAGTCGCGCAACTCGACGGTTTGACCGCGCGCGTCAAGCCCGCGCCATTGCCAGAATTGGTCGCCAATCTCGAGATTGAAATCACGCCCGCGCAGGAAGAACGGGCAATCCAGCTCGCGCACCTTGTCCAGCAAGGTATGCGGCGGGTCCAGGTCGCCGCACAGTGCAGGCTTGCCCTGGCGGAAGATCCCGGCTTTTTCATAGGCCACGGACTCACGGGTGTTACCCAGGTAGTCCGCATGGTCGACACCAATACTGGTAATCAGCGCCAGGTCGGCATCCACCACGTTGACCGTGTCCAGACGCCCACCCAGACCGACTTCCAGCACCACCACATCCAGCTGCGCACGCTCGAACAGCCAGAACGCCGCCAGGGTGCCCATCTCGAAATAGGTCAGGGAAATCTCGCCACGCCCGGCATCAAGTGCGGCGAAGGCTTCGCAGAGTTGCTCGTCAGTGGCTTCGACGCCATTGAGCTGCACCCGCTCGTTGTAGCGCAGCAGGTGCGGCGAGTTGTACACGCCGACCTTCAGGCCCTGGGCTTGCAGCAAGGCCGCGACAAAGGCGCAGGTAGAGCCCTTGCCGTTGGTGCCGGTCACCGTGATCACACGCGGCGCCGGCCGGCCCAACCCGAGGCGGGCCGCTACCTGTTGCGAGCGCTCCAGGCCCATGTCGATGGCTGACGGATGCAACTGCTCAAGGTAGGCGAGCCATTCGCCCAGGGTACGTTGGGTCATATGTTTGCAGGCACCGGTGGCACGACAATCGGCTCGATTTTAGGCGCGACGTACACAGGTGTCGGCAGGCCCATCATTTGCGCCAGCAGGCTACCCAGGCGCGGACGCAGTTCGCCGCGCGGAATGATCAGGTCGATCGCGCCGTGCTCCAGCAGGAACTCGCTGCGCTGGAAGCCTTCCGGCAGTTTTTCGCGAACGGTTTGCTCGATAACACGCGGGCCGGCAAAGCCGATCAGCGCCTTCGGCTCACCGACGATCACGTCACCCAGCATCGCCAGGCTGGCGGACACACCGCCGTAGACCGGGTCGGTCAGCACGGAGATGAACGGAATACCTTCTTCGCGCAGACGCGCCAGTACCGCGGAGGTCTTGGCCATTTGCATCAGGGAGATCAGTGCTTCCTGCATCCGCGCACCACCGGAGGCGGCGAAGCAGATCATCGGGCAACGGTTTTCCAGCGCGTAGTTGGCGGCACGTACGAAACGCTCACCGACGATGGCGCCCATCGAGCCGCCCATGAAGGAGAATTCAAAGGCCGAAACCACCACCGGCATGCCCAGCAGCTTGCCGCTGACGGAAATCAGCGCGTCCTTTTCACCGGTCTGCTTCTGGGCCGCGGTCAGGCGGTCCTTGTACTTCTTGCCGTCGCGGAACTTCAAACGGTCAACCGGCTCCAGGTCAGCGCCCAGTTCGGAGCGACCATCGGCGTCGAGGAAAATATCAATGCGGGCGCGGGCGCCGATACGCATGTGGTGATTGCACTTGGGGCAAACGTCCAGGGTCTTTTCCAGCTCCGGGCGGTACAGCACCGCGTCGCAGGATGGGCACTTGTGCCAAAGACCTTCAGGAACCGAGCTTTTCTTCACCTCGGAACGCATGATCGAAGGGATCAGTTTGTCTACTAACCAGTTGCTCATGCTTTCTTTCTCCAGTACCGGTGGCTTGAACACAGCCCCGCGTATGCCCTTGAGCTAAATTCATATGTGGCGATGACACAAACTGGACGGGGTCAGACGTTCGACCAGCCATTTCCTGCCTGTGCCCTCAGCCTTCCAGACAACCTGCCGTGCAGGGTTGCCACTTCATTTCCGGGCCTCCCACAGGCGGCGCCGGGCTGTTTTACACAGTGGTAGTTATGGACGGCGGCAGACTGCCAGCCGTCACATCGTCCCGCTGCTGTCGCGCACGGCCTGCATGAATGCGCGAATCCTTGCGTGATCCTTGATGCCCTTGCCCTGCTCTACCCCGCCGCTGACGTCCACGGCATACGGCCGAACCTGCTGGATGGCACTGGCCACGTTGTCCGGATTCAGGCCGCCCGCGAGGATAATCGGCTTGCTCAACCCTTCGGGAATCAACGACCAGTCAAACGCCTCGCCCGTACCACCGGGAACGCCTTCGACGTAGGTGTCGAGAAGAATCCCGCGAGCCCCGCCATAGGCAGCGCATGCCGCAGCAATATCGTCCCCGGCCTTGACCCGTAGCGCCTTGATGTACGGGCGCTGGTAGCTCTCGCACTCGTCCGGACTCTCATCGCCATGGAACTGCAGCATGTCCAGTTGCACGGCGTCGAGGGTTTCATTGAGCTCGCAGCGGCTGGCGTTGACGAACAACCCCACGGTGGTCACGAACGGCGGCAACGCGGCGATGATCGCCCGCGCCTGCAACACATTCACCGCCCGCGGGCTTTTGGCATAAAACACGAAACCGATGGCATCGGCCCCCGCCTCGACCGCCGCCAACGCGTCTTCTATGCGGGTAATCCCGCAAATCTTGCTGCGAACGGCAGACATGTCGATGAAACCTCAGGGCGTGTCCGGGAAAGTCCCGGATGGTAACAAATGCTTTTGAGGGCGTCAGCCGCCAAGTTCGCTGAAACCTGTGAGGAAGTGTGGCCCGATGAATCGCTGGGGCAATTCGAACTCGTCGCGGTACTCCACATCCACCAGGTACAGGCCGAACGGATGCGCCGTGACGCCGCCGGTACGGCGAATCCGGCTTTCCAGCACTTCCCTGGCCCATTCCACCGGGCGTTCGCCGGTACCGATGGTCATCAGCACCCCGGCGATATTGCGCACCATATGGTGCAGGAACGCGCCGGCGCGGATATCCAGCACGATCATCTTGCCGTGGCGCGTCACCCGCAGGTGATGGACTTCCTTGATCGGCGACTTGGCCTGGCACTGCCCGGCACGGAACGCACTGAAATCGTGGATACCTACAAGATGCTGGGCCGCCTCGGCCATGCGCTCGGCGTCCAGCGGGCGGTGGTTCCAGGTGATTTCTTCGTTGAGATGGGCCGGGCGGATCTGATCGTTGTAGATCACATAGCGATAACGCCGGGCGATGGCCTTGAAGCGCGCGTGAAAGTCCGCCGGCATCACCTTGGCCCAACTGACGCTGACGTCGTGGGGCAAGTTGATATTGGCGCCCATCACCCATGCCTTCATCGAGCGCTCGGCCTGAGTGTCAAAGTGCACCACTTGCCCGCAAGCGTGCACGCCGGCATCGGTCCGCCCGGCGCACATCAGCGACACCGGTGAGTCGGCGACTTTCGACAGGGCCTTCTCCAGGGTTTCCTGCACCGTCGGCACACCGGAGGCCTGGCGTTGCCAGCCACGATAGCGCGAGCCTTTGTATTCCACGCCCAGGGCGATTCTGAAAAAGCCTGCGGCCGCCATTTCGGCGGCCGCGTTATCTATATTTGCCAAGAACTGAGAGCCTGATGAGTTGCGCAAAGGCGGCCATTATAAGGCCGCGCGCCTGGGACGCCATGGGTTTGGTGCCTGGATGGCAAAACGGCAGCCCGAAGGCTGCCGTTGTATTTACCACGCGTATCAAGCCAGCCGGCTGAGCATTTCCTTGGCTTCGCCCTTCTGACCGTCATCGCCTTCCTTGAGCACCTCGCCAAGAATGTCCCGCGCCCCGTCGGCATCGCCCATGTCGATGTAGGCCTGCGCCAGGTCGAGCTTGGTGGCCACTTCGTCGGTACCGGAGAGGAAGTCGAATTCCGGCTCATCGCCACCCAACGCCGCGTCGTCGGCGGTGAAGGACGGTTCGATTGGCGGATGTTCCAGGCTTTGCGACAGGCGATCCAGCTCGGCGTTGACATCATCAAGCTCCGACGCAAACGCGTCCGGCTTGGCCGCTGCGGGCGCCTCGGGCTCGTCGGCCAGGGACAGGTCGAAATCCTCCGGCAGGTCGAGGTCGTCCAGGTCGGCCGGCGTCAGTGTCGGCGGCTCTACCGGCGGCAGGTCCTTCATCTGGTCTTCAAGGCCGGAGAGGAAGTCGTCGTCTGACTGGGTCGACGAGGGTGGATCGAGTTGCAGGTCCAGGTCGAAATCCGAGAGGTCTTCCGCGCTGGCCTTGGCCTCGGCCTGCTGTTGCAGCACCGATTCAAAGCTCAGGTCGTCGTCCGACGTCGGGCGGACCACGGCTGGCGAAGCAGCCTCCAGATCGTCCAGGCTCAGGTCGAAGTCAGTGTCAAACGCGTCCGGCGCAGGCTCAGGTGCAGGCGGTGCCGGGTCGTCCTTGAGCAGGTCCTTGACGTATTGGGCGTCGAGAGCGGCAGCGGCAACGGCAGCGCTGACGCCTGCTGCGAACACGGCCATGGCCGGGAAGCGGCTTTTCAGCTGTTCGACCTGGGCATGGTTGTCGCCATTGGCGACCAACTGGCGCTCCTGGGTGACAAACCCGTCCTTGTTGCCCTGCAAGCCGTGGACTTCCATCAGCTTGAGACGCAGGTCACTGCGGGCGGGCTCTTGCTTGATTGCATCTTCCAGCACTTCCGCAGCCTGGTTCAGGTGGCCACGGTCGATATGCGACTGGGCTTGCGCCAGGGCGTCGGTCGGACGCTGCACAGCAACAGGTGCGACCACCGGCGCAATCACCGGGGCAACCACCGCCGCTGGAGCTGGAGCTGGAGCTGGAGCTGGAGCTGGAGCCAGCTTGACGTTCGGCGGCGGTACATCAAGGCCTTCGAAACTGTCAGATGGCAGATCGTGATCAATGTTCGGCGCAAATTCCGGCTCTTCAGCCAGGGCCCGTGCCATGCGCAGGTGCTTTTCTTCTTCAAGGCGCGCATTGCGATGACGGGCCCACAGCAGCAGAAGCAACAGCACCAGCAAACCCGCTGCGCCGCCGATCACACCCAGCACGATCGGGTTGGTCAGCAGGTCGTTGAATTTACCTTCAGTGCTGGCAGGCGCCGCATCCGGCTTGACCGGGGTCTCGACCGGCGCAGCCGCGGGGGTTGCTGCCGGAGCTGCCGCTGCCGGCGCCGCCGGTTGTGTAGCCAGCTCGGCCGGCATCGCCGCCGTTGCAGCAGGCTGCGCCGCAGCGCCACCCGGGGTCTGCAACTTGGCCAGCTGGTTGTTCTTGAGCTCAATCAGCCGCTGCAGCTTGTCCAGCTGACTTTGCAGGTCAGCCATGCGGCTTTTCAGTTCTTCATTCTCGCGGCGGGTCGAATCCAGGCTTTCCTGAGTCACTGCCAGCTTGTTGTTCAAGGCCCGGCTGTCGCGCGCCGCGCCCTTCCCGCCCTTCTTCGCCGCTTCGGCCGAGACCAGGCTCAAATTGTCCTTGGTATTGGTCTGCGACGGCGCATTACCCGCCTGGGTACGCTTGGTCGCGTCCAGCTGCGCCTTGCCGGCGAGCTGATTGCCGCCACGGCGGCCCTCGCGCCACGCCGCGTTTTGCGCCGTCACTTCAGCAATCGCCTCGGGCTGCGGCAGGCTGGTGCTTTGCCCCGAATCCGGCAGGCGCAGGACCTGGCCGGTTTTCATGCGGTTGATGTTGCCGTCGATAAAGGCGTCAGGGTTCAGCGCCTGAATGGCCAGCATGGTCTGCTGCACCGAGGCGCCATTGCGGTTTTTCGCGGCGATTTCCCACAAGGTGTCACGGGAAGTCGTGGTGTGTTCCTTGGCCTTGGTGACTGCCGGAGCCGTCGTCGCAGGCGCACTCAAGCGTGGCGCGGGTGCAGGTGCACCGGCGGCCGGGGTCGACTGGTCGAACTTGGCCGGGTCCAGCAACACGCTGTAGTCGCGCATCAGGCGACCGTTGGGCCATTGCACCTGCAGCAGGAAACGCACGTAGGAATCCGGCAGCGGCTTGCTGGAGGTGACACGCACCACACTGCGGCCGTTGGGATTGACCACCGGGGTAAAGGTCAGGTCGTTCAGGAACGCCTGGCGATCGACGCCCGCATCCACAAAGGCCTGGGACGACGCGAGGCTGGGGGTGATCTCGGAGGCGGTCAGGCCACCGACATCGAGCAACTCGATTTCCACCGACAGCGGCTGGTTCAGCTTCGACTTGAGGGTCATCTCCCCAAGCTGCAGTGCTTGCGCCATACCGGAGGACAGCGCCGAGGCGGCCGCTATTGCTAACACCAGTTTGCGAACTTGAACCATAGCCTCATCCTTTTTGAACACTCCCCGGCCGGCGAGAAGGTGGGTAACCGCTGCCATTAGGCATGGCGAGCCGATAGGTCACCGACGCGCAATTTTTCCAGCTTGGGGCCAAGCATAGCGCTTGGCTAGAATCAATCTACAAATTGCCGCCAAGTATCTTTTACACAAGGCCTTTTATCAACAACTGCGCCAGCTGTACGGCGTTCAGTGCCGCCCCTTTGCGTACGTTATCTGACGCCAGCCACATATTTAGTTCCGCGGGGTCATCAATACCGGCACGAACCCGGCCCACGTAGACCACGTCCTGACCGACCGCATCGCCCACAGCCGTGGGGTAATCGCCCTCTTCCACCAACTCGACACCCGGTGCCGAGTCCAGGGCACGGTTGACGGCAGCGAGATCCACCGCTGCCCCCAATTGCAGTGACACAGTCAGGCTATCGCCAAAAAACACCGGGGCTTGAACGCAAGTGACGGAAATCTTTAGCAAAGGCATTTCCAGCACGGCGCGCAATTCGTGCACCAGGCGTTTTTCCAGGGCGGTGTGGCCTTGCGCGTCAGGCTTGCCGACCTGGGCCAGCAGGTTAAAGGCCATTTGCCGGTCGAAGAACTTCGGCTCCAGCGGGCGCACATTCAACAACTCGGCGGTCTGCCGGGCGAGTTCGCTGACAGCCTCACGGCCCTGGGCGGAAACGGCGAGGTTGGCGGTGACGTTGACGCGCTGAATGTCCAGCAAGCCGCGCAGTGGCGCCAGCACCACGGCCAGGGCAGTGGCCGACGGGCTTGGGCTGCTGACCTGATAAGGTTTTTTCAGGCCATCGAGGATCTGCGCGTTGGCTTCCGGCACTACCTGCGGCGCCTGATCGGCCGGCAAGGCGCCGGACAAGTCGATCAGGGTGCAGCCCGCAGCGGTGGCGCGCGGGGCAAAACTCAAGGTGACCGCAGGGCCGGCGGCGAAGAACACCAGTTGGACTTTGCTGAAATCGAATTCATCAACTTCCCGCACCCGCACGTTCTTGCCACGAAACGGCACCGAATGCCCGGCCGACTCGCTGCTGGCCAACAGGTGCAGGCTGCCTACCGGGAAGTCCTGCTCTTCGAGGATCTGCACCAGGGTTTCGCCAACGGTGCCGGTGGCGCCGATCACGGCAATATCAAAGGTCTGGGTCATGGGGGCTGCCTCGGGCATTGCGGGGGGAGCGGCACTTTACCGGGTGGCTGGGGGTGAGGCAATTAACCTGGGGGTTGTGGTGTGGCTGATGGCCTCTTCGCGAGCAAGCCCGCTCCCACATTCGAGCGAGTTTCTTCAGTTGAAATGCGATCAAATGTGGGAGCGGGCTTGCTCGCGAAGAGGCCCGAGCGCGCAATAAAAAACCCGCGCCTGTCACCAGAACGCGGGTTTCTTATTACCAGCAGCGATTACCGCTCCAGCAAGATCCGCAGCATGCGACGCAACGGCTCAGCCGCGCCCCACAGCAGTTGGTCGCCGACGGTGAACGCGCCCAGGTACTGCGTCCCCATGTTCAGCTTGCGCAGACGGCCAACCGGCACATTCAGGGTACCGGTCACCTTGTTCGGGCTAAGTTCCTGGATGCTGACATCACGGTTGTTCGGCACCAGCTTGACCCAAGGGTTGTGCTGGCTGATCAGCCCTTCGATATCGGCGATCGGCACGTCTTTGTTCAGCTTGATGGTCAACGCCTGGCTGTGGCAACGCATGGCGCCGATGCGCACGCAGATACCGTCCACCGGGATCGGGCTCTTGAAGCGACCGAGGATCTTGTTGGTCTCGGCCTGGGCCTTCCACTCTTCACGGCTCTGGCCGTTAGGCAGTTCCTTGTCGATCCACGGGATCAGGCTGCCGGCCAATGGCACACCGAAGTTTTCGGTCGGGTAGGCCTCGCTGCGCATGGCCTCGGCCACACGGCGGTCGATGTCGAGGATCGCGCTGGCCGGGTCAGCCAGTTGATCGGCGACAGCGGCGTGGGTCGCGCCCATCTGCTTGATCAGTTCACGCATGTTCTGCGCGCCGGCACCGGAGGCCGCCTGATAGGTCATGGCGCTCATCCACTCCACCAGGCCGGCTTCGAACAAGCCGCCCAGGCCCATCAGCATCAGGCTGACGGTGCAGTTGCCGCCGATGTAGTTCCTGGTGCCCGCGTCCAGTTGCTGGTCGATCACCTTGCGGTTGACCGGGTCCAGCACGATCACCGCGTCATCCTGCATGCGCAGGCTGGAAGCGGCGTCGATCCAGTAACCCTGCCAGCCGGCTTCGCGCAGCTTGGGGAAGACTTCGCTGGTGTAGTCGCCACCCTGGCAGGTCAGAATGACGTCGAGGGTCTTCAGTTCTTCAATGTTGTAGGCGTCCTTGAGCGGAGCAATGTCCTTGCCCACGGACGGCCCTTGACCACCTACATTGGAGGTGGTGAAAAACACCGGCTCAATAAGATCGAAATCCTGCTCTTCCAGCATCCGCTGCATGAGCACGGAACCGACCATACCGCGCCAACCGATCAGACCTACACGTTTCATCGCAACTACACCTTGTTCAAAAGTGGGCCGCCTTGCAGCAACATCTGCAAGCGGGCCCGAGAGATTACAGATTCCGCAGCGCGGCGACTACTGCGTCGCCCATTTCTTGCGTACCGACCTTGGTGCAACCCTGGGACCAGATGTCGCCAGTGCGCAGGCCCTGGTCGAGCACCAGGCTCACGGCCTGCTCGATGGCATCCGCGGCATCGGTCAGGTTGAAGCTGTAACGCAGCATCATCGACACCGACAAAATGGTCGCCAACGGGTTGGCAATGCCCTGCCCGGCGATGTCCGGCGCCGAACCGTGGCACGGCTCGTACATGCCCTTGTTGTTGGCATCCAGGGAGGCCGACGGCAGCATGCCGATGGAACCGGTGAGCATCGAGGCCTGGTCGGACAGGATGTCGCCGAACAGGTTGTCGGTGACGATCACGTCGAACTGCTTCGGTGCACGCACCAGCTGCATGGCGGCGTTGTCGACGTACATGTGGCTCAGCTCGACGTCCGGGTAGTCCTTGGCGACTTCCTCGACGATTTCACGCCACAGCTGGCTGGACGCCAATACGTTGGCCTTGTCCACCGAGCAGACCTTCTTGCCACGCACACGGGCCATGTCGAAACCGACACGGGCGATACGGCGGATTTCACTCTCGCTGTACGGCAGGGTGTCGTAGGCCTGACGCTCGCCATTTTCCAACTCGCGCACGCCCCGTGGCGAGCCGAAGTAGATACCGCCGGTCAGTTCGCGGACGATCAGGATGTCCAGGCCCGCGACGATTTCCGGCTTCAGGCTGGAAGCGTCCGCCAGTTGCGGGTAAAGGATCGCCGGGCGCAGGTTGCCGAACAGGCCCAGTTGCGCACGGATCTTCAGCAGGCCGCGCTCAGGGCGGATGTCACGCTCGATCTTGTCCCACTTCGGGCCACCCACGGCGCCCAGCAGCACGGCGTCGGCTGCGCGGGCACGCTCCAGGGTTTCGTCGGCCAGAGGCACGCCGTGCTTGTCGATGGCCGCGCCGCCGATCACGTCGTGGCTCAGTTCGAAGCCCAGGCTGTACTTGGCGTTGGCCACTTCCAGCACCTTGACCGCTTCGGCCATGATTTCCGGACCAATGCCGTCGCCAGGGAGAATCAGAATCTGCTTGCTCATGGGTTCCTCATTTCATCAAGCGACCCGCCCGTGGGCAGGTCGGGAAAAATTAATCAGCGTTCGGCCCACACCACCAGCACGTCGGTGCTGAAGGTGCCGTCGGCTTGAATCTCGAAGTAATCGCGCACTTCCTGGCCCATTGCCTTTTGCAGCTCCAGGATCGCGGCACGCAATACCTCTGGGGTGCGCATGCGCTCGACCCACGAGGTGTATTCCAGGCGCAGGCGCTGGCGGCTGCTGTTGCGCACATGCAAACCGGCTTCGCTGAGCTGGCGCATCCACTCGCCGGCGGAATAGTCACGCACGTGGCTGGTGTCGCGCAGCACTTCGACGGTTTGCAGGTAAGTGTCCAACAGCGGGCTGCCCGGTGACAAGACGTCCACGAAAGCGGCCACGCCACCCGGCTTGAGCACCCGGCGCACTTCACGCAGGGCCAGGCCCAGGTCGCTCCAATGGTGCGCCGAGTAGCGGCTGAACACGAAGTCGAATTCGCCATCGGCAAACGGCAGGCGCTCGGCGGCGCCGTGCACGGTGCGGATGTTGCCCAGGCCACGGTCCACGGCCGCGGCGGCGACCACGTCAAGCATCTGCTGGGACAGGTCGTACGCCACCACTTCCTTGACCAACGGTGCCACGTTGAAACTCACATGACCGGCGCCGCAACCCAGGTCCAGCAGTCGTGCAGCGCCCTGCCCGGCCAGTTCGGCCTGGAGCAGCGCGAATTCGGTGCCTTGAGCATGTACTGCGCTGCTCAGGTAGGCCGAGGCCTGTTCGCCGAATTGCTTTTGCACGACTTGGGTGTGGGCGGTGCTGGTCATGATGATGTCCCTGGTTTTGTGTTGCTGTTGCTGGCCCTTTCGCGAGCAAGCCCGCTCCCACATTCGACCGAGTTCCTTCAGTTGAAATGCAATCAAATGTGGGAGCGGGCTTGCTCGCGAAGGGGCCAGTCCGGTCTACATGGAATCAAGCGTCGCGAAACAACCAAGGCTGGCTGGCCCGGTGTTTGGTTTCAAACGCTGCAATCGCATCGCCGTCCTGCAAGGTCAGGCCGATATCGTCCAGGCCATTGATCAGGCAGTGCTTGCGGAAGGCGTCCACTTCAAAGTGATACACCTTGCCGTCCGGACGGGTCACGGTCTGCGCCGCCAGGTCGATGGTCAACTGGTAGCCCACATCGGCTTCCACCTGCTGGAACAACTCATCCACTTCGGCATCGCTCAAGATGATCGGCAGCAAGCCGTTCTTGAAGCTGTTGTTGAAGAAGATGTCGGCGTAGCTCGGCGCGATGATGCTGCGAAAGCCATATTCTTCCAGGGCCCACGGCGCGTGCTCACGGCTGGAGCCGCAACCGAAGTTTTCCCGGGCGAGCAACACGCTGGCACCCTGGTAACGCTCGGCGTTGAGCACAAAGTCCTTGTTCAGCGGGCGCTTGGAGTTGTCCTGGTAGGCGTAGCCCACGTCCAGGTAGCGCCACTCGTCGAACAGGTTCGGGCCAAAACCGGTGCGCTTGATCGATTTCAAGAACTGCTTGGGAATGATCTGGTCGGTGTCCACGTTGGCACGGTCCAACGGCGCGACTAAACCGGTGTGTTGAGTAAAAGCTTTCATCGGGTATTCCTCAGATCAATTCGCGAACGTCGATGAAACGACCGTTGACGGCAGCCGCAGCAGCCATGGCCGGGCTGACGAGGTGGGTACGGCCACCGGCGCCCTGACGCCCTTCGAAGTTACGGTTGGAGGTGGACGCGCAATGCTCGCCCGACTCCAAACGGTCCGGGTTCATCGCCAGGCACATCGAGCAGCCCGGCTCGCGCCATTCAAAACCGGCTTCGAGGAAGATCTTGTCGAGGCCTTCGGCTTCAGCCTGGGCCTTGACCAGGCCCGAACCTGGCACCACGATCGCCTGCTTGATGGTCGAGGCGACTTTGCGGCCCTTGGCGATCACCGCCGCAGCGCGCAAATCCTCGATCCGCGAGTTGGTGCAGGAGCCGATGAATACGCGATCCAGCTGGATGTCGGTAATCGCCTGATTGGCTTTCAAGCCCATGTACTTCAAGGCGCGCTCAATGGAACCACGCTTGACCAGGTCGGTTTCCTTGGCCGGGTCCGGCACGTTCTGGTCAACGGCCAACACCATTTCCGGCGAAGTGCCCCAGCTGACTTGCGGCTTGATCTGGGCGGCATCGAGAGTAACCACGGTGTCGAACACCGCATCGGCGTCGGAAACCAGGTCTTTCCAGGCTTCGACAGCGGCGTCCCAATCAGCACCGGCAGGTGCGAACGGGCGACCCTTGACGTAGGCAATGGTCTTTTCGTCCGCCGCCACCATGCCCACGCGGGCACCGGCTTCGATGGACATGTTGCAGATGGTCATGCGGCCTTCGATGGACAGGTCGCGAATCGCGCTGCCGGCGAATTCGATGGCGTGGCCGTTACCGCCGGCAGTGCCGATCTTGCCGATCACGGCGAGGACGATGTCCTTGGCAGTGACGCCGAAAGGCAACTCACCTTCCACCGACACCAACATGTTCTTCATTTTCTTGGCGACGAGGCACTGGGTGGCGAATACGTGCTCCACCTCGGAAGTGCCGATGCCATGCGCCAACGCGCCAAACGCCCCGTGGGTAGAGGTGTGGGAGTCACCGCAGACCACGGTCATGCCAGGCAAGGTGGCGCCCTGCTCCGGGCCGATCACGTGGACAATGCCCTGGCGCACGTCATTCATCTTGAATTCGGTGATGCCATATTCGTCGCAGTAATCATCGAGGGTCTGCACCTGGAGGCGCGACACGGTGTCGACGATGGCGTCGATCCCGCCTTTACGCTCCGGGGTGGTCGGCACGTTGTGGTCCGGGGTGGCGATGATCGAGTCGACGCGCCAAGGCTTGCGCCCGGCCAGTCGCAGGCCTTCGAACGCTTGGGGCGAGGTCACTTCATGGATGATGTGACGGTCGATGTAGATCAGCGACGACCCATCATCGCGCCGTTTCACTTCATGGGAATCCCAAAGCTTGTCGTAAAGCGTTTTGCCGGCCATCACGCGGTCCTCATCAGGTGTTTCTATGCCCCGGGCCTTGAACGATTCAATAACCCTTTGGCTTGTGAGGCTGATGGTATGGCGCTACATTAAATAACTCAAATTCATATTTTTTATGCTTTGGATTACCAACTGGAATAGCACAATGGACCTGGCCAACCTCAATGCCTTTATCGCCATCGCCGAGACCGGCAGCTTCTCCGGTGCCGGTGAACGCCTGCACCTGACCCAACCGGCCATCAGCAAGCGCATCGCCGGCCTGGAGCAACAATTAAAGGTGCGCCTGTTCGACCGGCTGGGGCGTGAAGTCGGCCTCACCGAAGCCGGACGGGCGCTGCTGCCCCGGGCGTATCAGATTCTCAATGTACTGGACGACACCCGCCGCGCCCTGACCAACCTCACCGGCGAAGTCAGCGGGCGCCTGACGCTGGCCACCAGCCATCACATCGGCCTGCACCGCTTGCCACCGGTCCTGCGCACGTTCACCCGGGAATACCCGAATGTCGCGCTGGACATTCAGTTTCTCGATTCGGAAGTGGCCTACGAAGAAATCCTCCATGGCCGCGCCGAAGTGGCCGTGATCACCCTGGCGCCGGAACCCCACACGCTGGTGCGGGCCACCCCGGTGTGGGACGACCCACTGGATTTCGTGGTGGCGCCGGAACACAGCCTGATCAGCAACGGCAGCGTCAGCCTGGCGGACATCGCCCGGCACCCGGCGGTGTTTCCCGGCGGCAACACCTTTACCCACCATATCGTGCAGCGGCTGTTCGAGGCCCAGGGCCTGACGCCAAACATCGCCATGAGCACCAACTACCTGGAAACCATCAAGATGATGGTCTCCATTGGCCTTGCCTGGAGCGTGTTGCCGCGCACCATGCTCGATGACCAGGTGGCACGCATCGCTTTGCCGGGCATACAGCTCAGTCGCCAGCTAGGCTATATCGTGCACACCGAAAGGACGCTGTCGAACGCTGCGCGGGCTTTCATGAGCCTATTGGATGCACAGGTCGATCTGCCAGGGAATCAGGCTTGAATCGCCGTGGCCCGTAGACCGTGGAACCCGCGCCGAACGCCCATCGAGCCAAGGCCCTTTGATAATGCGCAACCCCGTCGATACCGTGCCACCCCTGCCCCGCATCTACGCCCTGGACCCACAGGAGGCGGAGCAAAGCTGGGACAGCGCGCCGCAACTGCTGGCGGCGCTCAACGCTGCCCGGCTGGGCGCCTGGAGCTGGGAAATCGATACCGGCCGGATCAGCTGGTCCCGAGGCACTCAGGCCCTGTTCGGCTTCGACCCGCGCCAGCCGCTGCCTGAAGACCTGGAGTACCTGGACCTGCTGGCCCCCGAGGACCGCGCCAAGGTGGTCCGGGCCTTTCATGCGGTGCTGGCCGGCGAACCCGCTGTCCAGGCCATGCACCACCGTATCCAATGGCCCGATGGCAGCCTGCACTGGCTGGAAATCAACGGCAGCCTGCTACCGGACAAGGCCGGGCGTCGGCGAATGATCGGGGTGATCCGCGAAATCACCCACCAGCGCGAGCGCGAACACGCCCTCAGCCATTCGGAAAAGCGCTTCGCCACCCTGTTCCATTTGTGCCCGCTGATGGTCCTGCTGACCCGCCAGGCGGACGGCCTGATCAGCGAAGCCAACCAGTATTTCGAGAGCCTGTTCGGCTGGCCGTTGGCCGATGCCATTGGCCGCAGCACATTGGAGCTGGGCCTCTGGGTACACCCCGAACAACGCGCGCATCTGGTCAAGGCCACCCAGCGCAAAGGCGCCCCCATCACCATGGAAGTGCAGTTTCGCGCCAGCAACGGGCAGGTCCACGATGGCACCCTCAGCGCCCAGAAAGTCGAGCTGGACGGCGAGGACTACCTGATCAGCACCTTCCTCGACACCACCGAGCGCAAGAATGCCGAGCAGGCCCTCAAGGACAGCCAGGAACGCCTGGACCTGGCCCTGGACTCGGCGCAACTGGGCACCTGGGACTGGCACATCCCCAGCGGCATGCTCTATGGCTCGGCCCGCGCCGCCCAACTGCACGGGCTGGAACCCCAACCGTTCCACGAATCCTTCGAGGCCTTCTTTGAAGGCATGCCCCAGGAAGAGCGCGAGAGCATGCGCAACGCCTACCGCACCCTGCGCGAAGGCCCGGCGGGCAACTACCAACTGACCTACCGCGTGCAACTGGAAGACGGCAGTTCGCGCTACCTGGAAAGCCGCGCCCGCCTGTATCGCGATGACACGGGCGTACCGTTGCGAATGGCCGGGACCCTGCTCGACATCACCGACCAGGTTGAACGTGAGCAGCGCCTGATCGCATCCGAAGAAAAATTCGCCAGCCTGTTCCTCGCCAGCCCCGACCCGATCTGCGTGACGCGCCTGGAGACCGGCCAGTTTATCGAGATCAACCCGGCCTTCACCCAGACCTTCGGCTGGACCGCCGCCGAGGTGCTCAACAACAACGCCGAGCAGATCGGCTTGTGGGAGGAGTCCAGCCAACGCCTGCAGCGCATCGAGCAGGTGATCCGCGAACAATCCCTGAGCAACGTGGCAATCACCGTTCATCACAAGAACGGCCAGACCCTGAACTGTGTGATATCCAGCCGCCTGATCCAGGTCAGCGACCAACCCTGCATCGTCACCACCCTGCGGGACATCACCCAACAACAACGCTCGGAAGCGGCGCTCAAGGCCAGCGAAGAGAAGTTCGCCAAGGCCTTTCATTCCAGCCCCGATGCGGTGTCGATCACCGAGCGCGATACCGGGCGCTACGTGGAGGTCAATGACGGTTTCTGCCGCCTCACCGGCTACCGCGCCGAAGAAGCGATCGGCCTGACGCTGTACCAGATCGGCATCTGGGCCGATGAAAACCAGCGCGCGGCGTTATTGGCCGAGTTGCAGATCAAGGGCCGCATTCATCACCTGGAAATGCTCTGGCACAACAAGCGCGGTGAAGTGCTGGCGGTTGAAGTGTCGGTGGAGCCCATCACCCTCAATGAAACCCCCTGCCTTTTGCTGACCGCCCGGGACGTCAGCCTGCTGAAAAACGCCCAGGCGCAGATTCGCCACCTGGCCTATCACGACCCCCTGACCAACCTGCCCAACCGCGCCCTGTTGATGGACCGCCTGAGCCAGCAGATCGCCCTGCTCAAGCGCCACAACCTGCGGGGCGCCCTGCTGTTTCTTGACCTGGACCACTTCAAGCACATCAACGATTCCCTCGGCCACCCGGTCGGCGACACGGTGCTGAAGATCGTCACTGCACGCCTCGAAGCCAGTGTGCGCATGGAAGACACCGTGGCACGCCTGGGCGGCGATGAGTTTGTGGTGCTGCTCAGCGGCCTGGAAGGCACGCGCCCGCAAGTCAGCACTCAGGTCCAGGAGCTGGCCGATACCCTGCGCGAACTGTTATCCGAACCGATGTTCCTGGATGGCCACCGCCTGCAAGTCACCCCGAGCATCGGCGTGGCGCTGATCCCCGATCACGGCTCAACCCCGGCAGATTTGCTCAAGCGCGCCGACATCGCCCTGTACCGGGCCAAGGATTCAGGGCGCAACACCATCCAGATGTTCCACAACAGCATGCAGAAAACCGCCAGCGAGCGGCTGCGCATGGAAACCGACCTGCGCCTGGCCCTGGCCCGCGGCGAGTTCAGCGTGCATTACCAACCCCAGGTGGATGCGCGCGGCAACACCATCGTCGGCGCCGAGGCCCTGGTGCGCTGGCAACATCCGCAGTTGGGCGCACAGTCCCCGACGGAATTCATCAAGGTCCTGGAAGACAGCGGCCTGATCCTTGAAGTGGGCACCTGGATCCTCGACGAAGCCTGCAGCACCTTCGCGCAGTTGATTGCCGAGGGGCTGGTAGACCCGCTGAACTTCAGCCTGTGCGTCAACATCAGCCCGCGGCAGTTTCGCCAGAATGATTTTGTCGAACGGGTAGAACGCAGCCTGCGCACCCACCACCTGCCTTATACCCTGCTGAAGCTGGAAATCACCGAAGGCATCGTGATCCAGAATCTGGACGACACCATCAGCAAAATGCGCCGCCTGAAAAAGCTCGGCGTGAGTTTTGCGATGGATGATTTCGGCACCGGCTATTCGTCGCTGACCTACCTCAAGCGCCTGCCGGTGGATGCGCTGAAGATCGACCAGTCGTTTGTGCGCGACGCCACCCATGACCCCAACGATGCGGAGATCATCCGCGCCATTGTGGCCATGGCGCGCAGCTTGAACCTGGACGTCATTGCCGAAGGAGTGGAAACCCCTGAGCAACTGGCGTTTTTGCAGGGGCTTGGGTGTCATTTGTATCAGGGGTATCTGCACAGTCGGCCCTTGCCGGTGGAAGGGTTCAGGCAGGTACTGAAGCGAATGCCCCAGGCCACTTCATCGGAATAAGTTGCACCGGATTTTCCTGATGGGCAGCTGCTTTTTGAGCCTGTAGGTTCAAGTGCTTTCCATTTTCGGGCACACCTACCATGCAGGATGCAAAGCACTCCCCGGCGCTGCTAGGCGGCGCGACGCGTATGCCTGCGGTGCAACGGATGGTTGCCGCATTGTTTGGCCGTCTCCCCTACCGTCACCCATTGATGGTAGGCCTCGTTGAGGTGACGTGCATGGCCGTTGTCCGCCAGGGACAACATGCCGAACAACTGGTCGCGATCATTGTTTCCCCAGCTGCCGTCGAGATCAATAGGGGAAGGACCCGCATGGAAAGCCGGCTCGAGATAACCGGCGCCAGGGTTGATGGACACCATGGGAGCAGACAGGGCATACAGCCAATGCTGTTGAATTTCATCCATGACCAGGAGGTTCCAAGAGTCGATGAGAGTAGCCGAGGCCAACTACGTATGCGGACACAGATTGCAAGGCATATGCAGCCGGCCACCATCGGACTTGTCTTTTCTGCGCGCAGAAAAAAGACCACGAGATCTCGTGGCCTGTGTTTCTCAAACTTTGCACCTTTGAACCTAAACCAGCGTTAGCGCGGTGCCCTCTTCATCCATCCAGCTTGATGATTTCAGTGGGTGTTTATACCCGTAATCATCAAAAGCCCCATCAACGACGACAACAGAATGCATGAAGTTCGCCAACGTGCCGGTTGCACCATCTGCCAGCGCCTGGACGCTGCTGCTTCGGGTAAAGGCGAACAAACCCAGACGCCGCAGTGCATCACCGGGGGTCTCGCCATCATTGAGCGTACTCATCGCCGCTTCAAAGCTCTCGCCGGCACGAAACTCGTGGTTCTCCATTTGCGCCCGCTTGGCGCTGACGGCGTACAGGAAATTCGCATCCTTGAGCAGGCCGGCGTCGGTGCCTTTGAAATTCGAGTGTTCCCGGGCTGTTTTCAGTTCTGCATGGGTCAAGCTGACCTTGCTGGAATCGCGCATCGTCACGGTGTAACCGTCGCGGGTCTCGGTGATGTTTTTATAGATGCCCCGGGGACTTTGCCCATACTTCATCATCGCCGCCTTGATCGCCGATACCGTGACACAGTTCCCCTCGACGCCTTGATAGAATCCACGCCAGATATCCCCAGGCTTGACCCCGACCGGCACATTGGAAATAGGCAGGGGCCGCGAGCTTGAACCAACGGGCACTCCGTCCGGTACCTCCTCGGCGAGCATGTAGCCATAAGATTTGACGATCGATGGCTTGTCACCATTGCTGTGCTGCAGGCCATCCAGTACCAAGGCACTCGAATAGCCAAAAGTACTGACCACCCCGACCGCGCCCTGCTCCTGCATCTTGGCGGGTGGCACGATGCGCAAGAAGCCAGTCATGCCCAAGCCCTTCAACACGCGGTATTCCGTATCGCCTTTGAGCGTGTTCGATAAAACCTTTTCAAACGATGCCCCAGGGTCCTGGTCACCGCGGGTCATCTGCTTGCGCTTCGTGTACGCCGCCAGCATGAAGTTGGCCTGCTTCACCGCGTCGGGGTTGTTCCCAGCGAAACGCGAGGCCGTGGTCGCTTGCTGCAACTCTTGCAGGGAAAAATGCAGTTCGAAACCGTCCTTCATCGTGATGTCATAACCGTCTCCCGCCGGGGTGACTTTCTCGAACATATCCGTGGCGTCTGGACCAAACCTCATCATCATCATTTTTATGACGCAGGCATGGCTGCTGCCATCAACAACCTCACCGAATCCTCGCTCGGCCGCGTTAAATCCGCTGAGAATGTCAACGGGCTTGCGGCCACGCCGGGTGGACGGCGTATCGACGTGGGGAACATCGACCGGAGCAACCGGCACATCTCGCTTGACCGGCTTAGCCGTTTGCCCCTCCTTGTCCAGCACGTAGACGTAGGGACGGTCGGGGCGATATTGACGGTCAAACCGATGCGCCACCCCATCCCGAATCAACGCGGCACCGAAGTTATGCGCCTCCATGACGCCGACGGAGTTCCTGCCGACGAGTTGCTCCGAAGGGATCTGCTGCATAAACCGGCCCATGCCCATGCCCTTGAGCAGGTTCGATGCAGTCTCACCCTGTAAGGACGTGGTCAAGGCCGCGTTAAAGCTGCTGCTGATACGGCTGTCGGAGCTGGACAATTGTTTGCGCTTGATGAAGACAGCCAATGCGAAATTCGCGTTTTCCACTGTATTGGCATCACCACCGACAAATCTCGACGCTGAGGCAGTGCCATGCACTTCATGATCGGAAACATGCAACTTATACCCGTCTTTCAGCGTAACGTCATACCCCGAGCCAACGCGCTTTACTTCATCAAATAGATCAGCGCGCGCAGGACCGAAGGTCGATATCATCATCTGGATAACAGCAGAATGGCTGCTCGTATCAAAATGCTCACCGAACTGTCGCTCGGTAGAATTCAAAGTACTTACACTGTCGACGGATTTATTTTCACCCCCGTATACACGCGCAGGATGATGGACCGCCGTACTCATTGCATAACCCGTATTCATCGTAATCATGGAGCACTCCTTTAAAGGGCGAACACACAATAGCCCGTGGTAAACGCTGCCACCTGCACGTTGCGTTCAGGCATAAAAAGAAAGTGCATGAACACGGCATACAGTATTTTCTGCACGCGATGAACTGCACTCAGTCAGATAATAAGTTCAACAAGATCTAGTTATAGATTTAACGTGTTGCGCAGCAACAATCATCTTCTTATTGTTTTATGGACGGCCCGTTAGCCAACCAATGCAATAGCCCGTCCAAACCGCGGTCTTCCCGCTTTAGTCCCATACATCTCCTCACACCCATCAACCACTGCTACAGAGTGCCTGCTCCTGTTGACCATACCGATCAATGATTTATCAGCAAACGCACTGACCGGAACTTCTTTCATATGCTGGCGCAAGCCCAGACGCTTGAAGCCTTCCCCGGGCCCCGTTTCGTCCTCACCGTCGTTGAGGCTGTTTATCGCGGATTGAAAGCTCCTGCCTGCAGTCCCGTCATTGTTTTCCAGCATCGCTCGCTTGGCGCTGACGGCAAATAGAAAGTGCGCATCCTTGAGCATGCCGGGATCGCGCATCGGGACAAACTTCGAGCCACGCCTGGCCTGGGCCAATTCATCCTTGCTCAAATCCAGCGCGTACCCGTCACGCATGACAATGTGATAGCCATCACCCTTGGCTTGAACAGACTTGAAGATATCGGTCGGGCTTTGACCGAACTTCGCCATCGCCGCCTTGATCGCCGAAATGGTCACGCAATTACCGTCAGGGCCCTGGCGAAAACCGTTCCATATATTTGCCGGCTTGGCGCCGTTGCGCTTATCGGACAGATCAGGAAGCGGCTGCGGTGTTGGATCCGGCAGGGGTGCATCCGGCTTGGGCAGCACTGCCGGCGGGGGCGCAGGCGTTACCTTGGTCGCAACTGTATTCGCCAGTTCCTTGCCCGCCAGCAGGCCTTGCAACTGTGTAAAAAACTGGGTGAACAGTTCGAGGAGCTTTGCTAACAGCGGGGTGTCGCTGGCTGTGTTCCCAACGGTACTTTGATCGTTATCACCGAACGATGAGAGGACTTGGTTATTAACGAATACCGGCTGCACGGGAACCGATCGTCCTGGTGTGTTGCCGGTTTGCGAATGTTGATAATAGTTTCTGACCGCGCCCGCATTATTGATTTCTGAACAAGACATATAACCATCCTTCATCAAGGGCACCCCGACGTTTTTTATCGGGAGCGCCTTGTTGAAAAAAACTGAGGAAGTGGCCGACTTACCTGCTTATCCGGCGGCCGGGATTAAACCGCCAGTCGTTGTCGAACGCTCGACGCCTGCCGCTGGTTTCGAACTCAAAGAAATCCTCAGACGGCCCTGGCGAAGTGATGTCCGGCTCCGGCTTATCCGGCTTCGGAGCATCTGGTTTAGGCGCATCCGGCTTCGGTGGGACCGGAGCGTCTGGCTTCGGCGGGACCGGTGCATCGGGCTTCGGTGGGACTGGCACGTCCGGCTTCGGCGGAACCGGCGCATCGGGCTTCGGCGGAACCGGTGCATCGGGCTTCGGCGGGACCGGTGCATCGGGCTTMGGCGGRACYGGCACGTCYGGCTTCGGCGGGACCGGTGCATCGGGCTTMGGCGGAACYGGCACGTCYGGCTTCGGCGGGACCGGTGCATCGGGCTTAGGCGGGACCGGCTTCGTTGCATCCGGGTGAGGGCAATGGCAGTTCATCACTTGGACCGTGACGTTCACGTCGGAACTGCTCCGGGCGTTCGGCTGCACGTCCTTGCCCGATGCGGGGTCTGGCCTGCGGGGCTCTGGCAGGGGTTTAGGCGTTACCTTAACCTCGGAACTCGGGACCGCTGGATTGTTTGCTGGCTTGTCTTTCTGTACTGACACCTCAGGGTTGGTCCCGGACTTGTCCTTGAGTGCAGTGTTCAATGCCGGCGAGTTGGTCTCGGCTTTGTCCTTGGCTACAGTGTTCGGCACTTGCGAGTCAGTCCCCGCCTTGTCCTTGGCCGCAGTGTCCGGCACATTCGATTTACTGTCCGCCTTATCCTTCACCGGAGTATCGCTACTCTTTTCGGGTTTAGGCAGCGGGCCAGCATCGGGTACCAACTTGGGCATCCCGCCCTGTCCGGACAGCATGTTCCGTATGGCCTTGAATGCATATTCAAACAACTCGAACAACTTCTCGAGTGCATCCTTGTTGAAGGTGACGGTTCCATCCGTCACTACGGCGGGATTGTTTTTCAATACTGTGCCGGGCGTATTCGCCCGGATTTCGCCGGCGCTCTTGTCGACAGACTTTGGCAGGTCTGCATTCTGCTGATTGAAGTCATTAGTCAAGCGAGGGAAATTATTGACCGACAAATTAGACATAAACAAATCCTTATTCAGTGATTGCCAAAACTCCTTCAGCGGTCTGCAAACAGACCGTCCAGGTTCTGGACTGGAAACAAACCCGAGTGCTGCACACTCCCTACTTTCGTGGGTGTTGCGAGCATCGGGTTCCGAAAATCGGCCTTCACATAAGGAAATCAAATGAAAATAGAGACTTTATCCTATGGACTTTCCGTAAAACATCATGCTTACCCGGTGGTCGCCGTGGGCAAAATGGATATATCAGGCAACAGTCAGCCGTTAAGGCAAATTGATGAAATCACTCACCCACGCCAGTCATTCATATCTGTGTTATTGCGCGCGCCCCTCATACTCCAACTAAAAAAACTTAAAAAATATGCGCCGCTGACACCGCAAGACTCTGTAGCAAACAAGAAACTTGCTCACATATATAAAGCAATCAAAAAGCTCTAGTCACGTGCCCACAAACACTCGCTGTTAACGATCCGTGGCCTTATTTCAAGCAAAAAAAAGGGCGCCCACGGCACCCTTTCCTACTGAATTGAAACGCTTATATATATGTACTCAATTTTGCAGCGCAACCGAATCAGGCACCCCTAACAATCGTCCTACCTGCTCCAGGTCGGTTTCCCGCCGCATCAGCGTAAATAGTTCAACTGCTTCGGGATAGTTGCGGGTCAGCATCGCCAGCCATTGCTTCAAGCGTCCCGGCGCCTGGCGCTCGGTCAATTGCTCAACGGATTGCCGCCAGAATTCCTGGAGCATGGGTTGCATCTGCGCCCAAGTCATCTCGACCACCTCTTCCCCGGCCCGCGCGGCAGCAATCTGCCGGGCCAGGTCGGGACGAGCCACCAGGCCGCGACCGAGCATGATGTCTTCGACACCACTGATTTCGCGACACCGCCGCCAGTCTTCAACGCTCCAGATATCACCGTTGGCGAACACTGGCACCTTGACCACCTCTTGCACACGCGGGATCCACTCCCAGTGCGCCGGAGGTTTGTAGCCGTCAGCCTTGGTGCGGGCATGCACCACGATATGCGCTGCGCCGCCTTCGGCCAGGGCCGTGGCGCACACCAGGGCACCGTCGGGGCTGTCGAAGCCCAGGCGCATCTTGGCCGTGACGGGAATATGTGCCGGCACCGCACGCCGTACGTGTTCGACGATCTGGTTAAGCAGCTCCGGCTCCTTGAGCAGCACCGCACCGCCACGGGACTTGTTCACGGTCTTGGCCGGGCAACCGAAGTTGAGGTCAACCACCTGAGAGCCCAGCTCACACGCCAGGGCGGCGTTTTCCGCCAAACACACCGGGTCTGAACCGAGTAACTGCACACGCAGCGGCACGCCGGCAGCGGTCTTGGCACCGTGCAGCAACTCAGGGGCGAGTTTGTGGAAATAGGCAGGCGTCAGCAGGCGGTCGTTGACCCGGATGAACTCGGTCACGCACCAATCAATACCACCGACCCGGGTCAGCACGTCCCGCAGGATGTTGTCGACCAACCCCTCCATGGGCGCCAAAGCAATTTGCATGGAAAACACTCAACGAAAAACGTGGCGCAGTTTACTGGTTTCAGACGCTGGCAGGTAATTCGCCTTGCAGCGCAGGGCCATAACCCTCAAGAAATTCCGACGGCATGCGCTTGGGCTTGCCGCTGGACAGTTCGATGCAGACAAAGGTGGTTTGCGCTCGCAGCAAGGTAGCGCCATCACGCGGGCGTACCAGCTGGAAGCGTCGGGTCATTTTCAGGCGCTGGTCCCAGTCGACGATCCAGGTCGCCAACTGCAGCTCATCGCCTTCGTAACCGGCGGCGAGGTAATCGATCTCATGACGCACCACGGCCATCGCGCGATCCAGCCTGCGGTACTCGCTAAGGTCCAACCCCAAGCGCTGGGAATGGCGCCAGGCGCAGCGTTCGAGCCAGGACACGTAAACGGCGTTGTTGGCGTGCCCCAGACCGTCGATGTCGTCGGCACCGACCTGCAGATCAATGATAAACGGCGTTGCCAAATCCCAGCCCATGGGGTGCTCCCGGTCGATTAATGTCGGCGGCGAGCAGTGTAACCCATGGCTCAGGCGGTTTGGCGCTCCGGCATGTGGCGGCCGGCCAGCAGCGCCAGCACGCCCTCGATCACACGCGGATCCGCCAGCACTTTCTGGTGCCCGCCCTGCTCCAGGCGCAGCAGGCGGCTGTCGAACCAGGCGTCATGGATGACCTGGCAAGCCTTGACCGAGACGAAGGTATCGTCTTCGGCATGCACGATCAGGCCCGGGATATTCATTTGATAGTGGGCGACATCGAGGTGCTTGAGGGGCATGCCCATCGTCAGCTCGACCTCCTGGATAAACGCCGAACGCGCTCGCGCCGGCAAACCGACCATGCCGGCAAAGCCGCGCAGTACGTCGAGAAACCGCGAGGGTGCGGCGATGCTGACCAACGCCTTGGTGCGCAAGCCCAACTGCACCGCCAACATCGCGCTGGCCCCACCCATGGAGTGACCGACAACCGCATGCAGCGGTGGCAGTTCGGCAGCCGCTTCCAGCATGGCGCGGGCAAACAGCAGCACATGGGCTTCGCGCCCCGGCGAACGCCCGTGGGCCGGGCCGTCCAGCGCAACCACCGAATAACCCGCGTCCACCAATGCGCTGATCAGGCTGGCGAATTGCGTCGGGCGCCCTTCCCAGCCGTGCATCAACAGCACCGCAGGGCCCTGGCCCCACTTCAGCGCCGACAGGCCGAAACGCAAAGTGATGCGCTCGGACTGCGCCAGCAGCGGCAGCTCCCAATCACGGGGCGGCAAATCGCGAGGCGTCATGAACACCCGACGCATCTTGCTAGCCACCGTTTGCGGCGCCAGCCGGCCCAAGGTGCCATTGACGCCACGAATCCATTTCAACGTGCCCATCGCTCATCCCTCAGGCCAGAAGCCGTTCTTAACGCACTGCGGACTTGGCCGCACGCAATACACGATCCGATAACTCACCCGGGCCCAGGGCGCGGGCCAGCGACAAGCCACCGATCATCAGTGCCATGTCGGCCAGGGCCTTGTCGGTGTCTTCCGGTCTGGCGGCCAGCTGTGCCGCCATCAGTTCGCAGTGTTCGTTCAAGGCCTGACGGAACTCATCCGGCAGGCGGCTCATTTCGCCCACGGTGGACGGGATCGGGCACGCCTGGCTGGTGGAGTCACGGTGTTTACGCGACAGGTAGAACGCTGCGACCAGCGCGCGACGCTCTTCACCGGTCAGCGAGGAGTCCATGTCATCGACGGCGGCGCGACGCCGGGCCAGCAACTCGGTGAAGGCCTCCAGCATCAGTGCGTCCTTGCTTTCAAAGTGCGCGTAGAAACCGCCGACGGTAAGCCCCGCCGCGCCCATGACTTCGCCCACACTCGGCTCGGCCGGGCCGCGTTGTACCAGGGCGGCGCCGGCAGCTTGCAGAATGCGTTCGCGGGTTTGCGCTTTTTTATCGTTCATCGTTGCCTCCGAATCTCATGCTTCGAATATTATTACCATAATAATATTTCGCAAGCCACAGGCATGACCATTGGTCAGAAGAACATTCAGGGAAAAAGGAAGGAGGATTGGCTAAACGCCAGACAAACAAAAGGGCCATTCAATAATTGAATGACCCTTAAAAATCCCGCAGAGCGGGTAATCGTGGCGTCCCCTAGGGGACTCGAACCCCTGTTACCGCCGTGAAAGGGCGGTGTCCTAGGCCACTAGACGAAGGGGACACAAACCTTCTRTACAACGTGATCAGGCTGAGWCTGATCGAATTCAAGGACGGTGTGGCCRGACCTTGAACCTGTAAATTGGTGGAGCTAAACGGGATCGAACCGTTGACCTCTTGCATGCCATGCAAGCGCTCTCCCAGCTGAGCTATAGCCCCTCATCGGTGAGGACGGGGCGAATCTTAATGGCGTATTCGAAACGTGTCAAATTTATTTTCAACAATTTTCAAAATTTTTTGCCGAGATAACAATCACTTACCGAGCAAACCCCGGAAAACCGGGGTTTGGCCGTTACAACGGCGTGCTTAAGCGATAGCGCCCAGCAGCTTTTCCCATTCCTTGTTTTCTTTCTTCGACACACCACCAAGCAAATCAAGGGCTTGGCGCAGACGGAAGCGAGTCAGGTCCGGGCCCAGAATTTCCATCGCATCGAGCACCGACACCGAACTCGCCTGCCCGGTGATCGCGGCAAACATCAGCGGCATCGCATCGCGCAATTTCAATTCCAGGGATTCAACCACCGCCTGGATAGTCGCGGTAATCGCATCCTTCTCCCACTGGCGCAGGCTTTCGAGCTTCCACAGGATCAACTGCATTAACTGGCGAACCTGGTCACCCGAGAGTTTCTTCGACTCAAACAGCTTCACGTCCGGGTTCACGCCACCGGCAAAGAAGAAACTCGCCAACGGTGCGACCTGGCTGAAGGTCTCCACCCTGCCCTGCACCAGCGGCGCGATCTTCATCATGTACTCGGGGTTCAACGCCCACTGCTGCACGCGGCTGGCGAACTCTTCCACCGGCAGGTCACGCAGCCACTGGCCGTTGAGCCACGACAGCTTCTCGATGTCGAAGATCGGCCCACCCAGGGACACACGGGACAGGTCGAAGTTATCGACCATTTCCTGCAACGAGAACTTCTCGCGCTCGTCCGGCATCGACCAGCCCATGCGGCCCAGGTAGTTGAGCATCGCTTCGGGCATGAAGCCCATGCGCTCGTAGAAGGTCACCGAGGTCGGGTTCTTGCGCTTGGACAGCTTGCTCTTGTCCGGGTTACGCAGCAGCGGCATGTAGCACAGCTGCGGTTGTTCCCAGCCGAAGTACTCGTACAGCAGGATCAGTTTCGGCGCCGATGGCAGCCACTCTTCGCCACGCAGTACGTGGGTGATGCCCATCAAGTGGTCGTCCACCACGTTGGCCAGGAAGTACGTCGGCAGGCCGTCGGTCTTCATCAGCACTTGCATGTCCATGCGGTCCCACGGGATCTCGACGTCACCGCGCAACATGTCCGGCACCACGCACACGCCTTCGCTCGGCACCTTCATGCGGATAACGTGCGGTTCGCCGGCAGCCAGGCGCCGGGCCACTTCTTCCTTCGACAGCAGCAGTGCGCGGCCGTCATAGCGCGGGGTTTCACCACGGGCCTGTTGCTCGGCACGCATCTGGTCCAGCTCTTCGGCGGTGCAGAAGCACGGGAAGGCGTGGCCCATGTCGACCAGTTGCTGGGTGTACTGCTTGTAGATGTCGCTGCGCTCGCTCTGGCGATACGGGCCGTGGGGGCCGCCGACGTCCGGGCCTTCAGCCCAGGTAATGCCCAACCAGCGCAGGGCATCGAAAATCTGCTGTTCCGACTCGCGCGTGGAGCGCAGTTGATCGGTGTCTTCGATCCGCAGGATGAATTCACCGCCATGCTGCTTGGCAAAGCAGTAGTTGAACAAGGCGATGTAAGCAGTACCTACGTGGGGATCCCCAGTAGGCGATGGCGCGATGCGCGTGCGGACGGTGGTCATGGCGGGTCTCGAATTGGCGATAAAACTGAAAATGAAACAAGGGGCGAATGGTAACAGCCCCAAGCCCTTGGGCTCCAGCGTGGGGAGGCGAACAAAGGGCATATGAGACAAGCTCCGGTCTCAAGTCTCGACATGGCTATTTGCCAGACCGTTCGCTGGCTATATTCCATTACCTTTTGTCGACGACATTATTGCCATGCCTGCCCCGCTCAAACGCCGCCTGTTTATCTTCCTGTTTATCGTGGTCCTGATCGCCGGGGGCTTTTTCGCCCAGTGGTTCTTCAAGGGCCGTTTTTATGAAAGCACCGACAACGCCTACGTCCAGGGCGAGATCACCCGGGTCTCCAGCCAACTGGGTGCGCGCATCGTCGAGGTGCTGGTGGGCGACAACGAGCACGTGGAAAAAGGCCAACTGCTGGTCAAGCTCGAAGGCGACGACTTCCACCTCGCCGTCGACCGCGCCAACGCCGCCCTGGCCATGCGCGAAGCCGAGCGCGTGCAGGCCCAGAGCAAACTGACCCAGCAAGCCAGCCTGATCGCCGCCGGTGCAGCCAAGGTCTCGTCCAGCCAGGCCACCCTCGGCCGCTCGCAGATCGACCTGAACCGCGCACAAACCCTGCGCAAACCCGGCTATGTCTCCGAAGAACGGGTCACCACCCTCGACGCCGACAACCACATCGCCCGCTCCCAGGTGACCATGGCCCAGGCCGACCTGCAGGGCCAGCGCCAGCAGGTCAACGCCCTGAACGCCGAGATCAAGCGCCTCGACGCGATGATCGCCAACGCCAGGACTGACCTGGCCCAGGCCGAACTGAACCTGACCCGCAGCGAAATCCACGCGCCCATCAGCGGCCTGATCGGCCAGCGTGCCGCGCGCAACGGTCAATACGTACAGGCCGGCGCCTACCTGCTGTCGATCGTCCCGGACCAGGACATCTGGGTGCAGGCCAACTTCAAGGAAACCCAGATCGGCCATATGCAGCCTGGGCAAAAAGCCGAGCTGACATTCGACGCCTACAGCGATACTCCAATCGAAGGCCGCGTGGCCAACCTGTTCGGCGCTTCCGGCGCGCAATTCAGCCTGCTGCCGCCGGACAATGCCACGGGCAACTTCACCAAAGTCGTACAACGGATTCCGGTCAAACTGACCTTCGCCACCGACAACCCGCTGCAGGGCAAAATCCGCCCGGGCATGTCGGTGACGGTCAAAGTGAACATCCAAGACCCGCACGATGGCCGGTGATCAACTGCTGCCGCCGGTAGGCGAACCGAGCCGGCGCGACTGGATCGCGGTCATGAGCGTGATGCTCGGCGCCTTCATGGCGGTGCTCGACATCCAGATCACCAACTCCTCCCTCAAGGACATCCAGGGCGCGCTGTCGGCCACCCTGGAAGAAGGTTCGTGGATTTCCACCTCCTACCTTGTGGCCGAAATCATCATGATCCCCCTCACCGCCTGGCTGGTGCAGCTGCTGTCGGCGCGTCGGCTGGCGGTGTGGGTCTCGGGCGGGTTCCTGATCGCCTCGCTGATGTGCTCCATGGCCTGGAGCCTGGAAAGCATGATCGTATTCCGCGCCTTGCAGGGTTTTACCGGCGGCGCGCTGATCCCCCTGGCGTTCACCCTCACGCTGATCAAGCTGCCCGAACATCACCGCGCCAAAGGCATGGCCATGTTCGCCATGACCGCCACCTTCGCCCCGTCCATCGGCCCGACCATTGGCGGCTGGCTCACGGAAAACTGGGGTTGGGAATACATCTTCTACATCAACATCCCACCGGGCCTGATCATGATCGCCGGGCTGCTGTACGGCCTGGAGAAAAAGGACTCCAACTGGGACCTGCTCAAAAGCACCGACTATCTTGGCATTGTCACCATGGCCGTGGGCCTTGGGTGTTTGCAGGTGTTTCTGGAAGAAGGCCATCGCAAGGACTGGCTGGAATCCAGCCTGATTGTCAGCTTGGGCACTGTCGCCCTGCTCAGCCTGATCACCTTTGTGATAGTGCAGATGTCCAAGCCCAACCCGCTGATCAACCTGCGCATCCTCGGCAATCGTAATTTCGGGCTATCGAGCATTTCGAGCCTGGGGATGGGCGTGGGGTTGTATGGCTCGATTTATCTGCTGCCGCTGTACCTGGCGCAGATCCAGAACTACAACGCCCTGCAAATCGGCGAAGTGATCATGTGGATGGGGGTTCCGCAGCTGTTTTTGATTCCGCTGGTGCCCAAGCTGATGAAGTACGTGTCGCCCAAGTGGCTGTGCACCCTGGGGTTCGGGCTGTTCGGGTTGGCGAGTTTTTCATCGGGGGTGCTGAACCCGGACTTTGCCGGCGACCAGTTCAACCGCATCCAGATCATCCGTGCGTTGGGGCAGCCGTTGATCATGGTGACAATTTCGTTGATTGCCACGGCATACATCATGCAGAAGGACGCGGGGTCGGCGTCGAGCCTGTTCAATATTTTGCGAAACCTGGGCGGGGCGATCGGGATTGCGTTGCTGGCGACGCTGCTGGATGCGCGCACCAAGACCTACTTTGATTACCTGCGTGAGGCGATTGTGCCGACCAATCCACAGGTGGCAGAGCGCATGGCCAGGCTGACGGAGACGTTTGGGAGTGAGACGGCGGCGTTGGGCAAGTTGAGTGAGATAGCGCATCAGCAGGCGCAGATCATGGCTTACAACGATGCGTTCCATTTTGTAGGGTTGGCGTTGGGGATCAGCATGGTGGCGATCTTGTTGACCAAGGCGTTGCCGGCGGGGCTTAAGGCTGGGGAAGCTCACTGAAATAACCTGTGGCGAGGGAGCTTGTTGTGGCGAGGGAGCTTGCTCCCGCTGGGCTGCGAAGCGGCCCCAAAATTCTGGGAGCGCTTCGCACTCCAGCGGGAGCAAGCTCCCTCGCCACAAAGAGCTTGAAGATCGTTCCCACGCTCTGCGTGGGAATGCCTCACTGGACGCTCCGCGTCCGCTCTTGGGACGCAGAGCGTCCCGGGCTGCTTTCCCACGCAGAGCGTGGGAACGATCATCAGACCGCCAGCAACCGCTCCCGCAACTTGCCGATCTCATCACGCATCTGCGCCGCCGCTTCAAACTCCAGATCCCGCGCCAACTGGTACATCTTCTCTTCCAGCTGGCGAATACGCTTGGTGATCTCGCTCGGCGAACGCAATTCCGCTTCGTACTTGGCATTCTCCTCCGCAGCCTTGGCCATACCCTTGCGCTTCTTGCTGCGCGAACCCGGCACCGTTGCGCCTTCCATGATGTCGGCCACGTCCTTGAACACACCCTTCGGCGTGATGCCATGCTCAAGGTTGTAGGCAATCTGCTTGTCGCGACGACGCTCGGTCTCGCCAATCGCCCGTTCCATGGAACCGGTAATCCGGTCCGCATACAGAATCGCCCGGCCATTCAGGTTGCGCGCCGCCCGGCCAATGGTCTGGATCAACGAGCGCTCGGAACGCAGGAAGCCTTCCTTGTCCGCATCCAGAATCGCCACCAGGGACACTTCCGGCATATCCAGGCCTTCACGCAGCAGGTTGATCCCCACCAGCACATCGAAGGCGCCCAGGCGCAGGTCGCGGATGATTTCCACGCGCTCCACGGTGTCGATGTCCGAGTGCAAATAGCGCACGCGCACGCCGTGGTCGGCCAGGTAATCGGTCAAGTCTTCGGACATGCGCTTGGTCAGCGTGGTGACCAGCACCCGCTCTTCCAGGGCAACGCGCTTGGTGATTTCCGAGAGCAAGTCATCCACCTGGGTCAGCGCCGGGCGGATTTCGATTTGCGGGTCCACCAGGCCCGTCGGGCGCACCAGTTGCTCAATCACACGCCCGGCATGTTCGGCCTCGTAGTTACCCGGCGTGGCCGAGACAAAAATCGTCTGCGGGCTGATGCCTTCGAACTCGTCAAAACGCATCGGCCGGTTATCCAGCGCCGATGGCAGGCGGAAGCCGTATTCCACCAGGGTCTCTTTACGGGAACGGTCACCTTTGTACATCGCGCCCACCTGCGGCACGCTGACGTGGGACTCGTCGATCACCAGCAAGGCATCGTCCGGCAGGTAATCGAACAAGGTAGGTGGCGCCTGCCCGGACTCGCGGCCCGAGAGGTAGCGCGAGTAGTTTTCGATGCCGTTGCAGTAGCCCAGTTCGAGGATCATCTCCAGGTCGAAGCGGGTGCGCTGTTCCAGGCGCTGGGCTTCCACCAGCTTGTTGTTGGAGCGCAGGTATTCCAGGCGCTCCACCAGCTCAGCCTTGATGCCCTCGATGGCGCCCATCAGGGTTTCGCGCGGGGTCACGTAGTGGCTTTTCGGGTAGAAGGTGAAGCGCGGCAGCTTGCGGATCACTTCGCCGGTCAACGGGTCGAAGGCCGACAGGCTCTCGACTTCATCGTCGAACAGCTCGATGCGGATCGCTTCCAGGTCGGATTCCGCCGGGTAGATGTCGATCACATCGCCGCGCACGCGGAAGCTCGCCCGGGCGAAGTCTATGTCGTTGCGGGTGTATTGCAGGCTCGTCAGGCGACGCAACAGTTCGCGCTGGTCGAGTTTGTCGCCGCGGTCGACGTGCAGCACCATCTTCAAATAGGTTTCCGGGCTGCCCAGGCCGTAGATGCACGACACCGTGGTGACGATGATCGCGTCTTTGCGTTCCAGCAGCGCCTTGGTCGCCGAGAGCCGCATCTGCTCGATGTGGTCGTTGATCGAGGCGTCTTTCTCGATAAAGGTGTCGGACGACGGTACGTAGGCTTCCGGCTGGTAGTAATCGTAGTAGGAAACGAAGTACTCCACCGCGTTGTTCGGGAAGAACGCCTTGAACTCGCCATACAACTGCGCGGCCAGGGTCTTGTTCGGCGCCAGCACCAGGGTCGGGCGGTTCACCTGGGCGATCACGTTGGCGATGCTGAAAGTCTTGCCGGAGCCGGTCACCCCGAGCAAGGTCTGGTGCGCGAGGCCGGCCTCAATGCCTTCGACCATCAGGCGGATGGCTTCCGGTTGATCGCCGGCGGGCTCGAAGCGGGTGACTAGCTGGAAATCCGACATAACGTACCTCTTGAGTCACCCCGAGGCCGGAAAAAGCAACGGGGACGAAAAAGACCGCGACCCGCGACTGTTCGGCGCAGGTTGCAGGAAAAAACCATGATAGCTGTAGAAGTGGAGGCGAATGTGACGGGTTTCAAGGCAATCGTCCTACATGCCGTTGGTCACCCATGTTGCAATAAGACTAACGGTCGGTAAATAAACCGAAAAACTTGGCCGAAAAGCCGTTTCGGCTGTCGCCGTGAGCAGTGATGGCCTCTATACTAGCTCCCCGTTTGTGCACCGCTCTAGTGCATTCGGCTGGAGCGCGACACGTCCCTCCACTCTCTATAGAGCTGCCGCAAAAATGAGCCTGTTCTCCGCTGTCGAAATGGCACCACGCGATCCAATCCTGGGCCTCAACGAAGCATTCAACGCCGATACCCGAACCACCAAGGTGAACCTTGGCGTGGGCGTTTACTGCAACGAGGAGGGGAAGATTCCACTCTTGCGTGCCGTTGCCGAAGCGGAAGCCATTCGTGTGGCGCAACACGCCGCCCGTGGCTACTTGCCGATCGACGGTATTGTCGCCTACGACCAGGCCGTGCAAAAGCTGCTGTTCGGCGCGCAATCGCCGCTGATCAGCTCCGGCCGCGTCATCACCGCCCAAGCGGTCGGCGGCACCGGCGCCCTGAAAATCGGCGCTGACTTCCTCAAGCAACTGCTGCCCAACGCCGTCGTCGCCATCAGCGACCCGAGCTGGGAAAACCACCAGGCGCTGTTCGAAAAAGCCGGCTTCCCGGTGCAGACCTATCGTTACTACGACGCCGCCACCCACGACGTAAACCGCGCCGGCCTGCTGGAAGACCTCAACGCCCTGCCGCCACAGTCCATCGTCGTGCTGCACGCCTGCTGCCACAACCCGACCGGCGTCGACCTGAGCCCGGCCGACTGGCAACAAGTGCTGGACGTGGTCAAGGCGAAAAACCTCGTGCCGTTCCTCGACATGGCCTACCAGGGCTTTGGCGACGGCATCGACGAAGACGCCGCTGCGGTGCGCCTGTTCGCCGAGTCGGGCCTGACCTTCTTTGTGTCCAGCTCGTTCTCCAAATCGTTCTCGCTGTACGGCGAGCGCGTGGGCGCCCTGTCCATCGTCACCGACTCCAAGGAAGAAAGCGCACGCATCCTGTCCCAGGTCAAGCGCGTGATCCGCACCAACTACTCCAACCCGCCGACCCACGGCGCGGCGATCGTGGCAGCGGTGCTGAACAACCCTGAGCTGCGTGCCCAGTGGGAAGCGGAACTGGCGGAAATGCGCCTGCGCATTCGCGGCATGCGCGAGCAGATGGTGGCTGACCTCGCCAAGGCTGCTCCGGGCCACGACTTCAGCTTCGTCGGTCGCCAGCGCGGGATGTTCTCCTACTCCGGCCTGAGCGTTGAACAAGTGACACGCCTGCGCAACGAGTTTGGTATCTACGCGCTGGATACCGGCCGTATCTGTGTGGCGGCGTTGAACCAGAAAAACATTGATGCAGTGACCAAGGCCATCGTTCAGGTGCTGTAAGCCTGTTGTGATGCAAAAAAAGGGGAAGCCGGTGGCTTCCCCTTTTTCATTCTGAAAACCGCGCCCCCTGTGGCGAGGGAGCTTGCTCCCACTGGGATGCGAAGCGGCCCCAAAACCTGCCACCGTGAACTTTATGAATGAATGGGGTGCCTGAACTGGGGCTGCTGCGCAGCCCAGCGGGAGCAAGCTCCCTCGCCACAGGGTGGGTGGTTTGCCTTCAAGAGCGGGTGTTCAGCCCCTAAAAATTCGCTGCTTTCAGTCCGCTGCCCCTAGACTGACAGCAAGACAGTCCCTTCCCCTTGAGTATCCTATGAGAAACGACGACCTGGACCTGCGTGCCGACCGCGACGAACTGGACCACTTCACCCCGCGCCCACCACCCGCCAAGCGCCAGAAAAGCCTGGTGCTGCAAGTCGCGCTCGGCGTATTCCTCGGTGGTTTGGCCTTATGGCTGGTGCAACTGGGCGCCGGCGCCCTGATGGCCAAGCTGGCCATGGGCACCTTSCARTTYGGCGGCTGACAAAGACCAAATGTGGGAGCCGTCGAGCTTTAGCGAGGCCGCGATAGCGGTGGGTCAGGCACCCTCAATGTCGACTGTGCCGACGCCATCGCAGCCTCGCTGAAGCTCGACAGCTCCCACAGGGGRTCTACTCCCGCCTTCAGTCCGCGCTCGTGTGGCTGGTTCAACTCGATCCAAGCAGTCCCCCTGCAATTTGGCGGCTGACAAAGACCAAATGTGGGAGCCGTCGAGCTTTAGCGAGGCCGCGATAGCGGTGGGTCAGGCACCATAAATGTCGACTGTGCCGACGCCATCGCAGCCTCGCCGGGGCTCGACAGCTGCTACGGCTACGATGCCAGGGCCAGGCCACGCTCTTCCAGCAACTGCACAAAACTGTTCAGACTCTGCGACACCGTACCCCGGCGCCAGATCAGCCAGGTATTCAGAATCCGGAACGTATCGGTCAGCGGCCACACACTCACCGCCGTAAACCCCGGCATGCTCTCCAGCATGCTCCGCGGCATCAGCGCCAACCCGGCACCGGCACTCACACACGCGAGCATCCCGTGGTACGACTCCATCTCGAAGATCTTCCCCGGCACCGCGCCATCCTGTGAAAACCAGCGCTCGAAGTGATGCCGGTACGAACAGTTCGAACGAAACGTGTAGATGCTCTCCCCGCTCACATCCCGCCCCCGGGTGATCGGCGCGTGATGCAACGGCGCAATCACCACCATCTCCTCCTCGAACACCGCCACGCCCTCCAGCGTCGCGTGCAGCACCGGCCCATCGACAAACGCCGCCGCCAGCCGCCCCGACAACACACCCTCGATCATCGTGCCGGACGGCCCGGTGGTCAGGTCCAGCTCAACCTTGGCGTGCTTCTGGTTATACGCCGCGAGCAACGCCGGGATGCGCACCGCCGCCGTACTCTCCAGCGAGCCCAACGCAAACGCGCCCTGGGGTTCCTCCCCCGCCACCGTCGCCCGGGCCTCTTGCACCAGGTCAAGAATGCGCCGCGCATACCCGAGGAAATTCCACCCGGCCGGTGACAAACGCAATCGGCTCTTCTCGCGAATAAACAAGTCCACGCCCAGGTCCTGCTCCAATTGCTTGATCCGCGTGGTCAGGTTCGACGGCACGCGATGGATCAATTGCGCGGCAGCGCTGATGCTGCCTTGCTCGGCAACGGCTTTGAAAATTTCCAGCTGGACCAGATCCAAGTCATTCTCCAAACGTGAACGTATTGCTTAATATTATTCAGTTTCCGAAAAAGATACAGCCCCGTACGCTGGCCTCCATCCCATTCACTGCGCAGGACGGTGCCATGAACTCCATTTCCTCCCAGACCCACGCGTTGTCGATCAACCCCGCCAACGGTGAAACGGTCGCCAGCTACCCGTACGAAACCGAGGCGCAGCTGGATGCCGCCCTGACCCGCTCGATCAATGCCTTCCGCAACGGGCGCAATACCCCCGTCGCCCAGCGCGCCGAATTACTGCTGGCCCTGGCCAGCACCCTGCGCGACCAGGCCGAAGAAATGGCCCAGATGATCACCCTGGAAATGGGCAAACCCATCGCCCAGGCCCGTGGCGAAATCGAAAAATGCGCGCAACTCGCTGAGTGGTATGCGGCCCACGGCCCAGCCATGTTGGCCCCGGAAGCCACCCTGGTGGACAACGGCACCGCCCAGATCGAATACCGCCCACTGGGCCCGATCCTCGCGGTAATGCCGTGGAACTTCCCGGTGTGGCAAGTGCTGCGCGGTGCGGTGCCAACCATGCTCAGCGGCAACACCTACGTGCTCAAGCACGCGCCTAACGTGATGGGCAGCGCGTACCTGATGAAACAAGCCTTCCAGCGCGCCGGCTTTGCCGATGGCCTGTTCGAAGTGATCAACGTCACCCAGGACGGCGTATCCAAAGCCATCGCCGACCCGCGCATCGCCGCCGTGACCCTCACCGGCAGCGTGCGCGCCGGCATGGCCATCGGTTCCCAGGCCGGGGCCGCGCTGAAAAAATGCGTACTGGAGCTGGGCGGTTCCGACCCGTTCATCGTGCTCAACGACGCCAACCTCGACGAAGCCGTGCAAGCCGCCCTGATCGGCCGTTTCCAGAACTCCGGCCAGGTGTGCGCCGCCGCCAAGCGCCTGATCATCGAAGAAGGCGTGGTGGAAGCCTTCACCGCCAAATTCCTCGAAGCCAGCCGCAACCTGGTGATGGGCGACCCGACCGCCAGCGAGACCTACATCGGGCCGATGGCCCGCTTCGACCTGCGGGACGAACTCGACGGCCAGGTCCAGGCCACCCTGGCCGAAGGCGCCACCCTGCTGCTGGGCGGCAACAAAGTCGAAGGCGCGGGCAACTATTACGCACCCACCGTGCTGGCCAACGTCACCGACCAGATGACCTCGTTCAAACAGGAACTGTTCGGGCCGGTCGCCTCCATCATCACCGCCCGCGATGCGGACCACGCCGTGACCCTGGCCAACGACAGTGAGTTCGGCCTGACCGCCAGTGTGTTCACCACCGACCCGCAGAAGGCACGCAGCATCGCCAACCAGCTGGAAACCGGCGGGATCTTTATCAACGCCTACAGCGTGTCCGATCCCCGGGTCTCGTTTGGTGGTGTGAAAAAGAGCGGCTTCGGGCGGGAGTTGTCGCACTTCGGTGTGCGGGAATTCTGCAACGCGCAGACCGTGTGGCTGAACCGCCGCTAAGGCAAGCGCTGCAAACGATTGCCCGCCCTGCGGGTCATCGTGTTGTCTGGTTCAGCACCGTCACGTACGCACCGAACATATCCGCCATGGCGTCCGCATAGGCGGTTATTTGCGCCTCGGTGCGCGGGCTTCCCGAGAATTCCTTTGCCACTGAACTGAAGGTGGTGGCGATCAAATCGCAGGCCAGGGCGCGGGTGGCTTCAGGCACCTGCGGCAGCAGTTCCAGCATGAACGCCTGGAAAATCTGTTGCCCTTCTGCGCGAACCTCATGGGCTTCGGGCGCATCACGGTACAGCGGCGCAGCGTCGCTCAGGGCGACACGCATCTGCGCCTCCTCACATTCCGAACGAATAAACGCATGCACCAACGCCCGCAACCGCTCAAGGGCCGGCTGGCTTACGTCCTGCAGAATGCGGCTGAGCATCTGCGAGGTTTGCTGCCACTCATCCGTCTGCAGCCGAAACAGGATGGCCGCCTTGTTGGGAAAGTACTGGTACACCGATCCCACGCTGACACCGGCCTTTTCCGCGACCCGTGCGGTGGTGAAACGGCTGGCGCCTTCCTTGGCCAAAACCTGAATAGCCGCCTCCAGAATGGCCGACACCAACTCGGTGGACCGCGCCTGTTTGGGCTCTTTACGTGAGGAAATCTGCGAAGTCTGGCGGTCGGTCATGGGGCGTTCCTGCTGCCGTTGGAATGCGAATAGCGAATGTGACGAATTGTTCGCATACTTTAAATGCGACGAATCATTCGCATACTAGCCCGGCGCCTCACGGCGCTCAACCTGCAGCAGGACATCCCCATGAATACGCTTACCTCGGCCCCGATGGCGGCCCTGATTGAACGGCTGTACACACAGGCCGATGCCGCCACCAGCCCCGTCATCAACACAGTGACCCACGAAGAACGCGACCGCCTGATGCGCAGCAAGACCGACTACCTGGCACTCTACGGAATGCTGAAAGACCTGTGGTTGCCCGTCTCCCGCGACACCGGCACCCTGCTGTACATGCTCGCACGCAGCAGCAAAGCGCAGGCCATCGTCGAGTTCGGTACTTCGTTCGGCCTGTCCACCCTGCACCTGGCGGCCGCCCTGCGGGACAACGGCGGCGGCACGCTGATCAGCAGCGAGTTCGAGCCCTCGAAGATCGCTCTCGCCCGGCAACACCTGGAGCAAGGCGGCGTGAGCGACCTTGTGGAGATCCGCCAAGGCGATGCCCTGGTTACCCTGGCCACCGGCCTGCCCGACAGCGTCGACCTGCTGCTGCTTGACGGCGCCAAGGCGCTGTATGGCGACGTGTTGAACCTTGTGGAAAGCCGCCTCAAGCCCGGCGCGCTGATCATCGCCGACAACACCGACTACTGCCCCGACTACCTGGCCCGGGTGCGTTCGCCAGCAAACGGCTACCTGTCGGTGCCGATCGGTGACGACGTCGAGCTTTCCGTTCGCCTGGGCTGATGCCCGTCAGAGGATTCAACTCATGTCTGGATTGGTAAGCCCAGTGGTACTGAAATTACTGCCCATCACCCTGGCGGTGTTTGTCGGGTTCCTGATCATCGGCATGCAACTGCCGGTGCTGCCGCTGCACCTGCACAACACCTTGGGCATGGACCCGCTGGTGGTGGGCGTGGTGATCGGTGCGCAGTTTGCCGGGGCATTGTTGTCGCGATCCTGGGCCGGCAATTTTGCCGATATGCGCGGCCCCAAGCGCGCCATGCTTGTGGGCATGCTGGTGGCGGCCAGCTCCGGCTTGATCTACCTCGCGTCCCTGGCGTTTGTGGCATCACCGGTGGTCTCGGTGTGGGTGTTGCTCGCCGGGCGCGTGGTGCTGGCGCTGGGGGAAAGCCTGATCGTGACCGGCTCGATGGGCTGGGGTGTCGGGTTGGTGGGGCCGCAAAATACCGGCAAGGTCATGGCCTGGATCGGCATCGCAATCTACGCCGCGTTTGCCCTGGGGGCGCCCCTGGGAGTGGCGGTGAATAGCCAGTGGGGTTTCAGCGGGATCGCCGTCGGGACCATGGTGATTCCGCTGCTGGCACTGGCCATCGTCGCCGGAGCGCAAGGCGTTGCGCCGACCAGCCAGCGGCGCACCTCGTTTTTCAAGGTGCTGCGCTCGGTGTGGGTACCGGGGTTGGGCCTGGCCTTTGCAAGCGTCGGGTTTGGCGTGATTACCGCGTTTATCGCGCTGCTGTTTGCCACCAAGGCCTGGGGCAATGCGTCATTGGCGTTTACCGCCTTTGGTCTGGCGTTTATCGGCGCGCGGATTTTCTTTGGGCACCTGCCCGACAAGATCGGCGGTGCCAAGGTCGCGCTGGTGTGCGTGATAATCGAAGCCGCCGGGCAGCTGTTGATCTGGGGCGCAGACAGCGCCTTGACCGCCTACCTGGGCGCGGCGCTGACCGGCTTCGGCTACTCCCTGGCGTTTCCCGGCTTTGGGGTGGAGGCGATAAAGCGCGCGCCGCCCCAATCCCGCAGCCTGGCGATGGGTGCGTATGTGGCGTTCCTGGATATTTCGCTGGGGGTCAGCACCCCGGTGATCGGCGCCTTGGCCGGCGTGGCCGGAGTGGCATCGGTGTACCTGGCGGGCGCAGTGGCCGTGGCGCTGTCGGTGATCGTGGCGCTGGCGTTGCTTTTCAAGGCGCCAGTGGCGGAGCGCGAGGTTTATACTTCGCCACCTCGCCCTTAACCCACATCACCCGAGATTCCCGATGAGCCTTTCCCTGTCCACAACCCCAGCGCGCAAGCCGGTCGCGCCATTGCTGGCGTTTGCCATCCTGCTGTTCGGCGCCGTCTTCCTGCAAAACAGCGTCGGCTCGCGCCAGGTGCTGTTGCTGGTGGTCGGCGCCGCACTGGGCCTGACGCTGTACCACGCTGCCTTCGGCTTCACCTCGGCCTGGCGGGTGTTCATTACCGACCGGCGTGGCGCGGGCTTGCGTGCGCAGATGGTGATGCTGGCGATTGCCGTGGTGCTGTTCTTCCCCGCGCTGGGGGCCGGCACTTTGTTCGGTCAACCGGTGGTCGGGCTGGTGGCGCCGGCCGGGGTTTCGGTGGTGTTCGGGGCATTCATCTTCGGCATCGGCATGCAGCTGGGCGGCGGTTGTGCGTCCGGCACCCTGTTCACCGTGGGCGGTGGTAACGCGCGCATGCTGGTGACGCTGTTCTTCTTTATCTGTGGTTCGTTGATCGCGACTCACCACGTCGACTGGTGGTTCTCGCTGCCTTCGTTCCCGGCGGTTTCCATCGTCAAAAGCTTCGGCGTGGTGCCGGCCTTGCTGCTGAGCCTGGCCGTATTTAGCATCATCGCAGCAGTCACCGTGCGCCTGGAAAAAGGTCGTCACGGGCAACTCGAAGCCGGCGTCACCAGCCAGCACCAGGGCCTGCGCCGCTTCCTGCGCGGGCCATGGCCATTGGTGTGGGGCGCAATTGGCCTGGCCCTGCTCAACTACGCCACCCTGGCACTGGCCGGGCGGCCATGGGGTATCACTTCGGCGTTCGCCCTGTGGGGCGCCAAGGTTGCTGGCGGGTTGGGCGTGGACGTAGGCAGCTGGGCGTTCTGGCAAATGCCGGGCAATGCCAAGGCCCTGGCGGCGCCGGTGTGGGAAGACGTCACCAGTGTGATGGACGTCGGCATCATCCTCGGTGCGCTGTTGGCTGCGGGATTGGCCGGGCGTTTCGCTCCAAGCCTCAAAATTCCGGCACGCTCGCTGTTCGCCGCAGTGATCGGTGGGTTGCTGTTGGGTTACGGCTCGCGCCTGGCGTACGGCTGCAATATCGGCGCGTACTTCAGCGGGATTGCATCGGGCAGCCTGCATGGCTGGGTGTGGTTGGTGGCGGCGTTTATCGGGAATAGCGTGGGCGTGCGGTTGCGGCCGTTCTTCTTTGCAGGTGAGCGTCCGCAGGTAGCGTTGACCGGTTGCTGACTGATCGTTCCCACGCTCCGCGTGGGAATGCCGCCAGGGACGCTCTGCGTCCCGCTGTTGGTGACGCGGAGCGTCACGGTATGCATTCCCACGCAGAGCGTGGGAACGAGCAGCATCATCGGCTTTTTGAAATCACTCCGCTCATGTACTGATTCAAGTCGCGGAAGTCCTGAACTTTCCAGGTGAACGGTGACAACTTCACACCGTTCTCCCGCAACGTTCTGGGAATCAGGTCGCCATTTGGACGAAGAATGACGGACGACACGATAACGCCCGGATAATCACTCAAGCGTTTTTTGAAAGTAGCCGTTGTCAGGTCAGGCGTAGGCGGATTGCTTTTATTCGCCAAGGGTCCCGTGCCTTTGATATCCGCGCCGTGGCACATGGCGCATCGCTGCAGATAAATGTTTTTCCCGTTAGCGTTGTCCGCAAAGGACAGTGACGTTTGAACCAGCGATAAAATCCCCAGCGACGCGATGAACGACTTTCTTATTTTCATCTTTCCATGTGGCCTTGTTGTAAAAATCCAATATCAACCAACCGAGCGTAAACGACCCGTTATCCACTCGCGACTGTAAGCCAGCACGCGGCCCGACATCGCCGTCGGAAAATGAATAAACCCATGAGCCGCCTGCGGTAACAAAAACACCTCGGACCCCGCCCATCGCTCGGCCATCTGCAGCGTGTCGTCCAGCAACGGGTCCAGCTCCCCCACAAACATCAGCGCTGGCGGCAGCCCGGCAAGGTCGCCATACAACGGTGACAACGGCGGCTGCCGACGCTGCTCGTCACTCAGGCCCGGCGTCAGCAAACGCAGCGCCTCCACCATGCCCGGCCCGTCCAGCAACAGCGTTTCCCGCCCCGCCGTGCGTACGCTCGGTGTACCGGTCAAATCGTAGACGCCGTAATACAGCACCGCCCCGCTCACCCGCGCCAGCAATTCGGGCGATTGCTTCAGCGCCAGCAGCGTGGCCGCCGCCAGATGCCCACCGGCAGACTCGCCGACAACGATCACCGGCAGGCCGGCGAACTCCTCACAGTCCCCGAGCAACCAGCGCGCCGTGGCCAGGCAGTCTTCCAGAATCCCTTCGACCGGTGTATTCACCGCCAGCCGGTAATCCACCGACACCACCGCCACCTCGCACGCATTCACCATGGCCACGTTGAGGTCGTCATTCATCTGCGCATTGCCGATCACCCAGCCGCCGCCATGGATATCCAGCACCACGCCTTTGGCCTTGCCCTTCGGCCGGATGATGCGCACCGGCACCGAGCCCACCCGCCGGCTTTCAGCCTGCAGGCCATGCTTGAGCAACTTGTTGCCGGCCACCATCTGACTGGAGCGCAACAGCGCCTGGATCACCCGGGGCGTCACGCGGTTGCGGATGCGAAAGCGCGGCATCCAGGCGAGCTTCTGGTTAAAGCGCTGCATTTGCGCCAGTTCATGTTCTTCAGCAGGCCACAGCGTGTGAGTTTCCAATTCGATATTCCCTCTATCTCTAAAAGAGATGTTCACCTTGGCCAGTGTGCGTGGGCATCATGGCAATGATGTTTCCGCCCTCTGCCCACGCCGCCAGGCTCAGCGGTTATTGCGCAGGATGGAGAAATTCAACGCAGCCGCAACGCTGAGCCACACCAGGTACGGGAACAGGATCAGCCCGGTGATCAAATCCAGCCGCACCGTCAGCAGCACCATGGCGGCCACTACCAGCCACAGCAGCGTGATGATCACCATCCCGGCGAAAATCCGGTGGGCACCGAAGAACACGGGCGTCCACAGGGTGTTGAGGGCGATCTGTGCGGCCCATAGAGCCAGCACGATTTCGCTGCTGGGAATCAGGGTCAAGCGATAGCCAGCCCAAGCCAGCAGCAGGTAGATGATGGTCCAGGCGACCGGGAACAGCCAGTTGGGAGGGGTGAAGCTGGGTTTGACCAGGGTGGCGTACCAGTCGCCCGGTTTGAAGATAATGCCGGTGCTCGCAGCAGCACCGCAGGCCAGAAGAAAAATAAACAACGTCACCATGATCGGTCCTTAGCTGAGAGCAGCTGCCTGGAGATGAAAGCCTTGACGGCGGTTTCAGGGTTGGACGCCCCGCGCAGCAAAAAGTGTATTTTTCTTTGCTCCGTGCCCCGCCACAGATGCCCTAGCTGAACGCGATGTAAACAGGCTGCTGCTCCACCGCCGACTGCTCACAAGCACGCACCAGATCCCGTACACAATAAAGTCGCCAGCCCTTGCCCGCGCCCCACTTGGCAGCCACATCATCAAACGACGCCGCTTCATCCCGCGCGGCCCGCTCCCAATCATCGTGGCCGATATCGGCGATCAAGCGTGTTTGGTAGTCCTTCAAAAAGGGAAGCAAGCCCTGCGCATGATCAACCTCCAGCAGCACAACGTCAGCCGAGTCCAGTTGCTGCCTGGCCGCCTCGACCCAGTCCCGCGCCTGCAACGGCAGCGCGTCCAGCACCGCCTCAAAGGCCGACCCCGACTTGTCGCTGCCCTGAAACGAACCACACCCAATCTCGCCACCCGCCATGTCGCTCTCCTTGATAGTGATTCATACGCGCTGGGTTACTCCCGGCGACTACTTTTCCGGACAGGGATTGAACACTTCCGTCGCCGCCACCGCAGACACATACGGAATTTTCGTGCCTGGAATGATCCCGACGGAGTAGGCATTTTTGCCGGTGTCACGCACATAGGTCTTGTCGGTGGTCAGATCGCCCGGCTGGTTCTCACCGAGCAGGTAATCCAGAAACTGGATTTTCACCGGCGTGTTGAACTGCCCCTCGGCCGTCAGCGGAATGATCTGAGCAGCCCCCGCCCGAGTGAACGCGAAAAACGCCGCGGCGGCTTCACGGCTGCGGAAGGTTTTCACGCACAGCACATCGCGGGTACGCAGTGTGATAAAGCGCTGATAACGGCCACCGGAATAGGTGCTCAGAATCAAGCCATCGTCCACCAGAACGCCCAGCCCCTGAGTGGCACGGCACTGGCCATCGCCGCCATTCTCCGAGCCGTAGGGCAAGTAGCACCAGTTGGTCTGGCTCAGGGCCCGCACCGAACCGGGGGCAATCTGTAGGTCGTGCTCGATTTGCTGCCGGGCTTCGGGTGTTTGATACGGAATGCTGCAGCCGCTGAGGATCAGGGCCAGTAACACGTACAACAGGCGATAAGAGCGCATAGGTTTTCCATAACGGGCACGGCAGGTCGTTGCGCGCGTTGCCAGGGGGTCATTCCTTTGAAAGCTGCGCAGGTTTTGTCACATTCTACGACAAGTACCTTTCGGCGAAACTTTATGGAAATACAGATTTCGGAAACGTCCGACTGGCAATTGTTCGCGGCCACCGCCGAAGTGTTGGAGCACGGTTTGAAAGGTGAATGGACCGTAAAGGCCGATGGGCTGGTGGTTGCATTTGCGGGATAAAGGAGACTTTGCGTAGGCCGTAGCACCTTGCTCCTTTGCCTACGCTTGCGTCAGAATCCGCCGGCTTGTGCACCTGGTTGGTCATCTCTAAGGTTGCTCGGTCGCTGAAAACTCAGTGATCGGGTTTAGTAGCCCTAGGGTCAATTACACATAGTGCATGAGCTGCATCTATCAGACGTTCCTGTCTGTGCTTGATGGTGGCTGTGCGTAGGGCGCCTTCGGGTGCGCCGGCTTTGTGTAATTCCCCGGTCTACTAACCTGCGTACAGCTGCCACCCTCTTGTGTAGTAGCGAAAGGGTGTCGGCCCCATTCAGGAATTGCACCATGTTCAAAGTAACGCCGAATCCTCCGAAGAAACCGGATCTAAAACTCCACCAGGCTGCCCAGCGCGCCATTGATCACTACCTCAATCCCGGCACCGAGACAGTCCCAGAGACAACCGCCCTCTTCAGCGTCACCTCCGGCGTCAGCAGCGAAATCCTGATCGCCAACAGCTACGAAACCGTTTCCTCCGTCAGCGCCCTGCTGCTCGACCTGTCCGACGAACTGACCGGCAAAGACCGCGACGTGGCATTGGCCATTCACCAACTGAGCGAATTGAGCGTACTGCTGATCGGCAAACTGATGGATCGCGAAACACCTCGGGCATAGAGCCCAACGCAGTCCAGCGGGACTAGCCCTTCAACTCACCCAACCGATTACTCGCCGCGTCGTCGTATGTCATATACAGCGACGCGGCGAGAGGCGCACGGTGCATTCAGCCATTGCTGAACCCCGCCTGGTTCGTTGTAATGGGCCTAGTCGAAACCCAACAGGTGATTCATGGACGCTGATCCGCTATGCCTAGTATTTGTACCAGCCCTCGTAGCCGTTCTCACCGCCGCTGAAGACAGAAAGGGTTCACCTCTTACCGAGGCTGAGGTCTGCAATATTCGAGACCAGGCGGTTTGTATTACCCTGCCATTCAGCGTGGCGCTTGATATGGAAAGGGAACGCGGCTATCCGGATATAGTTGCGGAGAACTGCTGGAGTGAATGGCAAAGCCGCAAATGTCATTGATTGATGTGGTCAGAATCACTTCACGTCTTTTCTAAAAGACTGTATGTGATGGTTGCCTAACTCAATTTTAGCGAGCGTGCTATGCCTGAATTAAAATGTTTCTTTCTTGATCATGACGTTGATATTGATCCAGATCCTCAGGCATATGCTGAGTTCTTCTTGAACTATCAATCTTCAAAGTGGCAGAAAGGGTCCGGTGATGGAGTATTTAGCTATATTAGTGACGAAGGTGACAAGTCCGAGCTATCAGTGCTAGAGAATAAAGAGTTAGGTATTTCAGTTAGATACAACATCCGAATATCCGGAGAACGAACAGGCGCTGAGTTTTATTCAGTGGGTACACTGAATAAAATTAATGTCGTTAAGAATTGTGGTGATGATCAGTTCGTACCTGAAGGCTCATTTTTAAAGCCCGATGTAGCATGGTTAGCGGTGGAAGATTTTTTAAAGAATCCGAGAGTTAAATCAGCTCGGATAACATGGTTGAATTCTGATGATATTTCCTGGCCCGACAGGTAATGAAATGACTTGATATGCCTGGATAACCCGGCACCACGCTGAACAGAAAGGGGCTTTATTTTTTCGATTAAAAAACCAGACTTCTTTTCCTTCTTGATCACGGCCTGAATCCCGCTACCGTCCCAGAGACGACCGCCCTTTTCAGCGCACTCTCCGGCGTCAGCAGCGAAATTCTGATAGCCAACAAACACAAAACCGTTTGCTCAGTCGGTGCCCTGCTGCTCGAGCTGTCCGACGAACTGACCGGACAGACCGCGATGCGGCACTGACCATCCACCAACTGAACGAATTGAGCGAATTGCTGATCGCAAACTGATGGACCGCGAAACACCTCGAAGCTAAAGCCGAACGCGGTCCAGCGGGACTAGCCCTTCAACTCACTCAACCGATTACTCGCCGCGTCGTCGTATGCCACATACAGCGACTCGGCGATTTGGCTTTTGATAGCCTTGGCGCTTTCCAGACCCAATACAAAACCTTCAGCCTTCCCGCCTGCGCGGTTGAGGTCTTCTTTGGTGTCAGCACCGGTGATGGCGTCGAGGAGCTTGATGGCGTGAGGGCCTACGCCTTTTGGGAGGCTGATTTGGTCGATGCTCATTGGGATGCCTCGGATGAGGTGCGGGATGGGGTGATGCGGGGTGAAGAGGTCATGGGCGATACCTTGAGATTGAGGTCGGTAGCGCGTGGAACCACTGCCGGGGGGGCCATGGTAGACCGGTATGGGAATTAAAGGGCTGGTTTCGGCCAGAAGCGGACGGTCGCGACTGGCCGAGATCAGCCCGTCACGAATGGCTGCTCTCGGCCCAGACTGAGCCAAAATTGAAGTTGGCGCTTCTATGCCAAATCTAAAATTTATCGGCTGGATGGCAGACCGAGATTTTGCGTAGAAACGCGATTTGCGGCTCTAATTTGGACACCCATCGCGCTGAAAAACGTTTTTACTGTTGGCGCTGATGCAACTTTGATTCAGGCTGCTGATTTTGACTACCCCATCTTCAGCAGCTGAAATCCCGCACAAGACCATCTTTTACTGAGTATTCGGGTGAGTCAATGCATTCTGGCATGAGTCAAAGTCGCTCTAGCGCTAACAGGGTTATCCAGTGATGCTCAGGATGAAGCTTCAGCAAATGCCGCCTCAGCCACGCAACCTCCTCATCAGGCAGCGTCGGCAAGATCTTGTGAAAATCCTCCTCATCCTTTGCCCGCGTACGCAGGGCTTTGAACAAAAGGATCGCCGCAGGCCTTAAATATGGAATGCTTTCACTGCTCAAACACAACATTTCTTTACGGGAAAACCGGATAGCCCCATCCCTTTTGTAAACCCATACTTCAGGACTTCCCGATTCAATCATCATGTCTAACCGCCAAGCTTGAGCAATTGGGTCGAAACACCACACCTGCTGAATGTCTTGACCTGGGATTTGACCCGAGGGAAGAAAAGTGAGTATCCCGTCCTTCGCGGTGTACATATCGAGATCGCCAAGCGCGTGCCGGAATTTTGGAAAATCGTCTCGCAACATGGTGAGCTCTATGTCTTCATGCTCCCTAGTCTTTTCGCCGAGCCATAGATCAAGTGCCCACCCGCCTACAACGCACCATGGAAGCGAGACGCTCTTCAGGCGAACCGCTAACTCGGCAGGAGTCCACGAATCCCATAGATTTTGATCCGGCGCCAAAGCTCTTTCCGTCATAATCTGATCTCCGGTTGCTCTGAACACTACGCTGTCTAAGACAGGTCTTCTCAACGCTCTGACACCTAGTAAGTAGATAAGAACCCAACCGGCCAACAACGGCCAAAAGCTGCCGTCGCATGCCTACGAAACCAGGTGTTCGGTCCACGAACTGCTGGGGGCAGATTGAATACGGCGTTTACATTTAAGGTCACGGGCACGATGTCATAGGCTATGGGTCGACTCCAACCGGCCGAGAGTTAGAGGCTCGGTTTGGATCTAGTGTTATCCATAGCTTCGGTCCGGAAATCAGGTTTTTCCAAGCTGAACGAATGTCAGTAACAGTTGCTTTATTAACAACTTCAAGAAGCTCTTGGCGCGTGCTAAAACTGTAGTCTAGTCGTGATATGTCCGCCCAGTAACCCTCAGTCATTTCCATTAACCCACCGTGATCAAGTTTCAATTTATTAGATGCCCCGCTTTTCAACTTGTTGAGCTGTGTGTCATCCAATTCACAAAACTCTCTATCTAGCGAAGCAAGGAATTCCAAAACTTTAGACTGGATATCGCCACTTCCATAATTGCTAGACTGTATTGATAATATTAAGGCTGGTTTACGCCAGTCACTGCTCGGATATGCAGAAACCGCATAACCTATTTGCTGCTGGGTTCTTATCTTTTGAAAAAAACGGCTAGCAACAAATTGACTGATCAGCATTGAATGGGCCTGCGCGCTGAGCGTACTGCTCGAAAAAGGCACATATGTAATAAGTACGCTATCGTGAGATGATGAACGGACACGAATGGGCGGTAAATTTTCGTCTAAAGTGCGAGGGCCGGAGTAAACAAAATAGCGGGTCCGTGCTGTGGTTTTCAAAACCTCATGAATCATAGACCCTGTTTTCCGGGCGGTATCCAAGGATAAATTGCCTACAACTAGGGCATCTGAATGTATATCTTCTAGCCATCTATCACGCCAGCGATTAAAACTGTCTATCGAGGCTTTATTGAGTTCAGAAAGGCTTTCATTAGATGGCCAGTTTTCGGGGTATATTGCAATTCGCAGAGCATCATTTGCAGCAGCTAAAGGCATCTTACTCTCTTGAGACCTCCAATACCGCTCCATACGAGCCACGACAGTATTGAACTCATGACGATTTATTGGCTCATTCATTAACGTCCGCAACACCTCCTGCAGGAGCAGATCCTGGTGCTGACGCAAACCATGTAGGCCCACCTCGATACCCTGCTCAGCTATTTTTATTTCACCGAACAAACCTGCGTAAGATGCCTGTTGAAGAACATTTTGCATACGGTAATTCAGCCAAGTTATAAGCAATGCAAGATTTACATGGTCCTCCAGGCCCACTTCAGAATTACTTTTTATAGAAATTCTCCATGCAGTCATCGGCATATTGAACTCTTTTTCGGGGCGATACCAAACTCGGGTTCCAGATTTATTAAAAATTGACAGCGGTTCAGATTCGTTAACGTCAACCAGATTCAAATCATCCACAAGGAACGGATTTTTTTTAGGAAGAGAAAATGTGTAGATTTGAGTATGACTAGGCAACGTGGTGTCTTGTTGGATACTGTAAGGTACATCTAGCCATTTAGAGACGTGATCGGTCGGAGCGGCCTGCGACTCCCATACCAACAGAGTATTGCTAGAGGCCATATCCGACAACAAAGAATCAATCCTTTGGGGGGCGATACCATTCATTCGAAACGGCCCATACAACCAGTCCTCAGGTTCATAGCGGCGCATATTGCTTACTAATGACCTAGCCATAGCCAAGGGGGGCTTTTTCTCTTTATACAAAAAACGTTGCTTGCTCAAAGCAGCGAGCTCATCATATCTCCAACGATCTAAACCAGCCGTTCGAACTAACTCAATGGAGTCATAGATAGCCTCTTTGATAGCGCTAATTTCTGGAGGAGCACCGGCAGCCATCTCGATATGGACACCTATTATAGATTGATTTTTGCGCCACTCCATCACGTTAACACTAACCTGTTTCGCCAACCCATGTCTCTGTAGCTGAGATTGCAAGCCCCCCTCGTTTTTTGCATTGAGCAATGAGAGTATAAAGTTAAGCGGCTTGCTGAACTCATCTCCGGCCTCATTTCGAACAGTAAGAATTAACGTTAGCTTGTTCCGTGAATCTTTTGGCTGCACATGTACGATTAGCGGCTCGGCATTTTTTTTCCACAAGTCGATATGATCGGGTGTGGGCAAATTTAAGCCACTATTGAAGCTCAGAAAATTATGCTCGACTAAATGCTGAAGCTCATCTAGAGACTGGGGCCCGCTTACAACTAATTTTATCCTTTCCGAAGAATAGTAGAGCTTGTGAAACCTTGCGACTTCACTTGCGATTTTCTCGGAATCACCACCTAACGTTTTTAAGTTCCCGATTCGAAAGCGCGCCCAAGAATGACGCGGACTAACGGCATTGCCAACTGCTTCCAGAAAACGAAATTTTTCATTGTCTGAGAGCATCCGATATTCTGCATCAATAGCCTTTCGTTCAGACTCAACGTATGTTCTATCAAATAATGGCTCACTCAGAGCAGCAGCCAGATGGGCCATTGCTACGGGTAGCGCTGGTGCTGGAACATGAAAATAATAATCTGTATATTGCCTATTGGTTTTAGCGTTAAAAGTGCCTCCAACAAGGCCCATTAATTTGGAGATTCCATTAGGATCAGGGTAGCGCCTACTGCCTAAAAAGACCATATGCTCGGTAAGGTGCGCCAATCCTGGTAGAGACTCAGGGTCCTGATCGCTACCTGCATTTACTGTTATCGCAATAGCTGACTTAGTTGCAGCATGATCATTCACAAGTAAAGCGATAATGTTATTCTGTAACCGTATCGACCGGTAGTTATTTCTGTCACTCGGCGACTTTATAGGTTCCGGTAATATCTCACCTTTCGCGCCTGCACAAAGACATACTAAAAAAATGGAGAGCAGATAAGTGTGCGCCCTAAAATTCATGTAAAATCCGCCAGTTAAAATCCAGATATTTATCACCACTGAAAAACAATAGCAGGCCATTATTTGAGCGATAGATCACACATGTTGCTCTAGCTCAGAATTTTTTTCACCCAAGCAGATAACTGCACTAAAATATTCAACAATTTCAACCCAGCTTCCGAACATTACAGCTTTCCGAAGTCGGATCTCATATCCTCCTCGGGAAAAAAAGTTAATTTCTGCTAACGGGATGTATGCATCCCCTTTTAAACCACAAATATAGTTAAATAAAATCCTTGAGATTCTTCCATTACAATCGATAAATGGATGGCATGCGACAAAAGAGATCGATACCATGATAGCTAATAGCAACCGCGACCCCCTCCAATTATCAATGCACTTTTGTATTGATTTCAGAGTGCTTGGTATACTTTCAGGCGAAGGGTATTTAATTCGAACATGATGACTATCTGAATTAGTATAAACGTCCACAGCGCGAATTTCAGAAGCAGCACCAGATAGTTCTGAGGCTATGGCTAGAATAGTATCTATTAATTGTAAAGAGCAGTTTTTATTAAGGTAATCAGAACTTAAGTGGGGCAAGACAGTTAGGATTTTCTTTTCCTCGACAGCCCGCATCGATGGGTACTCTGTATGATTTCTATCAGCATAATATTTGCTCAGATAGTGCTCAAAGCTATAGTCTTGGCAGACTGCTACTGATTTTGCGACTTCAAGCGAATCGGGCCATTTTGCGGATCTAGCTAAAGGTAGGACTTCCGCTGCATGTAGTAACAAAGGCAAACTGCCCAACGCGTCCCAATTAACTGAGTTGGGGTCCAAAGGTTTCCATGCAATGGTATTTAAAGTACGAATAATCACTTTTTTGCATGCTCCACTGGAAAGATAAAACAGATATGTTCTACCTCCGTTTTTGACTTGGCCTTGAGAAACACTATTACAATAATTGTTCGTTTGGAAAGTTGAGTTGCTACTTATCCACTCCTTATCGTCTACTGCAATGCAAGACAGAAAACTAATAATATCTAAATCCACAGACCAATAGCTTAGGAGCCATCTAGAATAAGACAATCTCTGAACCGATGCATGGCTCACTGCAGTGAGCCATGCATTTGAGTCAAAAGCTAACGGTGTCCCCCGGGGACACGTCCCCAGGATCGTGCGCCATGCCGTCATCTGGATGTTCACCTGGATCGTGAGATATATCATCCCCCCAATTTTCATCCGCTCCGTTGGTATCATCACCCCCAGATACCAAAATGAGTTCTTCTGCTGTCAATTCACGCATCTTTATATCCTCACGTAATATATAAATTAAAATTGATATTCCATCTGAGTATATTTGGTTTTTACCTCCTCGCCGTATATTGATGAATTAAGTATCTATAGATTGAAGGCCACAATAGAAATTGCCCACCAGGTTAAAGTCTATTTAGGGCATCTAGATCGATCACGCGACTGAAATTATCTTCTAGGTCATCATGAGAGATAACTATTACAGTTTTATCAAGGTTTAATATGTGTTTCAGCATGTTTTTTTTACTATCTAAATCCAAATTGCTAGTTGCCTCGTCAAGCATTAGCACAGGCGCGTCTTCGGCCAGTGCTCTTGCTAATAATGTTCTTTGTTTTTGCCCCGCAGATAAAATATTAGCGGCCCCCGAAAGAAGAGTGTTATAACCCATAGGCATTGTAATAATATCATCATGAATACACGCCGCTTCTGCTGCACTAAATACATTGTCAAAGCTTATGTTCGAACGTGAATATATTATATTGTCCAGTATAGTGCCCGATACGATCTGATCGTCTTGCATCATGATGGAAAAATGAGATCGAAATGAATCGGGACCTGTTTCTTCGAGCAGGAAACCGCTTAACATTTGTTTCCCGGAATTTGCCTTTAAATTTCCGCTTAATAAAGAGATTAGTGTGCTTTTGCCTCCCCCCGACTTTCCTCGAAGTAAGATTTTTTCACCGTACCTTATCGAGATATCGCAATTGTACATAATCTATTTCGTTGAAGGTGAATGCCTAAAGCAAACATCTTTCAATGCGATATCGGGTTTCTCAAGCCTGATGCGCCTTCTAAATTGAGTCACTTCAGCTGGGTAACTATATAAATCTTCAAGATTGTCCAGATGATACTGATTTTCGTGCTTGTGGATGAAGTAGTTAGAAATGGAACTCAGATTAACGAAGAACCTTGAGCTAATAAGCAAATATGCAAAAATCCCACCGATGCTTAGGGAGCCATTGGATATTTGGCCTGCAGCTATCACAACGACGAAAATCCTATGCAGATTCAATAACAAATTTAGCAACCCTACGCTTTTTAGTGTGATGCTTTGGGCGGTTGCATCATAATAGTTATAACTAGAATAATTCGCGAAGAACCTTTCTTTGCTTTCTTCCTGAACCCTGGCAGACTGTATCTGCTTTATATTCCGTATCGTGTCTAGGACTATATTATCTGAGCGAGTTTTCATCTTGCTCTTCTGCCGCAACGCATGTCGTTGGTTTTTCGAGATAAATACTACACTCACCCCATACACAATCCTGAATGCAGCTGTGCACAGCGCTAAGTGGATTGAGATAATTGATGATACTATCAGAGCTGCGACAATCAGCCATGCAGCTACAAGTGCCGTACTACGATATTTGTGTTCAAAACTTACAATAGCTAGAAGGGACGTGAACTTCGAAATTATGTTGTTCGATGTCCTCGTTGAAAAAAACGAAACGGGCAAGCTAACGGCTTTCTGAAACGTTTCATATCCTAAAGAGTCTGCTAATGACCTTGCCGTGTTGACAGTGTTTTTTAGATGGATTGTTTGGAGCAGATATTGAATACAGCATAATGCACCAAATAACATCGCAATAACGAACATAAGGTTTTGGTCATTGCTCTCCATTACCTGATCCACTGCTAGCTGAATATAAAAAGGTGATGCTAGCGTAAGGAGCTCTATTACTATGGGTAACACGTAAATCAGCAACGATTTATCACGTTTGAGCCCGGGCTGAAATATGCCTACCTTACGGGCTGAGCCTGAAGCCAACTTACAATCTGCTGTGTAAAAAAGCTCAGTAGCTATACCAGTAAAACTTGCTGAAAACTCACTTCTGTTAAACCGATAAACGCCCTCGGCAGGATCATAAATTGTGAATCTATTTTTACTTGCCTTTGTAAGCACAACAAAATGATTCATGCGCCAGTGAAGAATGCATGGCAACTCTAACGTACGAACTTGTTCCAACTCAAGCCTTAGATGTCGGTACCTGAAACCAATCTTAGATAACAAATCTGACAAGTTCTTTAAATTTATTCCGCGTCCCCCTGTTGCAAAGTCAGCACGCAGGGAGTTAAGTGAAATGTCTACTCCATAGTGCTCGCAGATCATTGCTACACATGCCAATCCGCATTCAGATTGTTCTTGCTGGCGTATGAGCTGAAAATTTTTAATATTCATTTAGTTTTCCTTGCCCCGCCTGTACTACAGAATTTATCAATGGATCAAATATCCATCTGATAAGAGAGTGCTCTTCAAGCATTACTGAGGCTCGACCGGTAAGTCCGTCTTTTTGGTAGTCTATCTCCAGATTCGAGTTGCTAGATTCAATTATCTTTATAGTCGCTAAATAACCGGGCTCTTCGGCTTGCAAACCTAGCGTACGCAATACGTCTTTCGTGCTGGTTACTGTATTATCAATTTGTATTATTTCCGCCTGAGCTGTTCCGAATTTTGTAAACGGGTAAGCATCATATCGCAGAGTGACTTTCTGTCCGAGATTAGCTAATGCAGCTGCTTGCTTAGGTATTAAAATACGTGCAGTCGGTTCTCCTTTTTCTGCTTCAACCACAATAAGGCTGTCCGATTTCCTGATGCTACTTCCCTTTGAAGCACTCACTGCCGCGACGACGCCATCAAAATCGGCGACAATATATGATAAGATTTGGCTTTCAATATCAATCAGCTCTCGTTCAATCTCTATAGCCTCAGATCTATTGTGGTTGATCTGAATTTCTAGTTCATTTTTATATTGCTTTGCCAGGTTGGGAGCTTCAGAGAGAAACTGCTGCTCCTTTATCAAGTTTTGTTTTGCATAATAAGATAAATTGTCGATATTCAAGACTTTATCTTTAAGATCCTGAATATAACTTTCGGCTACAGCGCCCTCAGCCAGCAAATGATTACCTACCACAATTTTTGATTCTAGAATTTTCCGCGCACTGACTAAGCCATGCACTCGGGCCTCCAACTCAGCGGCCCGTAATTCCGAAAATTTAGATTGGAGCCCTAGCTTTTCTATACTAATTTGATAGTTCTGGGAGTTTTTTACAGACAATTCATTTAGCTGTATAAGATTTTGACTAAGAAGATTTCTTTTTTGAAGATTGGTAGAACCGCTCCGTCCGAATTGCTCTCGTGTGTAGGCTATTAGTTTTTGCCCTCGATGAACGAAGTCTCCCTGCTCCACAAATATCTCAGATATCACACCTTCTGATGTAGCCTCAACACGCTGCTTTCCAGACAGTGCTATTGTGATAAAATTTACGTCTACTCTTCTAGTATAGGGTTGCAACAAAATAAAAAAAACACATAGCATTAAAGCTATCGAAGCTGCCCATGGCTTAATACTGCCAATCCTTTCGGATCTTGCTGCGACGCTCGTATTTTCTAATTTGTTGGGTAGAGATTCTTTTCTAAATAACTTCGCTTGATCTTCCATAATCGACATAGCGGTTCCAAATACCAAGATCCCTAAATGACTAACTATCTTAATGGCAGCTTGCTGCGGATTCCTATCGCACTCTTCAACCTTACTGTTGGATATGTTGCAGTATTATGTCCACATGCTTGCGATTGCATTACAATTGAAGATTTTTTGTATCTATGGCCAGGCCAGCATTGTGATTTATTTGATTTTTATGCGTCGAATGTTTTTTATAGCGGCTTAAGGGTAACGTTCATGAATTCGAGTTGCAGTGTTGTATGCAGATAGGATACCTTGGCTCCCTGGAAGCTCTATTAGTTTTTTGGTGAAGATACAATAAATAGGTGGGGTCATGATTAAGCTTTTAATTGTCACTGTGCTTTTGGGAACAAGCACATTGTTTTCTCTGTACGCTAGCGCATTGTCTCCTGAGAGACAGGCCGCTATCGATGCATGCAGAGCGGAAACAAAGTTAATTCATGTTCGTATACAGTCTGCACCACGAGCATTTTCAAAGCCTGAGGAGACAATCGCTGTTTTGATTCAGGGCGAAAAGCCTCCTCCATCAATGAAGCATCTCGATGGTGCGGAGCTCTGTTTTTATTCGGTACGAAAAAAGTACGTGCAGCTTATTGAATGGGATGCCTTAGGACGAACTAAAAGGCTGCGCAGTCCGATAGAGCCTAAGCAAGATTTATAGTTTTCTTGTTTTTTATCCAATACGTTATTATTGCAAAGTTACTATGTTGATACTCGCGTACCCAGACTATCCAAAGCACACAACACTTTTTGACTGGTTGAAAAGCATCCCCGCTGGTGGCGATAAAACCACACGACTCGCGCGAATTTTCTCTGCGATTCGTACTGAGGCAATCTTGAGCAATGGATTGATGATGCTGATTTACGGACCAAGAGCGTGGGGATTTTCGATGAACCGGATCCCAAGAAGCTCGACTTACTACTCCGCTCCCTGGGACGAGGCTTTGCTGGGGGCTACTTGAACGCTATTCAGCAAAAGCGGATTGAGCATTTTCTTCAAGAGGAAGCGTTAGCCTTCAGCAGTTGGTTTCGGCCTGTGAGTCCAAATGCTCCACAGACGAGACCGATGCTACCTGATCCTGATGATTCTATTGCTCTCAATCAAGCCCCAGATCCTTATGATGACGATGATCGACCCACGTCCCGGGGCGCCTATCCCAGAGTCTAGATTGAAGCCTAAATCGTCCCTGGCCTCTTAGGCACCTGGAATGGCGGCTTAGGGTCGGAAGCGGTCGGTCATGAGCGGCCGCTTCTGGCCGATTCTGTTGAAAAAGCCGTACTCGCTTAGCCAAGGTGACCGCCTGCATCAATGAATAGCTTGCGGAGTTTTTTTCGAGCCGCCTCTGAAAGACGCTGTGAATAGCGTTGAAACTCTTCTTCGGCTGTATCGGGCTTGCCGTTCATGGCCAATACAAACGCGTATGCAAGAGGATGTTGTATGTAGTTGTAGAAACCCAGGCCACCCGTCGACAAATGCTGCTTGACCCGCTCGAAAGCACCAGGCAGGGCGGCTATCGAACGAGCCTCGTCCCAAAACGATTCAGCTTTTGGAATGGCAGCCCGGAGGATATTGGGTGCGCTGGTTGCTATGGCATCAGGTCCGTAGCTGCATGAGATATCAAACGCTCGATCGCGCACATCGAAAGTCAGATCAGGTCGTGCTGATTTTGACGTCCTGTGCCATTTGATTTCATTGCCGGAAAGATGGGGAACGAAGTCCAGTGACAGAGCCCATGACGGCGCTAGCGCGCCGCCTTTCCACTGCTCAAGGCGAAAGAGTTGGCGAATGGGAGCATCGACGCTACGAAGCCAGGACAGCGGGCCCTGAACTTCGAATCCTAACGGCTGTAAAAGTGACTCTACGGTTGGCGAAACAATTTCGTGGATCTGATCTATTCGCACTATCTCGAACGTTTTTCCCTGCATCGGCGGCCCCATGCTCAAAAGTAATCCCATTTCGACAACTTCGGTCGTTGGTTCGACCTCAGATAATTGATGGAGTCTTCTTCATCCTCATTCGGGAATCAAGGCACACGAAACTTCTCTCGGCGAACTGTCTTTTACATCTGGCAGATAGTGAAAACGTGGTCTGACCCCTTTTCCGTTGTGGTCCTTGCGTAGAAATCACCCACCCCCTCCCTGGATAGCTCCCCGCCTTACCTGGCTCAAATCCTGCCTGCATCACTCCCACCAAGTCGCTACTAACTACGCGGACGACTCTTTTGAGCCCCGCCGCCCAATCCCCGCCCCCGATAATCAAGCATCCCCTTACCACCGCCGAGGCCTTCCCCCATGACGAGCCCATCCACCGACCAGGTCAGCCCCCAAACCCTGCGCAGAGTGATCATCGCCGCCGGCATCGGTAACTTCGTGGAGTGGTTCGACTTCGCCGTCTACGGCTTTCTCGCCACCACCATCGCCCAGCAATTCTTCCCCAGCGGTGACGCCAGCGCGGCGTTGCTCAAGACCTTTGCGGTGTTCGCGGTGGCCTTCGCCTTCCGGCCCCTGGGCGGGATTTTCTTTGGCATGCTCGGCGACCGGATCGGGCGCAAACGCACGCTGGCCATGACGATTTTGCTGATGGCCGGCGCCACCACGCTGATCGGCCTGCTGCCCACCTATGCCGCCATCGGCGTGGCGGCGCCGATTCTGTTGTCGTTGATTCGCTGCGCCCAGGGCTTTTCCGCCGGGGGCGAATACGCCGGGGCCTGTGCCTATCTGATGGAGCATGCGCCCAGTGACAAGCGCGCCTGGTATGGCAGTTTTGTGCCGGTGTCGACGTTTTCTGCGTTCGCTGCGGCGGCCGTGGTGGCGTACGCACTGGAGGCTTCGCTGTCCGCCGAGGCGATGGGCAGCTGGGGCTGGCGCTTGCCGTTCCTGATCGCGGCGCCGCTGGGGCTGGTGGGGCTTTACCTGCGCTGGAAGCTGGATGAGACGCCGGCCTTCCAGGCGGTGAAGCAGGAGCACGCGGTCGCGCACTCTCCCCTCAGGGAAACCTTGCGCAACCATGGTGCGGCGATCTGTTGCCTGGGCGCTTTTGTGTCGCTTACGGCGTTGTCGTTCTATATGTTCACCACCTACTTCGCGACGTATCTGCAGGTGGCGGGTGGCTTGAGTCGGGCGGTGGCGTTGCTGGTGTCGCTGATTGCGCTGATTTTCGCGGCGGCGATCTGCCCGCTGGCGGGGTTGTATTCGGATCGGGTGGGGCGTCGGGTCACGGTGATGACGGCGTGTGTGTTGTTGATTGTGGTGGTGTACCCGTCGTTCCTGATGGCCAGTTCCGGGTCGTTCGCGGCGTCGGTGGTGGGGGTGATGTTGCTGGCGGTGGGCGCGGTGTTGTGTGGAGTGGTGACGGCGGCGTTGTTGTCGGAGACCTTTCCGACACGCACTCGGTATACGGCTTCGGCGATTACCTACAACATGGCGTACACGATCTTTGGCGGTACGGCGCCGTTGGTGGCGACGTGGTTGATCAGTACCACGGGCAGCAACCTGTCGCCGGCGTTTTATCTGATTGCGGTGGCGGTGCTGGCGTTGGCGGGCGGGTTGGCGTTGCCGGAGACGTCGCGGATTTCGCTGCATGAGGTGGGCGTGGAGGAAAAAGGCGCAGCGCCGGTGTTGTCGCGCTAGGTTCGGCTGGTGTGAACGCAATGCCCAATCCAACAAAGATCAACTGTGGGAACGGGCTTGCTCGCGAATGCGGTCTGTCAGTGAAAAATGTGCTGACTGGCCCACCGCATTCGCGAGCAAGCCCGCTCCCACATTGGTTTTTCTTTGCTTGTTAGATCTCCACTTCCGGACTGAACAGTGTGGGCGTCAGCCGGCGTAACTATTTAGCCACTTCCCCAATCGCCCGCGCCGCCTGAGCCAAACGCTGCGTAGCGACGCGGATTTCCTCCGAATTGAGCGAGGCGAAGCCCAGGCGCAAGGCATTTTCAGGATGATCAAACGGTGAAAACAGGCGACCGCTGCGCACCACCAGGTCCAGCTCCAGTGCTTTTTCGGCCAGTCGGTCGACGTCGATTGAGTCGGCGAACTTTACCCACAGCGCCAGCCCGCCTTCGGGTTCCTGCACAGAGATCTGCTCGCCAAAAGCTTCCAGCAAACAACTGAGCAGGGTCTCCCGGCGCCGACGGTATTCCCTGGAAACCCGCCGCAGGTGCTTCTTCAATTCGCCATCGTTGATCAGGTCCGCGAGCATCCGCTGCATCACGGCATCGCCCTGGCCCAGGCTCACCGCCGCCGTACGTTCGAGCACTTCGATGAGGTTCGACGGGGCAACGATATAACTGCAACGGAAGGTGCTGCCCAGGGACTTGGACAGCGAGCCGATGTAGATCACATGACGCTGCGCGCTGTCACTGGCCAGAGGCAAATAGGGCCGTCCGGCAAAGTGATACTCGTGGTCGTAGTCTTCCTCGATGATGCAGAAGTCATGCAGCCGGGCCAGTTCCAGGAGCTGCTGGCGACGTCCGGCACGCAGGCTGACGGTGGTAGGAAACTGGTGATGGGGGGTGACGTACATCATCCGTACGTCATGCAGGCGGCACAGCTCGGCGAGCTGGTCGACCCGGCAACCTTCGTCGTCGAGGTCCACGGTGACCAGTTGCGCACCCAACTGGCGGAAAATCTCCCAGGCCGGTGGGTAACTCAGGCGTTCGACCACCACCACATCACCGGGTTTGAGCAGCGCGCTGGCGGTCAGGTACAGCGACATCTGCACGCCTTGGGTCAGGCAAATCTGCGGCGCGCCGACCGTCAGGCCGCGATTGTGGCGCAACATTTCGGCCAGGGCGTTGCGCAGGTACTGGCCGCTGCCTTCGCTGCCATGGCGCACGGTGTTGGTGGTAAAGCTGTTGCGCAAGGCATTGCGGTAATAGCGGTGCAGCACGGCTTGCGGCAGCAAGCGATGGTCACAGGCGCCATTGTCGAAAAACAGCGCGCCGGGCCGGTGTTGCAGGGCTGTCACCTGTTCGCCTGGGGTGAAATAGGCCGCCGCAGGCACCTCCCGCAATGCCGGGGCAAACGACTTCGGTGCGCGGGTGGCCGGCACCGCGCCTGTCGCCAGCTGCGAACTGACGAAGGTACCGCGACGTTGAAGGCTGACCAGCCAGCCCTTGGTCACCGCCTCCTCGTAGGCAAGGATCACCGTCTTGCGGTTGACGTCCAGAAGTTGCGCCATCTCCCGCGTGCCGGGCAACAGCGCTCCGGGGCGCAGGCGGCCCTCGACAATCGCGCTCACCAGGCCCTCGACGATCTTTCTGTAGGACGCCTGCGGCTGCTCCCCATCGAGTTTGAGCAGCGGGCGCCATTTGCGAAGCTGGACCATATGAATTATCCAAAACTGGAGGTTCTCCTGGTCCTAGTCTACCGCAACAATCGAGCCTCAATTGCCCCGAGGTGTTTATGCAAAACCGCCATGTCGTTGAATTGTTGCCCTCGGGCAAATCCTTCGAAGCTGCCGATCAATTGCTGCTCGACGCCATGCTGGCCAGCGGTCTCGCCGTACCCTTTTCCTGCCGGCGCGGCGCCTGCGGGTCGTGCAAGGTCAAGGTGGTGTCGGGCCAGCACCGGGAAAAGCTGCGCACACCCGACACCCCTGCCCCTTCTTATCCGCTCGCGGCTGACGAGATGTTGCTGTGCCAGAGCCATGCCTGCAGCGACATGCGCCTGGAAATCCCCGGCTGGTCACTGGACACGCCCGCGCTGGAAGCCAGCGCACAGGTGATCAGCAAACGCGCGTTGAGCGCCGACATCGTCGAGCTGGTGTTGCTGACTGCCCAGCCACTCGAAGTCCGGGCCGGCCAGTACCTCAGGTTTCGCCTCGACGATGGCGACAGCCGCTGTTTCTCCGTGGCCAATCTGCCCGCGCAGGATCAAGGCCGGTTGGTATTTCATATTCGCCAGGTCAGCGGCGGCCTGTTTTCCGAACGCATCCTGCCGACCCTGCAAGTGGGCGATGCCGTGAAACTCGAAGGCCCCGTGGGCGCCTGCACCTGGCAACACGACGATGGGCGCCCTGTTGTGCTGTTCGCTACCGGGACCGGTTATGCCGGTATCAAGCCCTTGTTGCTGACGGCCCTGGCCCGCCAGGCCGAGGTCACCCTGTATTGGGGTAACTCGGCACCGGCGGACTTCTACGACGTCGAGTTTCTCGAACGGGCCAGCCAGGCCCATCCACGCTTTCTCTGGCATCGGGTTTTGTCGGCAAACGCCCGCGTACAGCAGGTCGCGTTGACACAGCCCCATGACTGGGCCGAGAGCCAAATCTACGCCTGCGGCAATAGCACGATGATCAACCAGGCCCGCGAAGCCTGCCTGGCGGCAGGTGCGCAGGCGCATCGTTTTGTCGCCGAAGCCTTCGTCCCCAGCGGTGCATTGACGCCAGCGGAGTCGCTCAACACGCGGCACCCGGTGCTGGAAAAAGTCGGCCCGCGCTACTCGCTGGACGGCATGCTCGCGGCCCGCGAGCAAACGGTCAGGGCCCTGGCCGCCATCGCCGATCAATTGAAAGTCGGCATGACCACGGCGCAAGCCCTCGCAATGGCCAGTGAGACATTGCAGGCCATGGGCGCGTCTCACACCTGGCATCCCACCTATATCCGCTTTGGCGAAGACACCGTCCGCACACCCCGCCAAGGCATCGACCTGCTGCGCAAGCTGCGGCCCACCGATATCGCCGTGGTGGACCTTGGCCCGGTGTGGGATGGCTATGAAGGCGACTATGGCGACACCTTCGTATTCGGCGAGCACCCATTGCATGACGCTTGCACGAAGGCCCTGCATGAAGTGTTCGACGAGACCCGCGATGCCTGGCACCGCGGGCTGACCGGGCGCGAGCTGTACGACTTCGCTGAGGGTAGCGCCCTCTCCAAGGGCTGGCGCCTTGAGCGCAACCTGGCCGGACACCGCATCGCCGACTTCCCGCATGCCCTGTTCGGGCAGGACAAGCTGGCTGAAGTCGAGATCGTACCGAGCGAGATGGTCTGGGTGCTGGAGATACAGATCTGCCATCCCACACAACCGGTCGGGGCGTTCTTCGAGGATATTCTGATTGGCGAGGCCAACGGGGGCGTGTAGGGACGGGCCGTACGGTGGACCCGGTGAGTCCAGAGCGGTAACGTTATCCGGGCATTATCACCTCAGCAAAAAGGGAGTTTGCATCATGACCGACGACACAAAAACAAAAGGGCCAGCGTCGTACTTCCCCTCCATCGAAAAAAACTATGGGCAACCCATTAGCCACTGGCTGGATCTGCTCAAGGCCGCCAGTTCCAGGAAGCATATGGAGCTTGTGGCCTTGCTCAAGACTGAACACGGCATGGGCCATGGTCACGCCAATGCGTTGGTTGCGTACTTCTTGGCGGCTGAAAAAGGCAATTGATCCACCTCCCGGCGGGCGGTGAACGTGCCTACCCGCCGGGCGTTGCGGCTGTCTCTTGCAGCGTTCGTTCAAGTCGTCGCAGGTGAGCATTCACGATGAGTTTGTGCGCTGGCCCCACTGACAGCATGTAGAGGCGCCCATAGGTGTTATGGGTGACAACCGACGAGGTGATCGTGAGTACACGGTCAGCGATTGAAAGGCAGATCATCACATCCAGGTGCCGGTCACGTTCGGTCAGCACCAGCATGTCGGGCGCGCTGCGTTCCACCAGGAAGAAGTCCAGCCGGTCGCCGACCTGCACAGCCTCGCGCAAGGTGCCGGAGAACCCACCGATGCGCTTCACACCAAACAACGAGGAAATGGCATCCCTGATTCGGAAAGCCACCTGCATCAACGGCCCCGGTTCGCCGGTCATGATGTTCCAGGCATCCAGCGCGGTGATTTCAGTAGGCAGCGGGGCTGACCGGGTGTCGTAGTAATCAAGCTCTGACGGTGCACGCAGCGTGTGAACAACATCGGTAGTCGTCAACATTATCTTCCCTGACTGCTCGGTTAGAGCGGCTGACCTACATCAATACGATTCCCGTCCGGGTCTTCGAACACAAACGCCCGCAACCCGTAATCCTGATCCTTGAGACGCTTGATGATCCTCGCCCCATGCTGCACGCAAGCGGCGTGCAGCCTGTCGACATCGTCCACCATCAGGTGGGCAATCGTGAACGCGGCGGCTGGGTGGTTGGGTTGCAAGGTCAAATGCAGCTCGCCCTGGTCGCGCTGCAGAATCATGAAGCCGATCGGGTTTCCATTTTCGAAGGCTTTCGTAAACCCCAGCACCCTGGTGTAAAAATCATGGGCCCTGCCCATGTCCTTTACGGGAAGCGTTACTGCAATTCGTCCGAAACGGACGCCATGATCAACGACTGCGCTCATCGCAGAACCTCAACGTGCAAGCACCATGACACCTGCCAGGCGGTGCTGGTGAGTGTGAAGCGCCTTGCCAAACCTGAAGGAGCAGGACGGTGCCTGCGAGGCAGAGGTTATTTTGCGCAGCTACTGAAGTAAAGAGAGATACGAGGGTCGCTGCCGGGCAATGATCAGCAGGCGGTCGTTCAGCTACGATTGCTCGGAGTCGGAACTGAGCCCAAAACCAGCAGGATTGATCAAGCGAACTGAAAGGGGGCGAAGCGCATGCGTTTATTCTCGCCCCCTGCCTCTAACACGGTTTCAGAGATGAAACGCCGGCCCCGCCTCTGCACCTTGTGGAGGCGCTTCAACCTTCACCTTCAGCGCAATCAACAGTGCCGCCAACAGCATCAAGATACCTGCCGCGACAAAGACCCCGCCGATACCACTGAAACTGAACATCGCGCCGCCTGCCGCCGCCCCGGCGGCAATCGCCGACTGCACTGAAGCCACCACCATGCCCCCGGCGCTTTCGGCCTGGTCAGGCACTGCCCGCGCCACCCAGTTCGACCAGGCCACCGGCACCCCGCCAAACGCCAGGCCCCAGAGCATCAACAACCACACCTGGCCGGTCACGGTTGCCGGCAACAGCGCCAGGGCGAGCGCCGCAACGCCCACCAGCGCGGGCATCAGCACCAATGTTCCACGCGGCAGACGCACCAGCAGCCAACCAGCCAGCAGCGTGCCGGCAAAGTTCGCAACGCCAAACCCCAGCAACATCAACGCCAGCCCCTCGGCATCGACGCCAGTGGTGCTTTCCAGGAATGGCCGGATATAGGTGAACAGCGCAAAGTGCCCGGTGTGCACCAGCACGCACCCCAACATGCCCACGGCAATGCCCGGACGCAACAGCACTTCCAGCACCGTCCTCAAGCGGGCGGTCCTGCGGGGTGCGAGCGGCGGCAGGGTGAACAGCTGGAACACCAGGGTCACGCCGCCCACTGCTGCGGCGGCGAGAAACGCGCTGCGCCAGCCGTACAGCCCACCCAAAAAGCTGCCCAGCGGCACCGCCACGACAGTGCCCACCGCGATGCCGCTGAAGATGATCGACAAGGCACGCGGCAGCAGGGCCGCCGGTACAAGCCGCATCGCCACCGCCGCCGCCATGCTCCAGAAGCCACCCAGGGCGATGCCCAGCAGGACGCGCATCAGCAGCAACACCGTGAGGCTCGACGAGACCGCCACCAGCAGGTTGGAGCAGATCATCAGTGCGCTGAAGCACAACAGCACCACGCGCCGGTCGATCCCGCGGGTCAGGCCCGGGACCAGCAACCCGGCGAACAACGCCACCACCGCCGTGACTGTCACCGCCTGCCCTGCCAAGGCTTCCGAGACGCCGAGTTCGGCCGCCATCGGCGTCAACAAACTGGCCGGCAGGTACTCCGCCGTGAGTAATCCGAACACGCCCATCGCCAACGAAAACACCGCCATCCAGGCCGGTGTCGCGGGCGCCACATCTGCACCGATTACGGCGTCACACACACAACTGCTCATCACTGGTCACCCTCCAAAAGTTATCGCGACCGCCAGTCTAGGTACGCAGGGCAGGATGATCTATGATGCAAAATCTTGAATCCTTTACCGAAACCCCGAAAATGATGCCTCCAGAACCGTTCGACGTGTCCTCTGACCTCATCAACGAGCTGTTGCGCGGCATGCGCCTGCGGGGCGTCGAGTACCGCCGTATCCAGGCCGGGCCGGCGTTTGGCCTGGGCTTTGCGGCCAAACCCGGGCATGCGTACTTCCACCTTGTCGCCGCCGGCGGCGTCACCCTGCGTACCGAGGACGGCACGCAGTACGAACTGACGCCGGGCAACGCCGTGTTCATCTCCCACGGGGGCGCCCATCAGTTGCTCTCCAGCCCGGAGGTGCCGGTGCAGGACATCGACAGCTTCAACGCCGCAGCCCTCGGCGATGCGGTGTGTGCCGTGGATGCCCGCGCCGATGCAGGCGTGGCTCAAAGCACCCTGCTCTTCAGCGGCTGCATGGAGTTTGAACTGGGGAGTTTGCACGGCCTTGGCCGCCTGATGCCGGACCTGATGCTGATCGACGCCAAGGGCCAACGTTATCCGGGGTTGATGCCGATCCTGGCGGCCATGGAGCGTGAAGTCAGCAGCGCCCGCATCGGCTTCGCCGGCATTCTGGCACGCCTGGCGGACGTGGTGGCGGCCATGGTTGTTCGGGGCTGGGTCGAATGTGCCTGCGGGAATGCGTCCGGCCTGGTGGCCGCGCTACGCGACCCGCGCCTGGCCAAGGCCCTGCTGGCGTTGCATCAACAGCCTGGGCGCGACTGGACGGTGGAAGAGCTGGCGGCGCAGTGTCATACCTCGCGCTCGGTGTTCGCCCAACACTTTCAAACCACGATCGGCACGCCACCGTTGCGCTACGCCACCGAACTGCGGATGCGCCTGGCCAGCCAGTGGCTGACGCTGGAGCGGCTGCCCATTGAAACCGTGGCGCAGCGCCTTGGCTATAACTCCCAGGCCGCGTTCAGCCGGGCATTCAAGCGCGTCACCGGGCAGCCACCGGGGGCCAGCCGGCGATCTTGAGCCGCTAGGAAAAGTGCGTGATCAACATTTCTCGCACTGCACTGACCAGCGAAGCCTCGCCCGGACGCGGCGGTAACAGGCTGAACTCGACATCGGGCAACGCCGGAAGCGTTTGAATCGTCCGGCATGCCTCGGCCCCGGCAGGCACGGCCGAGCTGTTCAGGCACGCCACGCCCAGCCCCGCCAGCAGTGCCGATTGCAGGCCCGCCACCCCGGACGCGGAATGCGCGATGACATACGGCACCCCGCGCGCATCCAGCAGGTCGATGGTGAACCGCTGCAAGCTGCAATCCTGGGGAAGTACCACCAACGGCAGCGGCGCCGCGAGTTGGTGCTGTGCGTCGAACCCACTGAGTGCCACCCACCGCAGGGCCTCTCGTCGTACGGGAATGCCTTCGGGAAGGCTGCGACCATCGAGGATGCGCATCGACAGGCCAATGTCGAATTCGCCGCTGTTGGCGCCCTTTTCGATTTGCAGGCTCTTGCGCACCGAAACATGCAACCGAAGCTGCGGATATCGCGTGCGCAAACCCTTCAACATGCCCGCGATGGCGCTCGGCAAAAAATAGTCGGTGATGGCCAGGCGCAGTTCGCCGCTCAAGGTCACGCCGCGCATGTCCTCAAGCACGCAGTCACTCAGCGCGAGCAATTCACGCGCATGTGCCAGCAGGCGCTCTCCGGCAGGTGTGGGGCTCACGCCTTTTTTGCCGCGCTCCAGCAGCGTCACGCCGGTGAAGGTTTCCAGCTTGCGAAGTTGCTCACTGAGCGCGGACTGGGAACGGCACAGCTTGGGCGCGGCCGCCGAAAGGCTGCCGGATTCCAGGATGGTGACGAAGGAGCGCAGTTGCTCAAGGTCAAAGGGGCGCATGTCTAACCTGCGTTTTTTCCGATAGATATCATTATATCTTCCCGTTTTTCAGATCCGAATAATTTTCTTAATCTGGCACCTCACCCTACCCTTACGAGGAATTCGCCATGCCAGGCATCACCCTGAAAATCTCCGGAGAACGCAATCCCGAACTGGTCCGCCAGCTCGTCCCGCAGCTCACTGCACTGACCTGTGAAGTGCTCGAGAAACGCCCGGAGCAGACCTTGCTGATTCTCGATTTTGTGCCGCACGACCAGTGGTTCATTCATAACCGCTCGCTGGCCGAACACGGGCGCAACGCATTCCGCCTGGAAGTCACCGTGACCGATGAGACCAACACCAAGGCGCAAAAGGCGCGTTTTCATCGTGAGGCCTACACGCTGTTGGCGGAGTTGATCGGCAACCTGCACCCGCACTCCAATGTGCACATCATCGACTGCCGGGCCAGTGCCTACGGCTATGAAGGGGTGACTCAGGAGTACCGCTATCAACACACTTGATAGGCCGGGAAAAAGCCGCGCATGCATGTCGATCAGGTCAATGCGCGGCTCATCAAGTCCGTGAACAGTTGCAGAACCCGTTCATCATCCACGTCCAACAATCGGTCACCCACATAGCATTCGGTCTTGCACCATCCCGGTCCATGAACGACAGCACGCCCAGCCGCGACACCAGGTAACGCCCCGGCAAAAGGACCGTCGACGCGGGCTTTTATGACAAAAATTTCATACAGCTAAACTGTACAGTTTTTCTGCACGCATGCTAACGTCCGGGCATGAACAAACCTTCCATCACCTCCGAAACCCAATCCGCCGCCCTGGCTGCCGAGCTGCGCATCTCCCTGGGCAAGCTGATACGCCGGCTTCGGGAACAAACCCATCCGAACGATTTCACTTCCGCCCAGAAGTCGGTGCTGCTGCGCCTGGACCGAGACGGGCCCAGCACCGTCTCGGCCCTGGCCCGGGCGGAGAGCGTGCGGCCGCAGTCCATGCGCATCACCGTGGCCGGGCTGGAAACGATGAAAGCGATCAGGGGCAAACCCGACCCCAGCGATGGGCGCCAAACCCTGATCGAGCTGACTCCCGGCTTTCGTAAACACCTCATCGCCAGCCGCGCAGCCAAGGACGATTGGCTGCTGCGGGCGCTGCAGGAGCAACTGTCTGCCGAAGAGCAAGCTGAACTCGCGGCAGCGGTAAAGCTGCTGGAGCGCCTCGCCGACTTTTGAGCCACTTCTATCCGTTCGAGGACCTCCCATGGCCGTCACCTTGCTGGATCCCAACACCGCGCTGATCATCGTGGACTTGCAAAAAGGCATCGCCGAATACCCGTTCATCCACCCCATCGGCGCCGTGGTGGAACGCTCCCGTGCACTGCTCAACGCGTTCCGTGAGCGCGGGATGCCGGTGGTGCTGGTCAACGTCACAGGCTTCGCCCCCGGGCGCACCGAGCGGCCACGGCGCAGTGATGTGTTTCCACCAGGATGGGCCGACCTGTTGCCCGAACTCGATCAGCAACCCGGCGACATTGGGGTGACCAAACGCACCTGGGGTGCCTTCGCCAGCACTGATCTTGAGGCGCAACTCAAAGCACTCGGCGTGACCCAAGTGGTGATCACCGGCGTTGCTACCGGAACCGGCGTGGAGTCCACCGCGCGCCAGGCCTACGAGGCCGGCTTCAACGTGACCCTGGCCGTCGACGCCATGACCGACGCGAACGCCGAGGCCCATCACTACAGCCTGAACCAGGTATTCCCGAAGCTGGGGGAAACCGGCACGGCGCAAGAGATCATCGGCTTGCTTGCAACAAGGGGGGCGTGACGATGCAATGGCATGAGCTGGTGTCTTATTTCTTCGGCGGCGTATTGCTCGCCAACGCGCTGCCCCATTGCCTCAGTGGCTTGATGGGCCAGTCCTTCCAGACGCCGTTTGCCAAGCCGCGCGGCCAGGGGCGGTCCTCCTCGACGCTGAATGTGCTCTGGGGTTTTCTCAACCTGGTGATCGGCTACGTGCTGGTCTGCCGGGTTGGGGACTTCGACCTCAAAAACACCGCTGATGTGCTCGCCCTCGGGCTCGGGGCCTTGGCCCTGAGTGTTTTCCTGGCGCAGCATTTCGGGCGCTTCAACGGTGGTCATTCCTCAGGGCCGGTGTGAGTTCGATGGGCATTTTCCGCTCGCTGCGCAGCGTCAACTACCGCATTTGGGCCGCCGGCGCCCTGGTGTCGAATATCGGCACCTGGATGCAACGCACGGCCCAGGACTGGCTGGTGCTGACCCAGCTCACGCCGCATAACGCGTCGGCCGTCGGCATCGTCATGGCGTTGCAGTTCGGGCCGCAATTGCTGTTGCTGCCCTGGACCGGCTTCGCCGCCGATCACTACGACAAGCGCAAGCTGCTGATGGTCACCCAGGGCGTGATGGGCGTGCTGGCGCTGATGCTGGGGGTGTTTACCCTGACCGGCATCGTGCAGCTGTGGCACGTGTATGTGTTCGCGTTTTTGTCTGGCTGCGCCTCGGCCTTCGATGCACCGGTGCGGCAGATATTCGTGGCGGAGCTGGTGGGCGAAGCGGACCTGTCCAATGCCATCGCGCTCAATTCCACCTCGTTCAACATGGCGCGCATGATTGGCCCGGCGGTGGCCGGCGTGACCATCGCATCGGTGGGCACCGGCTGGGCGTTCCTGCTCAATGGCGCGAGTTTTTTCGCGGTGCTGGCCTCGCTGTTTCTGCTGCGGGTTTCCGGCCTGCACACCAGCCTGCGGGCGCTGCGCACCAAGGGCAGCCTGACTGAAGGCCTGCGTTATGTGTGGGCGCGGCCGGACCTGATGGCGATCCTGATCATGCTGTTCTTGATCGGCACCTTCGGCATGAATTTTCCGATCTTCATCTCGACCATGGCCGTCACCGTGTTCCACGCCGATGCCCGCGGCTATGGCCTGCTGACGTCGACCCTGGCCATCGGCACCGTTGCCGGGGCGCTGCTCGCAGCCGGTCGCGAGCGGCCACACTTCAAGGCGTTGTTGATCGGCGCGCTGGTATTCGGGGTGGGCTGCACGCTGGCGGCGATTGCCCCGAACTATTGGTTGTTCGCCGGGGCGCTGGTGATCATCGGCGTGGGCGCCCTGACCTTCAGCAACACCACCAACAGCCTGATGCAACTCACCACCGAACCTTCCATGCGCGGCCGGGTAATCGCCCTGCGGGTGGGCGTGGCCCTGGGCGGCACACCGATTGGCGCACCGATTGTGGGCTGGGTGGCCGACCATCTTGGCCCGCGCTGGGCGTTGGCGGTCGGCGCGGCCTCGGGCATCCTGGCGGCCGGAGTGGCGGTGTACACCATGACGCGCAAGCTGGATCGGCCTAAAAATATCTGATGGGCAACACAGCTCCCACAGTTGATCTTCGCAGGCTTGCACAGTTGATCGTTCCCACGCTCTGCGTGGGAATACATCCTGTGACGCTCCGCGTCACCATTGCGCAGGACTTGAACCTTGCATCGTCAGCTGGACGCAGAGCGTCCGAGACGGCGTTCCCACGCAGAGCGTGGGAACGATCAATATCTGAAGGGCAACACGAATCCAGTGTGRGAGCTGTCGAGCTTYAGCGAGGCTGCGAAGAGGYCCTGTCAGGCAATAAAGATGTCGCCTGCCAGTCCGCCATCGCAGCCTCGCYAAAGCTCGACAGCTCCTACAGTKGATCTTCGCAGKCTCGCACAGTTGGATTGTTCCCACGCTCTGCGTGGGAATACATCCTGTGACGCTCCGCGTCACTCACTCATATCAGCGCACGTTCAGCGTGAACCCAACCCGCGTCAGCCACTCGGCTTCCTGGGCGAAATCCGCCTGGGTCAGCTGGTTTTCATCCAGCCAGTTCTTCGGGAATACCACGTCCAGGCTGTCGGCATTGGCCCGCAGGACCACTTGCGGCATTTCCTGGGTACCACGGATGTGGTGGAACAGGATCGCAAACCGCAGCAGCGCGCACAGGCGAATCAGCTTGATGCCCTCGGCACCGAACTCGGCAAACTTGTCCCGCGGGATGTTGCGGCGGTGGCCGCGTACCAGCAGCGCGAGCATCTGCTGGTCTTCACGGGAGAAACCCGCCAGGTCCGAGTGCTCGATCAGGTAGGCGCCGTGCTTGTGGTAATGGTAGTGGGCGATGTCCAGCCCCACTTCATGGACCTTGGCCGCCCAGCCCAGCAGTTCACGCCACACGCCGTCTTCCAGGTCCCAGTCCGCTGCGACCTGGTCGAAAGCATGCAGCGCCTTGCGTTCAACCCGCGCCGCCTGTTCCAGGTCGACGTGGTAACGCTCCATCAACGAGCTGAGGGTGCGCTCACGGACGTCTTCATGATGATGACGGCCCAGCAGGTCGTAGAGCACCCCTTCACGCAGGGCGCCATCGCAGTGGTCCATGCGTTGCAGTTCAAGGGCGTCGAAAATCGCTTCGAGAATCGCCAGGCCCGCCGGGAAAATGGTGCGGCGATCAGGCTTGATGCCTTCGAAGTCGATCTTCTCGGCATCCCCCAGCTTGAACAGCTTGCGCTTGAGCCAGGCCAGGCCTTCGGCGTTGACCTCGCCAGTGCCATGGCCGCCGGCCTTGAGGGCCAGGCCGATGGCGCGGATGGTGCCGGACGAACCGATGGCCTCATCCCAGGTCAGGCGGTGCAGGGCGTGCTCGATGCTCATGATCTCCAGCCGCGCCGCCGTATAAGCCTGGGCGTAGCGGGCCGGGGTGATCTTGCCGTCCTTGAAATAGCGCTGGGTGTAGCTGACGCAGCCCATTTGCAGGCTTTCGCGCAGCAGCGGCTCGAAGCGCTGGCCAATAATGAATTCGGTACTGCCACCGCCGATGTCGGCCACCAGGCGCTTGCCCGGAGTGTCGGCCAGGGTGTGGGACACGCCGAGGTAGATCAGGCGTGCTTCCTCGCGGCCGGAGATGACCTCTACCGGGTGCCCGAGGATCTCCTCGGCGCGGCGGATGAACTCGCCCCGGTTGCGGGCTTCGCGCAGGGCGTTGGTGCCGACGATCCGCACGGCGCCCGGGGGCATGCCGTTGATCAGTTGGGCAAAGCGCTTCAGGCAATCGAGCCCGCGCTGCATGGATTCTTCATTGAGCTGACGCTCGTCGTCGATCCCGGCAGCCAGCTGCACTTTCTCGCCGAGCCGCTCAAGGATGCGGATTTCGCCGTTCTGGGCCTTGGCCACGACCATGTGAAAGCTGTTGGAGCCCAGGTCGATGGCGGCGATCAGGGACAGATTCTTGGCTTGGGATTGCGGCATGGTTAAGGGGTCTCGGTCGATAACCTCGCCATCGTGCCACGATCAACCGCTGACGCCAACGCGTAGTGCTTCCGGAATTCGCTCATCGGTGTCTTGGAGGAAAATCTGCAGGATATGTAGGGCGATTCTTGATGCGCCTGGCGATTGTTCCGTAGGGCAAGTGGAGTAACGGAAATCTCCAGCTTTAATAGGCTTCCTGAATATGCCTACATGGCTGGGTTATTTGTTCCAGTCGATAATTAAGTCAGGACTACTGCAAGGATGATCTAAGGGGACATTGTTTTTTTACCGCTCTGACACTAGTTCAGGCGTCGTCTCATTCTTTCTTCGGGTGTTTACGAGAGAGACTGTCACTCGGCAATTAGGCCGTGGTGTTAACTATTTGTAGTTTGCCTATCAAGGTTGATAGCAGTTGGGCATGGAATAGCCCGGCGAACCACATGCACCTGAGAACTTCAGTGACAGGATGAACATGAACAGAACATTTGGTTTGGCAATAGTTGTCGTTGGCCTGGCGGTAAGCATGGGTACTCAAGCAAATACAAGTGGTGCCGGGAACCTGAGAGTCACCGGAACCATTAAACCAGCTGCATGCACGGTAAACCTCGGCGCCACAGGCGGCACCGTTGATTACGGTACGATCAATGCGTCGAGCATTCCGCTGACCTCTTTCTATCCTCTGCCGGAAAAGTCGCTGCCGTTAAACGTCAACTGTGGTGCGGCGGCTGCCCAGATGGCACTGTCCGTTACTGACTCACAAACAAACAGTGTCGTAAGGGGGATCCTGGGAACCGGCTTCACCGACAACCACAACTTTGGTCTTGGCGCGGTCGGAACCAGGAATACCGGTGGCTATTCGATCAGGCTCGCCACCTTGACCACTGTCGGCGCTACGCTGTACCCGCTTAGAAGGACAAGCTCCGGCGGTGCCTGGAGCACCAGTGACGGCAAGGTCGAAAAATCTCCTTACCAGCACTCCTGGAGCCGTAATAACAACACAACTCCAGCCGCGGTCTCTTCCGTTACCGGCACTCTCGTAGTCAAGGCTGTGATCAATCGCGGCGATGCACTGGATCTCAGCAGGGATATTCAATTGAATGGAGCTGCTACTTTGGTAGTAACTCGAATCTAACTCTATAAACATGGCCAGCATTTAGCAGGCGGTCGCGCACCGTGGCTTCGTGCTGGCTCTTTATATGCGTATAGGTATTTCGTGATTGTCAACGGTGCGTTATCTGGTTGCGGGTAGAGTTCGATGAGTCGTCTTTTAAATACAGTTAATGCTCTGTTCTGGTGTGCGAATCTTTATTTTTTGGTTTCTGGCAGTGTAAGAGCGGATGGAATGGAGCCGGAAACATCCGTTGTTATTCTTTATGAAGAGAACGGTGAAGCGACGATCAACGTAAAAAATACGGACGCTGGCCCTGCTTTACTTCACACAGTCATTCAAAACGTCCCGGAAGATCCGGAGACACTCTTGATCGTTACGCCTCCTATCGCCCGTGTCGAACCGGGCGAAACACAACTTGTGCGGTTTATCAGTACCTTGAAGCAGCCGCTCAAGACTCAGCGATTGAAGCGCGTCACCTTTGAAGGTATTCCGCAGGCGCGCGCCGAAGGGCGCTCGACCATTGGAGTGACCATTCGACAGGACTTACCGCTGATCCTGCATCCCCAGGGCTTGCCGCGGCATCAGGAGCCATGGAAGTTGCTGAAGTGGAAGCTGCGGGGAAATCGGCTGACGGTTCATAACGACAGTGCCTACGTGGTCCGGATGGGGCTGGAGGTGCACCTGCTGCCGTCGAGGCACCCGGCGATATTGCCGCGCACCTATATCCTGCCTGGCGAAGTGTTATCAACCCGCATCGAAGAGGCGATGGCCCAGGTCAGCGGTGTCGAGATTCAACCGGCGACGGTCTACGGGTATTCGGCAACCGCCTACGAAGCCTCCGTTGTTGTCGAGGCGGGTTGAGCGGTCTATGAGAAATGCTACCCATGCAAACGATTGGAGCCTCTCTGTACGACCCATTCGAACCTCGGTTTCCCGGACTTGTATCGGCCTGGCAACGCTGTGGAGCCTTCCCGCCTACGCGCTGGAGCTCGGATCGGGTTTTGATCTGGCGGTCTTGTCGGCGAACGGGATCGACCCGAAGGTTGCCCATTATTTTCGCAGTGCTGCGCGATTCCGCGAGGGCGTGCACGTGGTGGGGCTGCAGGTCAACGGCACCTCATTGGGCCTGGTGGAGGCACGCTTCGATTACCAGGGGCAGTTGTGTTTTACCCCGGTCCTGCTGGACAAGGCCGGGTTGCGGTTGCCAGCCGCGATTATTCGGCCGGGCATTGCGCCCGATCAGGCGTGTCATGACTTTCTCGGTGCTTACCCCGCGACCATCGTCAAGTTGCGCCCCGGCAGCGATGAGGTATCGCTGGTGGTGCCTACTCAGTCAATGCGCGAGGCCGAATGGGATGTCGGCAGTTTCTCCCAGGGCGGCACGGCAGCCTTGTTCAATTACGATGTGCAGGGGTTCGAAGAGCGCTTCAACAGCGGCTCTTCCCGCTCGGTTTCGGCCTACACCGAGGCGGGATTCAATATCGGCAACTGGATCGTCCGAAGCCGCCAATTCTTCGTCTCCGATAACGGCAAGCGCAGCAGCGAGCATGTGAATGCCTACGCCCAGCGCGATTTCGCGCCCCTGAAGTCGACCTTCCAGGTCGGGCAGATTTCCAGCAACAACCCGGTGTTCGGTGGGTTACAGCTGTCGGGTTTCCAGCTCTCGCCGGATGGCCAATCGCGCAGTCCGGGTGGCAGCAGCGTGGTGGTCGAAGGTTTGGCCCAGAGCCCATCCCGGGTCGAGATGCGCCAGGCCGGGGTGTTGATCCATACCACACTGGTACCGGAAGGCCCGTTCACGTTGACCGGATTACCCATACTCAATGGCACCAGCGATCTTGAGGTCAGTGTCATTGGCACTCGCGGTGGCAGGCATGGGTTCACCGTCCCTGCCGCGTCCTTTGCGGGGGCGGTACCGATAGAGCCCGGTTATTACTTCTCCCTGGGCAAGGTGCGCGGGGCAAATCCGGGTGCCGGGGAGCCTCCGGTCGTGGCGATGGGCAGTGGGACCTGGGGATTGGGGCGCAACTCGTCACTGGGATTCGGCCTGTTGAGTACCGACGAATACCAGGCGGCGGGTGGCGTGTGGAGCAGTGTTTTTTTCCAGCACCTTTCGGTTGGCGTGCGCCAGAACCTGTCTCGCGATGGCCGGGACGAAGTTACCGGGGCTCGCAGCTCAGTCACCGTGGGAAGTCCGCTGTTCGCCGGCATTGAAATGACGTCGAGTGCCACTACCCAGACGCGGGATTATCGCGAAGTACTGGAAGTGGGGCAGTCGACGCGGCGTGACCAGCGGGATGCCCGCTTCAAGGACCAATACACGGTAGGTTTGAGTTGGGTCGACCCGTCCCTGGGAGGCTTTTCCGTCAGTTATTCCCGCAGCTCGCAATTTGATGATCGCTCCGCCGAACACGTCTTTGCCTCATGGAACCAGCAGTTCAATGGCACCCAGGTGGCTTTGATTGCGGATTCCCGGGTGGGCGGCTCTCGACCGCGCAAGGTCAAGAACACCGTTCGAGACGAGCGCAGCGATGTGTCGGATAAGGGGCTTTCGCTTCGGTTGCAGGTCACCGTGCCGTTCGGTGGGGATCGCCGCGTCACCTCGTATGCCAGTCGGCGGGGCGACAGGTTCGATCTTGGGACCGCCTTCAGCGATCGGGTCAACGACTATGTGAACTATGAAGTGGGGGTTGCGCGTGAGCAGGCGAGCCGTACACAGGCTGTTCACGCCCGCGTGAATGCCATGCCGCGTTACACCCAGATAGGGTTGGGTGTGCGACATGATTCATTGAGCACCGGGTATACCGGCCAATTGCAGGGCGGCGTGGTGGCCCACGACAGAGGCATGACGTTCTCGCCCTATGCCGTCCAGGACACCTTTGGAATTGTCTCGGTGGGTAATGTCGGGGCAGCCAAGGTTTCGACGCCGCAGGGGCCGGTCTGGACTGACTACCGCGGGCAGGCGGTGATCGCCAGCCTGCCTGCCTACCGCAGCAGCAATGTCGAGGTGCAAACCCAATCCCTGCCCAAGCGCATCGATCTGAAAAACGGCACCAAGGTCCTTGCGGCCGGACGCGGTTCTTTCAACACGATCGATTTCGAAGTAGTGAAAGTGCGCCGTGTATTGCTTGAGGTCCGTGACGCGCGGGGCCAACCCTTGCCCCAGGGAGCCTCGGTTTTCGACAGCAACAATGCTTTCCTGACCAGCGTCGTGGGCGAGGGCATGGTCTTCCTTAACAGCCTGGATGAGTCGCGAGCGCTGAACATCTCCTTGCCAGATTCAAGCACCTGCTTGTTGCAACTGAACCTTGAGCCAGAATCCAATGACGACAAATTCTATGAAACAGGTTCGGCGCTCTGCCGTACCCTCTGAGCCGGTGGGGCCTTTTGACGGTGGACGCCTGCGTCATGGGCTTATCCTTTACCTGCTGCTGTTTGTCGTGGTGTTGGCCAATGAGGCGCGGGCAAATAACTGCCAGGTGTCCTTGAGCCAGCCCCGGGTTGATTACGGTCTGGTTCGCCAGGCCGAGCGGGGCGACCCACAGATCGCGCTGGGCAAGCGCACGCTTCGCCTGAGCATGGCCTGTGAGGTGCCGGTATCCATGGCGCTGCGCTTTACGGGCGTACCCGCAGGCCTGGAGGGCTTTCGGTTTGGGCGCCAGGGGCATTTCACCCTGAGCCTGCAGTCCGCTCAAGTCGATGGAAAATCCGTTGAGCTGGTAATGCCGCACCTGTCTGAAGAGCCGGCGACCGGACGATTGCTGCCGGGCCATAGGCTTGTTGCACACGTAGCGGGTATGCCGGTGCATGGGCGCCGCTTCACCGCCCTGGTCAACGTCGAGACCTTCCTGCCTGCGGCTTTGCTGGCCGTCAGGGATGAAACGACATTTGAGGGGCAGGGCGGTTTTGAGTGGGCGCCCGGGGCTTGATGCCTCAGTCCGTGCGCTCCACCGAACCAATGAAGTTGGCCAGCTCGGCGGTCTGCGGATTGGCAAACAGGATTTTCGGGTCGCCCACTTCATGCACCTTGCCCTGGTGCATGAACACCAGCTTGTCACCCACTTCCCGGGCAAAACGCATCTCATGGGTGACCATGATCAGTGTCATGCCATCCTTGGCCAGTTGGCGCACTACGCTGAGCACTTCGTTGACCAGCTCCGGGTCCAGGGCCGAGGTGATTTCATCGCACAGCAGCACTTTGGGCGACATCGCCAGAGCCCGGGCGATTGCTACCCGCTGCTGCTGGCCGCCGGACAAACGATCGGGGAACGCGTCGAACTTCTCCCCCAGCCCAACGCGCTCGAGCATTTGTCGCGCCAATTGTGCGGCCTTGGCTTTCGGCACTTTCTGCACCACTTGCGGCGCAAGCATGACGTTTTCGCCCACCGTCAGGTGTGGGAACAGGTTGAACTGCTGGAACACCATGCCGACTTTCTGCCGCAGGGTGCGCAGGTCGGCGCGGGCGGCGTCGAGGTATTCGCCGTCGACCTCGATCACGCCGTCGTTGATCGACTCCAGGCCATTGAGGGTGCGCAGCAGGGTGGATTTGCCCGAGCCGCTGCGACCGATGATCGCCACCACCTGGCCTTCTTCGACACTCAGGTCGATGCCCTTGAGTACGTGGTGATCGCCGTAATACTTATGCAGGGCGGAAATTCTAAGCAGAGGCATGCAGTCTCCTTTCCAGGTAGCGCGCACTGAGGGACAAGGGGTAGCAGAGCAGGAAGTAACCCAGCGCCACCAGGCCATAGACCATGAAGGGTTCGAAGGTAGCGTTGGCGAGCATGCCGCCGGTCTTGGTCAGCTCGGTGAAGCCGATGATCGAGGTCACGGCGGTGCCCTTGACCACTTGCACCGAGAAACCCACGGTTGGCGCCACGGCAATGCGCAGGGCCTGGGGCAGGATCACGTAGCGCAATTGCTCCAGCGGGTTCAGGGCCAGGCTCGCGGACGCCTCCCATTGGCCGTGGGCGATGGAGTCGACGCAGCCACGCCAGATTTCGGCCAGGTAGGCGCTGGTGAACAGGGTCAAGGCAATCGCCGCCGCCAGCCAGGGCGAAATGTCCACGCCGAGCAAGGCGATGCCGAAGAACACCAGGAACAGTTGCATCAACAGCGGCGTGCCCTGGAACAGTTCGATATAGGTGCGGGCGACATTGCGCGGGAACGCCTTGGTGCTGATGCGCATAGTCATCACCAGCAAACCGATCACGCCGCCGCCGATGAACGCTACCAGCGACAGCAGCAAGGTCCACTGCAAACCGGTGAGCAGGTTGCGCACGATGTCCCAGAACGAAAAATCACTCATCGGGCGTTCCTCATGACATAGCGCCGGCCGATCCAGTTCAGCAATTGGCGGATCATCAGCGCCATGCACAGGTAGACCAGGGTCGTCAGCGCATAGGTTTCAAAGGCGCGGAAGTTGCGCGACTGGATAAAATTGGCGGCAAAGCTCAGTTCCTCGGTGGCGATCTGCGAGCAGACCGCCGAGCCGAGCATCACGATGATGATCTGGCTGCTCAGGGCCGGCCAGACCTTGCCCAGCGCGGGCAGCAACACCACATGGCGGAACGCCTCGAAACGTGTCATGGCCAGCGCGGCCGCCGCTTCCAGTTGCCCGCGGGGGATCGCCTGGATCCCGGCGCGGATGATCTCGGTGGAGTACGCCCCCAGGTTGATCACCATCGCCAGCACTGCCGCCTGCCATTCGGTAATTTTCAGGCCGAGGGACGGCAGGCCGAAGAAGATGAAAAACAACTGCACCAGGAACGGCGTGTTGCGGATCAACTCGACGTACACGCCGAAGATCCAACTGAACGGCTGGATCTTCCACGCCCGCACCACGGCGCCGACGATTCCCAGCGCCACGCCCAGTACTGCACCGATGGCGGTCAGTTCAAGTGTGAACAGCGCGCCGCGCAGCAGCAGATCGGTATTGGCCAGGACCGGCACAAAGTCGAATTGATAGGCCATAGGCTAACCCTCGTTACCGCGCTCAGAGATCAACCGGCAGCGGCTCTTTGAGCCACTGCAATGCATTCTTTTCCAGGCTGCCGTCGGCCTTGGCCGCGACCAGGATCTGGTTCACCTTGTCCAGCAGCGCCGGCTCGTTCTTGTTCACGCCCACGTACACCGGCGAGTCCTTGAGCTTCACTTTCAGTGCCGGCACGCGCTTGGGGTTGCGTTCGCTGATGGCCACCATCACCACATTGCCGCTGGCGATCAGGTCCACCTGGCCGGCGAGGTAGGCGGCGATGGTCGAGTTGTTGTCTTCAAAGCGCTTGATCGTCGCCTCTTTAGGCGCCACGGCGGTCAGCTCGATGTCTTCGATGGCGCCACGGGTCACGCTGATGGTTTTGCCCTTGAGGTCGTCAACGGTGCTGATCGGCGCATCGGGAGGGCCGAATACGGCGAGGTAGAAGGGCGCGTAGGCCTTGGAGAAGTCGATGACCTTCTCGCGCTCGGCGTTCTTGCCCAGGCTGGAAATCACCAGGTCGACCTTGCCGGTGGTGAGGAACGGGATGCGGTTGGTGCTGTTGACCGGGGTCAGTTCAAGCTTGACCTTGAGCTGGTCGGCCAAAAGCTTTGCGGTGTCGATGTCCAGGCCGCGGGGCTTCATGTCCGGGCCGACCGAGCCGAACGGCGGGAAATCCTGGGGCACGGCCACCTTGAGGGTGCCACGGGCGACGATATCGTCCAGACCGTTGGCCTGGGCGGGCGCCTGGCTCAGCATCAGGCTGGCAAACAGGGCAGTGAGCAGGGCGCTGCAACGCTTGGTCATGGCGACTCTCCGAAAAGGACGAAAGGTTTTTCCGGTTTTTGCCAGTGCACAGCCCATGCCAGCACCGCCGTATTTCGCGCCAGAGCCGGTGGCTGTTGAGTCTTGGCGGTCTTACTGGTCTGAACAGTTACTGGGTTTTCTGCACCCTTTTCGAGCGCCGTCAAAACCGCGCGAGCCCCTTTGGGGCGTGGCTTGCCGGGCGCTGCGAATAGCTTTACAACTAGCCGCTCAGTTGACTGGAAACCTGAGTTTCTTATGAATTCCATCGCCCAAGCCGTACCGGAAGTGGCGCTACAGGCCATCCGCAAATTGATCGCTGACGAGGGCTTCGGGCCGGGTGATGCGTTGCCCTCCCAGCGCGACCTGGCGCTGCAATTGGGCGTGAGCCGGGCCTCTTTGCGTGAAGCCTTGTCGTCACTCAGTGCCTTGGGCGTGGTAAGTGTGCAGCCGGGCAAAGGCGTGTTCGTGCAAGCAGTCGAAGAGCTGCCGGGGTTGGCCTGGCCGTTTACGGCGCAGGCGACGCCGCTGGATATCTTTCAACTGCGCTACGCCCTGGAAGGTTTTGCGGCGGGGCTGGCGGCGGTGACGCTGACCACCGGGGAGTTGGACATCCTGGAAGATAACGTCGAGGCGATGCGCAAGGAGCTGAAGGCCGGTGATTTCGAGGCAGCCGCCCGGCTGGACTTCGAATTCCACCGGCGCATCCTGCTGGCCAGCGGCAATCAGGCGATGGTGAGCATCCTCAGCGCCAGTGCCGAGGTGTTCCTGGAGAGCCAGAAACTACCGTTCATCCGGCCGGAGCGGGCCATGGAGACCTGGCAGGAGCACCGCAAGGTCCTCCGTGCCCTGGCCCGACGCGCCAGCGGGGCGGCGCAGAAAAGCATGCAGGAACATGTGCGTAACGCGGCGTTGCGTACAGGGATTGCCTTCATCACTCCCGTAACTCCATGAGTTGGGCTATACCCAAACTCATGCGTCATCATAGGAAGAGTCAATCAGCTGCAGCTTCCTGAACGCGGGAAGGGCGGCTATGATGGGCAACGTTTTTTTTGCTTACAACCCGGAGACATCCATGAGCAACGATCTTATCAAGCACGTCACCGACGCGACCTTCGAGGCCGAAGTACTGAAGGCCCAGGGCCCGGTGCTGGTTGACTACTGGGCTGAGTGGTGCGGTCCTTGCAAAATGATCGCTCCGGTCCTGGACGACATTGCCACCACTTACGAAGGCAAGTTGACCATTGCCAAGCTGAACATCGATGACAACCAGGAAACTCCGGCCAAGCACGGCGTGCGTGGTATCCCGACCCTGATGCTGTTCAAGAACGGCAACGTCGAGGCCACCAAGGTCGGCGCGCTGTCGAAGTCCCAGCTGCAAGCTTTCCTCGACGCCAATATCTAAGCGTCCTCAAAAAGCCCCGCAATTTGCGGGGCTTTTTCGTGAAACAGGGCTAGACGCTCTGAAACTCAGGTGGTACATTCGGCCCCGCACTGGTTTCTCCACTGCCCCCTGCAAGCCGTCGCCGACGCTCTCCTTTTCGATTAGTACGCGATCCTGTCGCCTTCTCTGCGGCGCGGCCTCATTAAGCCAAAAGCTTAATTTCCCCCCCTCCATAAATGATTACGTCATTCCTATATGAATCTGACTGAACTCAAGCAAAAGCCGATTACCGAACTGCTCGAATTGGCCGAACAGATGGGCATAGAAAATATGGCCCGTTCGCGCAAGCAGGACGTGATTTTCTCCCTGCTGAAAAAGCACGCGAAAAGCGGCGAGGAAATCTCCGGTGATGGCGTGCTGGAGATTCTCCAGGACGGCTTCGGCTTCCTCCGCTCTGCAGACGCTTCCTATCTCGCCGGCCCAGACGATATCTACGTCTCGCCGAGCCAGATCCGTCGCTTCAACTTGCGCACCGGTGACACCATCGTTGGCAAGATCCGCCCTCCAAAGGAAGGCGAGCGTTATTTCGCCCTGCTCAAGGTCGACACGATCAACTACGATCGTCCCGAGAACGCGAAAAACAAGATTCTCTTCGAGAACCTGACGCCGCTGTTCCCGACCGTGCGCATGAAGATGGAAGCCGGCAACGGTTCCACCGAAGACTTGACCGGTCGTGTCATCGACCTGTGTGCCCCGATCGGCAAAGGCCAGCGCGGCCTGATCGTGGCCCCGCCGAAAGCCGGCAAGACCATCATGCTGCAGAACATCGCAGCGAACATCGCCCGTAATAACCCTGAAGTTCACCTGATCGTGTTGCTGATCGATGAGCGTCCGGAAGAAGTAACCGAAATGCAGCGCACCGTGCGCGGCGAAGTGGTTGCCTCGACGTTCGATGAGCCGCCAACCCGCCACGTGCAGGTTGCCGAAATGGTGATCGAGAAGGCCAAGCGCCTGGTCGAACACAAGAAAGACGTGGTGATCCTGCTCGACTCCATCACCCGTCTGGCCCGTGCCTACAACACCGTGATCCCAAGCTCCGGCAAGGTGCTCACCGGTGGTGTCGATGCCCACGCCCTGGAGAAACCGAAACGTTTCTTCGGCGCTGCGCGGAACATCGAAGAAGGCGGCTCGCTGACCATCATCGCCACCGCACTGGTTGAAACCGGTTCGAAGATGGATGAAGTGATCTACGAAGAGTTTAAAGGTACCGGCAACATGGAACTGCCTTTGGACCGTCGTATCGCCGAGAAGCGGGTGTTCCCGGCCATCAACATCAACCGTTCCGGCACGCGCCGCGAAGAGTTGCTGACCGCCGATGACGAACTGCAGCGCATGTGGATCCTGCGCAAGCTGCTGCACCCGATGGACGAAGTTGCGGCCATCGAGTTCCTGATCGACAAGCTGAAAACCACCAAGACCAACGACGAGTTCTTCCTGTCGATGAAGCGCAAGTAACACGACGCTTCGGTCAAAAAGGATGGCGCCCCATGGGGCGCCATTTTTTTTGTTTCTGGAAAAGGAGGTTTGGCTTTAGTGTGTGTCTGTTTAGAAACAAACTCGCGTGTGTGACTACACTCGCTGTCCATCCGATCAGGCAAATTACAAGATTTTATGACCATTCTCGCTTATCGCAGGGACATTGACGGCCTGCGTGCCATAGCTGTGCTCGCTGTTGTGCTGTTTCATTTTGGTGTACCGGGCTTTACCGGCGGCTTTGTCGGCGTCGACGTGTTTTTCGTGATCTCCGGCTACTTGATCACCTCGATCATCTGGCGCGAGCGTGAGGCCGGCCGTTTCAGTTTTGTCAGCTTCTGGGCCAGGCGAGCGCGGCGTATCCTGCCGGCACTGTTCGTGATGATGCTCGGCGCGCTGGTGGTGGGCTGGTTCCTGCTGGCGCCCAAGGATTACAGCGAGTTGGGGCGCTCGATACATAACCAGGTGGTGTTTATCTCCAACCTGTTTTTCATGCGTCAGGACGGTTACTTTGATGTGGCCTCCGATATCAAACCGTTGCTGCATACCTGGTCATTGTCGGTTGAAGAACAGTTCTACATCCTCTTCCCACTCCTGCTGACACTGCTGTCGAGCCGGCTCAAATATTGGCGCACGGCGCTGTTCGTGTTGTTGCTGGTGTCATTCGGCATGAGTACATGGGCGGTGGCCCACGCTCCGGAACGAGCCTTTTTCCTGCTGCAGATGCGTGCCTGGGAGCTGTTGGCGGGTGCAATGCTGGCGGTAATGCCGGTACGCGAGTACCGCGCCAGCCCGGCGTTGGCGCAGGCCGTCAGCCTGGCCGGCCTCGGCCTGATCCTGCTGGCGGTCTTCGCGTATGACCCGAGCACGCCGTTTCCCGGCGCCGCAGCGCTGTTGCCGGTGGCGGGCGTGGTCTGCCTGATTTGGGCCAACGGCCAGCAAACTACCCTGATGAGCAAGCTGCTGGGTAGCCGCTTGCTGGTGGGGATTGGCCTGATCTCCTACTCCTGGTACCTGTGGCACTGGCCGGTGTACGTGTTTGGCAAGTACGCCAGTGTCGACGGGCTGGGTCCGTGGGAGCTTGGTGCACTGTTTGTGTTGAGCCTGGTGCTGGGTTATGCGTCCTGGCGGTTTGTCGAGGCGCCGTTCCGTGAGCGTCGGCTGTTGGCAGGGCGCAAGCAAATCCTGGTGGCGGCTGGTATCGCGCTGCTTGGGGTGGGACTGCTCGGCAAAGGCCTGGTCTTGACGAAGGGCTTGCCTTGGCGCCTGTCGCCCGAGGCGCTGCAATTTGCCCAGGCGCGCGAGTGGAGCCCGGACCTCATGGCCTGCCTGGTGGATGGTGGGAAAAATCGCCACCATGGATTTTGTCATTTCGGACCTCAGTCCGCGCCGACGCGCGCGCTGGTCTGGGGCGATAGCCATGCCACGGCGCTGGTTCCGGCGTTGCGAGACGGCGCCAGCAAGTACGGTGTCAGCGTCACGCAGGCAGGTTATGCCGGTTGCCTGCCGTTTAATCGCAAGGAAAGCGTTCCGGGCTGCCTGGCCTTTAACCAGCAGGTCACGCAGTTGCTCGGCAAGGAAACCTTTAGCGACGTGGTGCTGGTGGCGCGCTGGAGCCTGTATGTCTATGGGCAGCGCGATGGTGACACCGAGGCTTCGTTGCTGGACCCGGCGACCGGAACCTATGACCGCGCCTTCGCCGAGCGGCGCTTCGCTGAAAGTCTGGGCGCCCTTGTGCAGCAATTGCGCGCCAGCGGTCATCGGGTGTGGCTGGTCAAGGAAGTCCCCCTGCAGGAATTCAGTCCGCCTTACCGCCTGAGTCGCCTGGCGATGCTCGGCCGGCCCACCGACAAAGAAGGCATGCCCCTGGATGAGCACCTCCAGCGCCAGGCCTATATCAGTAGCGTATTCGAGCGCATGGCGGCGGCTGATCCCGGGGTAAAGGTAATGGATCCGGCGCCCAAGTTATGCAGTGCGAATGACTGGTGCCGGGTGGAACTGGACGGTCAGTCGCTGTACACCGACGACAATCACCTCTCGGCGGTTGGTTCGCGGTATGTCGAGGCGTTTCTTGAACCCTTGTTCAAAGCCTTGCGCGATGAAACCCAGGCATCGGCTCTTTGAGTCTGTGTCGTCGGCAATGCTGCTCAATAAGCTGCCAGCGACCGTAAGAGCAGGTAGGATGTACGCCTATTTTACGGGTGGCATGGTTAATGAAATTCAAGGATCTTCGGGATTTCGTGCAGCAACTTGAGCAGCGCGGAGAGTTGAAACGTATCCAGGTGCCGATTTCCCCGGTCCTGGAGATGACTGAGATTTGCGACCGCACCTTGCGCAACAAGGGCCCGGCGCTGCTGTTCGAAAACCCGGTGGGCTTTGATATCCCGGTGCTCGGCAACCTGTTCGGCACTCCCGACCGCGTGGCGTTTGGCATGGGCGCCGAGTCGGTCAGCGAACTGCGCGAGATCGGCAAGCTGCTGGCCTTCCTCAAGGAACCCGAGCCACCCAAGGGGCTCAAGGACGCCTGGTCGAAGCTGCCCATCTTCCGCAAGATCATCGCCATGGCCCCCAAGGTCGTGAAAGACGCGGTTTGCCAGGAAGTGGTGATCGAAGGCGAGGATGTCGACCTCGGCATGCTCCCCGTGCAGACCTGCTGGCCTGGCGACGTCGGCCCGCTGATCACCTGGGGCCTGACCGTCACCAAGGGCCCGAACAAGGACCGCCAGAACCTCGGCATCTACCGTCAGCAAGTGATCGGCCGCAACAAGGTCATCATGCGCTGGCTGAGCCACCGTGGCGGCGCCCTGGATTTCCGTGAGTGGTGCGAAAAGCATCCCGGCCAGCCATTCCCTGTTTCCGTGGCCCTGGGCGCCGACCCGGCGACCATCCTCGGCGCCGTCACGCCGGTGCCCGACAGCCTGTCCGAGTACGCTTTCGCCGGCCTGTTGCGCGGCAATCGCACTGAGCTGGTGAAATGCCGCGGTAACGACCTGCAAGTGCCGGCCACCGCCGAAATCATCCTCGAAGGCGTGATTCACCCGGGCGAGATGGCCGATGAAGGCCCCTACGGCGACCACACCGGCTACTACAACGAAGTCGACAGCTTCCCGGTGTTCACCGTCGAGCGCATCACCCACCGGATCAAGCCGATCTACCACAGCACCTACACCGGCCGCCCGCCGGATGAGCCGGCGATCCTCGGCGTGGCGTTGAACGAAGTGTTTGTGCCGATCCTGCAAAAGCAGTTTCCGGAAATCACTGACTTCTACCTGCCGCCCGAAGGCTGCTCGTATCGCATGGCCATCGTGACGATGAAGAAGTCGTACCCCGGCCACGCCAAGCGGGTAATGCTGGGTGTGTGGTCGTTTTTGCGACAGTTCATGTACACCAAGTTCGTTATTGTCACCGACGACGACATCAACGCCCGGGACTGGAACGACGTGATCTGGGCCATCACCACGCGCATGGACCCCAAGCGCGACACGGTGATGATCGACAATACGCCGATCGACTACCTCGACTTTGCTTCCCCGGTATCGGGCCTCGGCTCGAAAATGGGCCTGGACGCCACCCATAAATGGCCGGGTGAAACCACCCGCGAATGGGGCCGCGTGATCGTCAAGGACGAAGCGGTCACTGCCCGTGTCGATGCGCTCTGGAAAGAATTAGGAATAGATTGATGCGTGTAACCCTGCAGCCTTCCGGTGCGGTACTTGAACTGACGCCCGGCGAGCGGATCCTCGAGGGTGCGCGCCGCCTGGGCTACGATTGCCCCCAGGCCTGCCGCAATGGCGTGTGCCACGTGTGCGCGGCGCTGCTGGTGGAAGGCCGGGTGCAGCAAGCCGGTGAGGTGCGTGACCATGGCGAGTTCTATACCTGCATTGCCGAACCGCTGGAAGATTGCATTGTGTTGTGGGATGGCGTGCTGGCGCCGGGAGAATTGCCGGTGCGCAAACTGTCTTGCCAACTGAGTGAATGCGTCGAGGTGGGCGGTGACGTCTGGCGCGTACGCCTGCGGGCACCAGCCGGCAAGGCGGTGCGCTACCACGCCGGGCAATACCTGATGATCGAGCGGGAAAACGGCGAGAAGTCGGCGTTCTCCCTGGCCTCGGCGCCCCACGCCGGGCGCGAGCTGGAATTGCACGTGCTGGCCCGGGAAGACAGCGCCCGCAGCCTGCTGGAGCAGTTGCAGCGCAACCAGATGGCCCGCATCGAAATGCCGTTTGGCGACACCCACCTGGCGGAACTGCCCGACGGCCCGCTGGTGCTGATCGCCGCCGGCACCGGCATGGCCCAGATGCATAGCCTGATCGAGCACTGTCGCGCCAGTGGCTTCAAGCACCCGGTGCATCTGTATTGGGGGGTACGTCGACCGGAAGACTTCTACGACATCGAGCACTGGGACCAGTGGCTGCAACTGCCCAACCTGTTCCTGCACAAAGTGGTCAGCGACCTGTGTGGCTGGGAAGGGCGCTGCGGGCTGTTGCATGAAGCGGTGTGTGAAGACATCAGCGACCTCAAGGCCGTGCATGTCTACGCCAGCGGTTCACCGGCGATGATCTACGGCACCCTGGATGCGCTGGTCGAGGCCGGCATGGATGCGCACCAGATGCGTGCTGACGTATTTGCCTACGCACCCCGCCCGTAACGTGTGGCGAGGGAGCTTGCTCCCGCTGGGCTGCGCAGCAGCCCCAAGACAGTCGCTGTGTTCTATCTGTAAGACCGCAGAACTTCAGGGGCCGCTTCGCGACCCAGCGGGAGCAAGCTCCCTCGCCACAGAAGCCCTTCAGTGGCTTGATCAGAAACGAACGCCCGTGGTCACCATCGCCGCATTGAACCCGAGCAACACCAGCTCGGCGGCGACCGGCCCGTAGTGGGTGCCCACCGAGGGGATGATCACCGGCGCTACCCCCAGTCCATTCAGCGGAATCTTGTCGCGGTACTTGCCGCGATAGCCCTGGATCACACCCCCTGTCAGCTTCAAGTACACCGGGTAATCGGGCATGTCATAGCGTTTGCCGGCATAGGCGTAGTACGAACGCTGGCTGAACGAGTTGCGAAACGTCGCCCCGCCATACACCAGGCCTGACGCTTCATTGCGCTCCAGGCCGATCAGGTCCTGGTTGTTGTTGTGGTCCTTGTCCGGCGCAAAATGCCGGGTGTAGACGCTCGTCTGGGCATACCAGAAGCCTTTTTCGTCCTGGGTCGGCACTTCCGCCGCCAGGGCGGTGGTGGCCTGTGCCAGGAACAACAGGCTGGGCAGTCGGTATTTCATGGAGTGACCTCGGTAGTCGATTCGGTTGGCGGCCAGGTGGGTCGTGACAGGCGCCTATTTTGAAGGCTCAGCGTGCCCCCAGGCTGAACCTGCGCTGAAACTACAGGGATTGAGGCAGCCAATCCTGATGAGCGGAGCGGCCTGGGCTTATGCATTCGCTTATTCTTTAAAGGTATTTAATTTGTTACATAAATATCATTAAGCTATATGCCAACGGACTACCGACTTTCTGCCAATAACCAATAAATGACCGCCACCGTCCGCCACACGGATCGATCGTACGAGCTCAGAGCATTGACGTTCTGGCTTTTGATTCCAAGGGGAGCGGTATGGGGAGCAACAAGCAGCACCTGCTGTACACGGCGATTTTGTCGGCTAATTTGCTGACCGCTGTGGGATTCAGTCCAGTGGCATCCGCCGAAACGGCCACTGCCGATGTACCCAAACTCGATACAGTCATTGTCACCGGCACCCGCGCCCAAGAGCGCACCGCCAGTGCCTCGTTGTCACCTATCGATGTGATTTCCGGCGACACCTTGCGCAGCACCGGCTCTGATGAGTTGGGCGCGGTGTTGGCCCGATTGATTCCTTCCATCAACTTTCCACGCCCGAGCCTGGTAGACGGTGCCGAACTGGTGCGCCCGGCGCAGCTGCGTGGCCTGTCACCGGACCAGGTGTTGGTGCTGGTCAACGGCAAGCGCCGCCACACCAGTGCCTTCGTCAATCTCGGCGGTGCGGTTGGGCGTGGCTCGGCGCCGGCGGATTTGAATGCGATCCCGTTGTCGGCGGTCGACCATATCGAGGTGCTGCGTGACGGCGCATCGGCCCGCTACGGCTCCGATGCGATTGCCGGGGTGATCAACGTGATCCTCAAGCATGACGACCACGGCGGCTCGATCACCAGCAAGTTTGGTGAGTACAAGAAGGGCGACGGTATCCAGCGCAACCTCAGCGGCAACACCGGTGTGGCGCTGGGCGATAACGGGTTTATCAACATCTCTGCCGAAGGCGCCGACAACGATTACACCAACCGCGCCGGCAAGGACCTGCGTCCGGGCAGCGTTGGTTCGACGACCTACGGCCAGCGGGTGTTCCGCCAGGGCGAGCCGGCCACTGACCAGGGCAAGCTGTTTCTCAACTCGGAATATTCCTTCAGCGATGCGGCCGAGTTCTATGCGTTTGGCGGCTACAGCAAGACCCGCGGCGAGACGGCGGCGTTCTACCGGGCCAGCAACGCGAGCAACAACATTCCTGCGCTCAACCCCAATGGTTACCTGCCGTTGATTCGCGGTGACGTGGAAGACACGTCCCTGGCGGTCGGCCTGCGCGGCTTGTTGGCCTATGACTGGCACTACGATGTGTCGGTCAACTACGGCAAGAACCAGTACCAGATCGGTACCGAAACCATCAACACCTCGCTGGGCCTGGCCACGCCGCGCAAGTTCGACAATGGCACGTTGGTCAATGACCAGAAGCAACTCAGCCTGGACCTGTCGCGGGAATTCAGCCTGGGCTGGTTGCCGTATCCAGTGTCGGTGGCGTTTGGCGGCGAATACCTGGACCAGGGTTACCAGATCAAGGCGGGCGACCCGGCGTCCTACTACCAGACCGGCAGCTCGGGCCTGGGCGGCTTCCGTGATTCCGACGCCGGCACCAGCACGCGCCACAACTGGGCGCAGTACCTGGACCTGGAAACCAACTTCACCGAAAAACTCAGTGCCTCCGCCGCCGTGCGTCACGAGGACTACAGTGATTTTGGCTCCAACGTCAGCGGCTCGCTCTCGGCGCGCTACGACTTCACCCCGCAAGTGGCCTTGCGCGGCAGTGTATCCAACGGTTTCCGTGCGCCGTCCCTGGCACAGCAAAACTTCGCCTACACCTCGTCGCAACTGATCGGCAACACCATCCAGGAAGCCGGCACCTTCCCGGCCAACAGCCAGGTGGCGCGCCTGCTCGGCGCTGAAGACCTGAAAGCCGAGAAGTCCCGCAACTACAGTCTCGGCCTGGTGCTGGAGCCGACCGACAACCTGACCGTGACCGCCGATGTCTACCGTATCGACATCAGCGACCGCATCAGCCTGTCCTCCAACCTGGACCTGAGCAAGAACCCGGCTGCGCTCGCGTATCTGCAGGCCAATGGCGTCGGCAACATCAACTACACCACGGTGCGCTACTTCACCAACGCCACCGACACCACCACCAATGGCGTCGACCTGGTGGCCAACTATCGCTACCAACTGGACAACGGTGTGCGCTGGAACAGCACCGTGGGCTACAACTACAACCACACCAAGGTCACCGACGTAAAAGCCAATCCGTCCGTACTGGATAGCCTGGGCGCGAGCCTGGTTCGGGTGGACCGTCGCGAGCGCATCGGCCTGCTGGGCGATACCACGCCACAGCACAAGCTGAGCCTGGGCAACGACCTGAGTTTCGGCAACTGGGCGCTGCACAGTAATTTGGTGCGCTATGGTTCATTCACCAGCTACCAGGCCGACCCGACCAACGACCAGAGCTTCAAGGCCGCCTGGCTGTTGGATCTGTCAGCCGACTACAAGCTGAAAAACTGGACCTTCACCGTTGGCGGCGACAACGTCACCGACAAATACCCGGAAAAACTCAATGCCTACGCCAGCAGTGGTGGCAATTTGGCCTATAGCACTTTTTCGCCGTACGGTTACAGCGGCGCGTTCTATTACGGTAAAGTTGCTTACAACTGGTAACAGCTTCTCGTAACAACAAAGGAGACCTAAGCGATCTGCCATGACCGCCATTGAATCTGATCTTTTGCAATTGGCTTACCCTCCGCGGCTCGATCTGGGGCCGCAACTCACTCACGAACAGTTGATGAGCTCGATGCAAGCCACCATGGCGCTGCACAAGGGTGGGCCGGTCTGGCTATTCGCTTACGGTTCGCTGATCTGGCGGCCTGAATGCTCGTCGACACAACGCATGCGGGCGCGGGTCCACGGTTATCACCGGGGCTTGTACCTGTGGTCTCATGAGCACCGGGGCACGCCGGAAATACCGGGGTTGGTGTTTGGCCTGGATCGCGGCGGCTCGTGCAGCGGGTTTGCCTACCGCTTGCCGGAAGATCAACTGGAGGCCTCGCTGTATGCCCTGTGGCAGCGCGAGATGCCGTATCCCTCTTACCGGCCGCACTGGCTCAGCTGTCGTCTGGAAGATGGCAGCCAGGTGCAGGCATTGGGATTTGTCCTGGAACGGCACCTGCCCAGTTATGCCGGCAATTTGCCCGACATCGTGCTGAATCACGTGTTGCAGAGCGCTTGCGGGCGTTACGGCACTACGCGCGATTATGTCGAGCAGACCGTCAACGCCCTGCGTAGCCACGCTATGCCAGACAAGAATCTGGAGGCGCGGCTCAAGCGGTGTTCCAAAGGCTGTTCCGACGATTAACGTGCGGCACTGACGCTATTGGTGTGCCACAAGGTGGGGATCAGGAACGCGATGGCCAGCAGGCACGCGCCGATCAGCAATACGAAACCACCGTCCCAGCCGAAATGGTCAACGGTGTAGCCCATGGCCGCACTCGCTGCCACTGAACCACCCAGGTAACCGAACAAGCCCGTAAAGCCCGCTGCGGTACCGGCGGCTTTCTTCGGTGCCAGTTCCAGCGCCTGCAGGCCGATCAGCATCACCGGACCGTAGATCAGGAAGCCGATGGAGAACAGCGCGATCATGTCGATCATCGGGTTGCCCGGCGGGTTGAGCCAGTAAACCAGGGTCGCCACGGTGACCAGGCCCATGAACACAATGCCGGTCAGGCCACGGTTGCCACGGAAGATCTTGTCCGACATCCAGCCGCACAGCAGCGTGCCCGGAATGCCCGCCCACTCGTAGAAGAAGTACGCCCACGAGGTTTTATCCACGTCAAAGTGCTTGGCTTCCTTGAGGTACGTCGGTGCCCAGTCCAGCACGCCGTAGCGCAGCAGGTAGACGAAGACGTTGGCGAAGGCGATGTACCAGAGCATTTTGTTGCGCAGCACGTACTTGACGAAGATTTCCTTGGCGCTGAATTCGTCTTCGTGGCTGGCGTCGTAGCCTTCCGGGTAGTCGTTCTTGTATTGCTCGATAGGCGGCAGGCCCACCGATTGCGGGGTGTCGCGCATGGTGATGAAGGCAAATGCCGCCACCAGCAGGGCCACGGTGGCCGGCACGTAGAACGCCGCGTGCCAGTCGTTGAACCAGGCCATGCCCAGCAGGAACAGCGGGCCGATCAAGCCGCCGCCGACGTTATGCGCCACGTTCCATACGGAAACCACACCGCCGCGCTCCTTCTGCGACCACCAGTGCACCATGGTCCGCCCACTTGGCGGCCAGCCCATGCCCTGGGCCCAACCGTTGATGAACAGCAAAATGAACATCATGGTCACGCTGGACGTAGCCCAAGGTGCGAAACCGAAAATGAACATCACCCCGGCGGACACCAACAGGCCGAAGGGCAGGAAGTAGCGCGGGTTGGAGCGGTCGGACACCAGGCCCATGAGGAACTTGGACAGGCCGTAGGCAATTGCGATCGCCGACATTGCCAGGCCCAGCTGGCCACGGGTGTAACCCTCGTCGATCAGGTACGGCATGGCCAGGGAGAAGTTCTTGCGCAGCAGGTAGTACCCGGCGTAACCGAAGAAAATACCGGCGAAGATCTGCCAGCGCAGGCGTCGGTACGTGCTGTCTATTTTTTCTTCAGGCAGGGGCGCCTGATGTGCGGCAGGACGGAAGAAAGCAAACATTCAAGAGCTCCAGATTTCTTGTTTTGACTGCGGATGCGAATGTTACAGTTTCGTTACCGAAAATAGCACCGCCTCTTATCTGCGGGCATAGGAATTGAGTGCAATTGCATGTTCTTTTACGAACATGTCGCTTAGAGGCAAGTGAGGGACGTTTTCAGGAGGGGATGCCAAGAAGCTGTGGTGAGGGAGCAAGCTCCCTCACCACAGGCAGTGATTCGGTTCAGTTGCCGTTGGCGGCTGCGATATCACCTGGAAGCAGGTGTTCCTGGATCTTCTGGCTGCGGGATTCCACCAGTTGACCCTGGTCGTCGAAGCGCAACACGATCAGCCAGTCATACACATTTTCCGGCCATTTCTTCATGCCGGTCAGCGCCGCGCCGTCACCGCCGAAGGCCTCGATCAACTTGTCGATATGCCCGTGATGCCAGGCGATCAACACGGTCTGCGCCTGGTTGGACTTGCGCAGGGACTTCACCAGCTTGCCGACTTGATCATCTGAGTAGGGGGTTTCAAGCGGGAGCTGCAGGCGCTGGGCCAGGGGTGTCAGGGTCAGGCGCGGGCGAGAGCTTTCCTTGCTGTCGCTGGTAGCGATCAGCCGCTGGGGCACCACGGAGATGCCGTTCAACAGCAGCGGGTCGAAATAGCTGGCGTAGGCCGCCGCCCGCTGTTCGCCCTTGGGGCTCAGCAACGGACCTTCATCGGGTTTTTCCGCATGGCGCACGATCAGCACCGTCACGTTGTTCAGCCCGCGTACATCCTTGCCCTCTTTATGGGCAAAGGCGTGAGCCGACACCATCATCAACAACCCCAGAAACAGCGCGCGCAGCGGTGTGACCATTATTCATTCCTGCCAGTGAGTGCCTCGGCCGATCATGGGCCCAGGCACTCCGCGGACAAAATGAAACAATAGTCAGCGTAGCTGCACCACGACCTTGCCCACAGCCTTGCGCTGGCCGAGGTCGTTGATCGCCTGCGCCGCCTGCTCCAGCGGGTACACCTGGGACACCAGCGGCTTCAACTTGCCCTCGGCGAACCAGCCGAACAGTTGCTGGAAGTTGGCGGCATTGTCCTGCGGCTGGCGCTGGGCGAACGACCCCCAGAACACCCCGACCACCGCCGCGCCCTTGAGCAGCGCCAGGTTCACCGGCAACTCAGGAATGCGCCCGCTGGCAAAGCCCACCACCAGCAGCCGGCCATTCCAGGCGATGCCGCGAATGGCCTGGTCAAACAGGTCGCCGCCCACCGGGTCGTAGATCACATCCACGCCGTTGCCGCCGGTAAGGCGTTTGATCTCGTCCTTGAGGCTGGCTTCGCTGTAGTTGATCAACTCATTGGCACCGGCAGCCTTGGCCACCGCCAGCTTGTCGGCGCTGCTGGCCGCGGCGATCACCCGGGCGCCCATGGCCTTGCCGATTTCCACCGCAGCCAGGCCGACGCCGCCGGAGGCACCGAGCACCAGCAGGGTTTCCCCGGGTTGCAGGTTGGCCCGTTGCTTCAGGGCGTGCATCGACGTGCCGTAGGTCATGCTGAAAGCGGCGGCGGTATTGAAGTCCATGCTCGGCGGGATCGGCAGCACGTTGTAGCCCGGCACCGCGACCTGCTCGGCGAAGCTGCCCCAGCCGGTCAGGGCCATCACCCGGTCACCGACCTTCAGGTGGCTGACGTTCTCACCGACTTGGCTGATCACGCCTGCCGCTTCACCGCCCGGCGAAAACGGGAAGGGCGGCTTGAACTGGTACTTGCCCTCGATGATCAGGGTGTCCGGGAAATTGACCCCGGCCGCATGCACGTCCAACAGGATTTCGTTCTTCTTGATCGCCGGGCTTTCGACGTCTTCCAGCACCAGGTTTTCGGCGGGGCCGAAGGCTTTGCACAGCACAGCTTTCATCGGACTATTCCTTTTGGCGTGTTGGCCGATAAGTGTAGGTGGGCAGGGCGACGGGTCAACGAGCATGCCCCGGCCTGATAAGTCGCCATAAGCTTGTGCTCAGGGCTGCTAGCGTTATGCTACTGGGCAACCGAATTGAGGAATGAACTGTGAAAGCGTGGATCCTGTTGATGCTGGCCCTGACACTGCCGATGGCCGCCCAGGCCGAAGAAGCCAAAGAAGGCGAAGCGCCGAAGGTCAGCTATATCAGCCTGAGCCCGCCGTTTGTCGGTAACTACGGCCTGGATGGCACCGCGAAGCTGCGGGTGTTCAAGGCGGATATCGCCCTGCGGGTCACCGGTCCCGAGGCAGCCGCTGCCGTGAAAGCCAACGACGCGCTGATTCGCAACCAATTGGTGGCGCTGTTTACCCAGCAGACCAACGACACCATGAGCAGCGTTGATGGGAAGGAAAAACTGCGCCAGGAAGCCCTGAAGCAGACCCAGCAAGTGATGAACGACGAAACCGGCAAGCCGCAGGTTGAGGATCTGTTGTTCAACAACCTGATCATCCAGTAAGCCGATCGCTTCGCGCCCTTCGCGAGCAAGCCCGCTCCCACATTTAACCGCATTCTCATGTTAGAACTCGGTCAAGTGTGGGAGCGGGCTTGCTCGCGAAGAGGCCCTGACAGACACCTCAGGAAGCCAGGCTCTTCCTGAACCGCGCCAACGCCACCGCAAAGAACAGCAACCCAATCCCCGCCAGCGCCAGCAAGTCCGGCCACACCACATTCACACCCGCATCCCGGAACAGAATCGCCGCACTCAGGCTCACAAAGTGCGTCGACGGCGAGCCCTGCATCACCCATTGCAACCACTGCGGCATGCTGTCCAGCGGCGTGCTGCCGCCGGACAACAGCAGCATCGGGATAATCACCGGGATCGCCAGCAGGCCAAACTGCGGCGTCGAGCGGGCGAGGGTGGCGAGGAAGATGCCGAGGGCAGTACTGGCAAACAGGTACAGCGCCGTCACCAGCAAAAACAAAGTCAGCGACCCGGCCAGCGGCACGCCGAGCAAGCCTTTCACCACCACTTCCAGCGACAGCCAGGTGCACAGCACCACCACCAGCATGTTGCTCCAGATTTTCGCCAGCATGATTTCCAGCGCAGTCAGCGGCAGCACCAGCAAATGGTCGAGGGTGCCGTGTTCGCGCTCACGCAGCAGCGCGGTGCCGGTCAGCACGATGGCGAGGATGGTGATGTTGTTGACGATCTGGATCACCGCCAGAAACCAGCCGCCTTCCAGGTTGGTATTGAACAGCGCCCGGGTGGTCAGCAGCGCCGGCGCCTTTTGGGCGGCATCGGCCTGGTTGCCATAGGTCAGCAATTCCCGCTGGAAAATCCGTCCGATATACCCGGCACCCATGAATGCCTGGCTCATGGCCGTGGCATCGACGTTGACCTGCACCCCCGGCTGGCGCCCGGCCAACAGGTCGGCCTGGAAATTCGCCGGCACGTTGATCACGAAGGTGTACTGGCCGCTGTCCATCACCTTGTCCAGTTGGTCGTACGGCAACGGCACCGCCGCCTGGAATTCCGGCGGTTGCAGCGCTTCGGCCAGTTGCCGGGAAAGCGCGCTGTGGTCTTCATCCACAAAGGCCACGCTGGCGTTGTGCACGCCGATCACCGAGCCGGCGGCGGGCATATAGATGGCGACGGTAAAGGCGTAGAACAGGAACAGCAGCAACACGCTGTCGTGGCGCAGGCTGGTCAGTTCCTTGATGCCGAGGCGCAGGATATGGGCGAACTTGTGCATCTCAGGCCTCCTGCTTCTTGAGCATGATCAGGCTAAGCCCGGTGAACCCCAGGAAAAACCCGAACAGCGCCAGGCACTGTGGCCATAGCTGACGCAGGTCCAGGGCCTTGGTAAAGGTGCCCACCGCAATGTCGAGGAAGTAGCCCGCCGGGAACAACATGCCCATCAACGCGGCGGCGCCTTCCAGGGACGAGCGCGGCACGATCAGCCCGGAGAACTGGATGGTCGGCAGGCTGGTGATGATCATGGTGCCGAGGATCGCTGCGATCTGGGTGCGGGTGAACGCGGAAATCAGCAGGCCCATGCTGGTGGTGGCCAGCACATACAGCAGGCCGCCGAAAGCCAGGGTCACGCCGCTGCCCTTGAACGGCACGCCGAACAGCCAGCGGTTCATCGCCACCAGCAGGCCCAGGTTGATCAGGCTCACGGCCAGGTACGGCGCCTGCTTGCCCAACAGGAATTCCAGGCGGGTCAGGGGTGTGGCGTAGAAGTTGGTGATGGAGCCCAGTTCCTTCTCGCGCACGATCCCCAGGGCCGTGAGCATCGCCGGGATAAACGCGAGGATCAGCGCCATCACGCCGGGACCGATAGCGTTCACGCTGACCACGTCCTGGTTGTAGCGAAAGCGGGTTTCCAGTTTGGCGGCCGCTTGCTGATTCAATGGTGTGCTGTTCAGTTCGGCCAGTTGTTGGAGGTTGGCCTGGTGCACGGCCTCGACATAATTGCGGCTGGTTTCCGCACGGAACGGCATGCCGCCATCGAGCCAGGCGGCCACGGCGGGTTGGCGGCCGGCGTAGAGATCGCGGCCGAACCCTGGCGGAATCTCCAGCGCCAGTTTGATTTCCGAGCGTTGCAGGCGTTTGTGCAGTTCGTTGGAGTCAGTGATCGGCGGCTGTTCGGCGAAATAGCGCGAACTGCGAAAGGCTTCCAAGTAGGCCCGGCTTTGCGGCGTCTGATCCTGGTCGTAGACGGCGAAGGCGAGCTTCTCCACGTCCAGGGAAATGCCGTAGCCGAAGATCACCATCATGAAAATCGCCCCCAACAGGGCGAAGGCCATGCGCACTTTGTCCCGCAGCAGTTCCTTGCCTTCGCGGCTGGCCACGGCCAACAGGCGGGCGACGCTGAACCCGCGTTTGCTGACGGGTGGGGCCATGGGTTCGCTGACGGTTTCGGAGGGCGCGGTGGTCGCTTCGGGCGCGCCTTGGGCCTGTTCGAGGCAGGTGACGAACGCCGCTTCCAGGGTTTCGCCGTGGAACTGCTGTTGCAGCGCGTCCGGCGTGTCGCAGGCCAGCACCTTGCCCGCGTGCATCAGCGAGATGCGGTCGCAGCGCTGGGCTTCGTTCATGAAGTGGGTGGACAGGAAGATCGTCACGCCCTGTTCCCGGGACAGTTCGATCAGCAGCCGCCAGAAGTCATCCCGCGCGGCCGGGTCGACGCCCGAGGTCGGCTCATCGAGGATCAGCACTTCCGGGCGGTGCAGCACCGCCACCGCCAGGGACAAGCGCTGGCGCAGGCCCAGCGGCAACTCGCCGGACGGCTGCTCGGCAACGTCGCCCAGGTCAAAACGCTTGATCAACTCGTCGATGCGCTGGCCGCTCTCGGCCTTGGGCAGGTCGAACAACTGCGCATGCAGCACCAGGTTCTGGCGCACGCTGAGTTCGCCGTACAGCGAGAAGCTTTGCGACATGAAACCCACGCGCTTGCGGGTGGCCAGGTCCTTGGCGTTGACCGGGTTGCCCAGCAGCGTGGCGGTGCCCTCGGTGGCGGGCATCAACCCGGTGAGGACTTTCATGGTGGTGGTCTTGCCGCAGCCGTTGGAGCCGAGGAAACCAAAGATCTCGCCCCGGCCTATGGCGAAGCTGACCTTGTTGACTGCCGTGAAGTCGCCGAAGCGCAAGGTCAGGTCGTGGGCTTCGATGGCGATGTCGGTGTTGTCGCTTTGCCGGGGCGGAATCACCAGCGGTTCATTGTTATGGGCACTGTCGCCCTGGAAATGGGTGAAGGCTTCATCCAGTTTGCCGCTGGGCGTCGCGGCGGCGAGTTCGCTGCTCAGGCCGTCGGCGATCAGCTTGCCGCGGTCGAGCATCAGGCAGTGTTCAAACTGCTCGGCTTCTTCCATGTAGGCGGTGGCCACCAGCAGTGTGAGCTGCGGGCGTTCGCTGCGTACGGTTTCCACCAGTTCCCAGAAGCGTCGACGGGACAGCGGGTCGACGCCGGTGGTGGGTTCGTCGAGGATCAACAGGTCAGGGTCGTGGATCAGTGCACAGCACAGGCCGAGTTTCTGCTTCATGCCGCCGGAGAGCTTGCCGGCAGGTCGCTCGGCGAAGCGTGCGAGGTCGGTGGCGAGCAGCAGGTTGTGCATGCGCTGGTCGCAATCGGCTTTTGACAGGCCGAACAGCGTGGCAAAGAACCGGATGTTTTCGCTGATGGACAGCTCGGGGTAAAGGTTACCGCCCAGGCCTTGAGGCATGAAGGCGATACGCGGGTACAGGCTGTTGCGGTGGCGGCGGTCTTCGATGGCGCCACCGAGTACTTGCAGCTCGCCCTGTTGAAGCTTTTTGACCCCGGCGATCAAGCCCAGCAGGCTCGACTTGCCGGCGCCGTCCGGGCCGATCAACCCGCAGCGTGTGCCGGCAGGCAGGCTGAAGGCGATGTCGATCAGCGCCTGTTGCTTGCCGTAGCGATGGTTGATCCCCGTGGCGTGCAGCGCCAGGCCGTTCATTGCAGGTTGGCCGGCCAGTCCAGGTCAGCGGTGCGCACATAGCCGGCGCCGGGCATGCCCGGTTTGGCTTGGGGCACGGCGCTTGGTTGGGTCAGGCGCAGCTTGACCCGGAACACCAGCTTCTGGCGTTCGTCGCGGGTTTCCACTTCCTTGGGGGTGAACTGCGACTTGGCGGCGACGAAGCTGATTTTCGCCGGCAGCGGTTGCTTCGGCAGGGCGTCGAGGACGATCCGCGCTTCGCTGCCGACGGTCAGGGCGCCGGTCACCGAGGCCGGCAGATACAGGTTCATGTACTGATCGTTGGGGTCGATCAGCAGCAACACGCGGCCACCGGCGCCGAGTACTTCACCCGGCTCGGCCAGGCGCAACTGGATGATGCCGTCGATGGGCGCCCGCAGGCTGCTGTCTTCGATTTCGCTGGTGAGCTGCGCGACCTGGGCCTGGGCCGCACCGATGGCGGCTTTTACCGAATTGACCTGGGCCTGTGCAGCAACCACCGCGGCATTGCCGGTGTTCTGGCGGGCTTGCTGCTGGTCGATCAACTGGCCGCTGGCGAAGCCGCGCTTGTACAGCTCCTGGGTGCGCTTGAGTTCCTGGCTGGCCAGCAGTTGTTCGCTCCGGCGCAGTTGCACATTGGCTTCGGCAGCAGCGAAATTCTCCCTGGCCCGCAGCACTTCGGCTTCGGCCTGGGCGCGCTGGGCTTCCAGGGTGCGGGTGTCCATGCGCGCCAGCAGTTGGCCCTTGAGCACCTTGTCGCCTTCGTCCACCCGCACTTCGGCGAGGCGCCCGGGGATCTTGGCGGCGATCTGCACTTCAGTCGATTCCAGCCGGCCATTGCCCATGCTCAAGCCTTCGGGCAGGCGGTCCTGGGTGGATTGCCAATAGCCGAAGCCGCCGGCGGCCAGCAGCAAGACAATCAATGGAATGGCGAAAAGATGGGAGGTACGGTGGTTCGTCGACATGGGTGCATCCTGCGGCGTTAGCGTCCTAGTTTGACCGATCCTGCCCGGAGGCCCTTGATGCGGGTCAAATGAAGCGCCAGCCTAACCCGGTTGGCGCGCAGATGCATGCGCCATGGGCGTGACCGCAGGGTTCTGCTGTTTCAGCGCAGGCCGAGTACGGCGGCCCATTGCTCGGCGGTGACCGGCATCACCGAAAGGCGGCTGCCTTTTTGCACCAGGGGCAACTCGGCGAGGGCGGTTTGCTGTTTCAGATAGCCCAGCCCCAGGACCTTCGCAAAGGTCTCGACGTGGGCAACATTGATCGCGCTCCACGGATTTTTTTCAGGGCTGGCCTTGGCGTCGAAATAATGACTGTCGGGCTCCAGCGCGGTCGGGTCCGGGTAGGCTGCCTCGACGATTTTACCGATGCCGGCAATCCCCGGTTCCGGGCAGCTGGAGTGGTAGAAGAAGAACTGGTCACCCACCGCCATCGCCCGCAGGAAGTTCCGCGCCTGGTAGTTGCGCACCCCGTCCCACCGGGCCTCGCCGAGCTTTTCCAGGCCCTTGATGGACAGTTCATCAGGCTCGGATTTCATCAGCCAATAGGCCATGTTTTCGCTCCTCAAAAGTCGATTGGGAAAGTTGTCCTGCAATTTTATGACAAACCGACAGTCGGTTGGCGTCAAGGTTTGCGTGTTGGTTCACGTTAACGCAGAATGCCGGGGTTTTGAGCTTGACGCAGCTGGCACGGACTACTAATGGAACGTTGCTGTCATCGTGTGCAAGATGCCTGAAGGGGGGCAATCGATGAAACGCAAACCGGATTTACTATGGATTTTGGTTATTTTGTTCGGCCTGGGCGTTGTGACCACCGGCTATGCGCAGAGCTTGTGGTCGAACAAGACTGACGCACCGATTGAACTCGCACAGCAACAGCCGCAACCGTTCAAACGCTGACCCGTCTTCAAGGCGCTGCTGATTCCAGTAGCGTCTCTGCTATATACCAATCCTTATCGGTGACTGTGCCCTCAAGCGGTACATCCCAGCTTGCCTGTGCCAATCGTTCGACCTTCTGGCATTCATGGGCCAGGCCCAACAGCGTCGGCTTGCGCCAGGATTTCCGGCGGGCCATGTAGGCCAGGCTGCGGTCATAAAACCCGCCGCCCATGCCCAACCGTCCGCCCACATCATCAAAACCAACCAGTGGCAGCAGCACCAGGTCCAGCGCCCAGACCTTGCGTTGCCGGCTGGCATTTACCTGGGGCTCGAGGATGCGAAAACGGTTGGGCCTCAGCTTTTCGCCGGGGCGCACTCGCTGGAATACCATCTTGGTTCGCGGCCATGCACTGAGCACCGGCAGGTACGTCGCCTTGCCCCGGCGCTGTGCAGCGCGCAGCAGCAGGCGCGGATCGATTTCACCGTCCGTCGGTAGATATAAGGATAGGTGTTTGGCCCGGCGAAACAGCGGGTGCTGTGCCAGTTGCCGATACAGGCCCAGGGCGGCCTGGCGTTGCTCGCTTGGCGTCAGGGCGCGGCGGGCGTTGCGCAGCATGCGTCGAAGTTGCGGGCGGGAAAGCGGCGCAGGTTCGGTCATGGTTTTCGGCTCATAAAACAATGCCAGTCCTGGGACTGGCATTGGATTTGGGAATCAGGCTCCCCGACAGAACCGCTGTCGACTTAGCCCTTGAACCCGAAAGTTCAAGGTGGAAGAAACAGTAGGCTTTAAGGCTTTCCGTCTAGCGGACATGCACACCAGCCCAACGTGTAACTTCCAGGGTAGTGCGAATCGGCTCAGGGACATCGCCGACTGGCAAGCACGCCAGGGAGTCGGGCGAGTATACCCGAAACCGACGCCGCAATCAGCCCTTGGGTGGCTCTGGATCGGTAGAAAGTACCAGATCGACCCGCTCCAGCAGGTCGCGCACCTGCTCGCGCGTCGAGCCGCTGGCCTGCACGTCAGGCCGTTCCTGCTTATGCAGCAGATCGTGGGTAATGTTCAGGGCGGCCATCACGGCGATGCGATCGGCGCCGATGACTTTGCCGCTGCTGCGGATTTCGCGCATCTTGCCGTCCAGGTAGCGGGCAGCGCTCACCAGGTTGCTGCGTTCTTCCTGGGGGCAGATGATCGAATATTCTTTGTCGAGAATCTGCACGGTGACGCTATTGCTTGAACTCATGAGTCTTGCTCCAGGGCCTTCAGGCGCGAAATCATCGATTCGACCTTACGCCGGGCGATTTCGTTTTTTTCAATGAGGTGAGCGCGTTCCTCGCGCCAGGTCTTTTCCTGAGCTAATAGGAGTCCGTTTTGGCTCTTAAGTTGCTCGACCCGGTTAATTAGCAGCTCGAGTCTGGCCATCAGCGCTTGCAGGTCGGTGTCTTCCATTGGGTTCCACTGGATTTTGTCTGATGAATGGCAACTGCTGGATAAACGATCTGACGCCCTCGATAGTCTTGGTACGTCTGCCGATGCTAGGATACAGCGCTTCATTCTAGACATTGCGCCGTCTGGCGCCTAGCTCACCATGCCCATTCAGAACTCCCCGTACGATGCTTTTTCCAAACTGCTGAGTTCCAGCGGTCATCCTTGCTCGCCTGCCGAACTGCACGGCGTGCTGCTGGGCCGCAGCTGCACCGGTGTCGGCTTTGATGCCGACAACTGGCTGGCCGACGTCGCCGAGCTGCTGGAAACCGAGCCTACCGAAAACGTGCGCAATGCGCTCATCGGCCTGCAAGAGATGGTTAAAGGCGAGCTGACCGGTGATGACGTCACCGTCGTCCTGCTGCTGCCTACCGATGACGCGCCGCTCACCGAGCGTGCCGCCGCGTTGGGCCAATGGTGCCAAGGCTTCCTCCACGGTTTCGGCGTGAACGCCGGCGGCCTCGACCTGAGCACCGATGCCCAGGAAGTGCTGCAGGACCTGGCCGCCATCTCTCAGGTGCAAGACGCCCTGGAAGAGTCCGAAGACGGCGAAAGCGACTACATGGAAGTCATGGAATACCTGCGCGTCGCGCCGCTGCTGCTGTTCACCGAGACCCGTAAATCGGCTGAGCCCGCTGCACCCAAGCCGTCGCTGCACTAAGAAAGGAAGCCCATCTGCCCATGATCCATATCCCCAAAGCGGAATACACCCGGCGCCGCAAGGCGCTCATGGCGCAGATGGAACCCAACAGCATCGCCATCCTGCCGGCGGCCGCGGTAGCCATCCGCAACCGTGACGTCGAGCACGTCTACCGCCAGGACAGCGACTTCCAGTACCTGAGCGGCTTCCCGGAACCGGAAGCGGTGATCGTGCTGATGCCTGGCCGCCAACACGGCGAGTACGTGCTGTTCTGCCGCGAACGCAACGCCGAGCGCGAACTGTGGGACGGCCTGCGAGCGGGCACCGAAGGCGCGATTCGCGAGTTCGGCGCCGATGACGCCTTCCCGATTACCGATATCGACGACATCCTGCCCGGCCTGATCGAAGGCCGTGACCGGGTGTATTCGGCCATGGGCAGCAATGCCGAATTCGACCGGCACCTGATGGAGTGGATCAACGTGATCCGCTCTAAAGCGCACCTCGGCGCCCAGCCGCCGAACGAATTTGTTGCCCTGGATCATCTGCTTCACGACATGCGCCTGTATAAATCGGCGGCAGAAGTGAAGGTGATGCGCGAGGCGGCACGGATTTCCTGCGCGGCCCATGTACGGGCGATGCAGGCCAGCCGCGCCGGGTTGCATGAGTTCAGCCTGGAAGCGGAGCTCGACTACGAGTTTCGCAAGGGCGGGGCGAAGATGCCGGCCTATGGTTCCATCGTCGCCTCGGGGCGCAACAGCTGCATCCTGCACTACCAGCAGAATGACGCGGTGCTCAAGGATGGTGACCTGGTGCTGATCGACGCCGGTTGCGAGATCGACTGCTACGCCAGCGACATCACCCGCACCTGGCCGGTGAGCGGCAAGTTTTCCGCCGAGCAGAAGGCGATTTATGAAATCGTGCTGGCTTCCCAGGAAGCCGCCTTTGCCGAAATCGCCCCGAACAAGCATTGGAACCAGGCCCACGAGGCGACGGTGCAAGTGATCACTGCCGGGCTGGTGAAGCTGGGATTGTTGCAGGGTGATGTCGACGAACTGATCGCCAGTGAAGCCTATAAAGCCTTCTACATGCACCGCGCCGGCCACTGGCTGGGGATGGATGTGCACGATGTGGGCGAATACAAGGTCGGCGGCGAGTGGCGGGTGCTGGAAGTTGGCATGGCACTGACCGTGGAGCCGGGGATTTACATCTCGCCGGACAACCAGAACGTGGCGAAGAAATGGCGTGGCATTGGCGTACGCATCGAGGACGACGTGGTGGTGACCAAGCAAGGCTGTGAAATTCTGACCGGTGGCGTGCCCAAGTCCGTCGCCGAGATCGAAGCATTGATGGCGAGCGCCCGATGAGCCGGGTCAACCTGGCGATTATCGGCGGCGGCCTGGTGGGTGCCAGCCTCGCATTGGCCTTGCAGGCCGGGGCCAAGGCCCGGGGCTGGAAGATCGTGCTGATCGAGCCGTTTGCCCCCGGCGACAGCTACCAGCCGAGCTATGACGCGCGTTCTTCAGCGCTGTCCTTTGGCGCGCGGCAGATCTATCAACGGTTGGGCGTGTGGCAGGAAATCTCTCGCCGCGCCGAGCCGATCAAACAGATTCATGTGTCGGACCGTGGCCGCTTCTCTACTGCGCGCCTGTCGGCCATGGAAGAGGGCGTGCCGGCGCTTGGCTACGTGGTGGAAAACGCCTGGCTGGGCCAATGCCTGTGGCAAGGGCTGGACAAGGACGTGGTCAGTTGGCGTTGCCCGGCGGAAGTTACGCGCATGGAGCCGCTTGCCGATGGCTACCGCCTGACCCTCAATGACGAAACCGTGCTGGAGTGCGACCTCGCGGTGCTGGCCGATGGCGGTCGCTCAGGTTTGCGCGAGCAACTGGGCATCGGCGTTAAAAAGCGGCCGTACAACCAGAGCGCGCTGATCGCCAACATCACCCCAAGCGAGGCCCACAACGGCGAGGCGTTCGAGCGGTTCACCGACGAAGGCCCGATGGCCTTGCTGCCGTTGCCGGACAACCGTTGCGCGCTGGTCTGGACCCGCATCGGCATGGACGCCAAGCGCCTGGCCGAGCTGGACGAACGCAGCTTCCTGAGTGAACTGCAGGGCGTGTTCGGCTACCGCCTGGGCACCCTCAAGCAAGTCGGTGCGCGCCACCTGTACCCGCTGACGCTCGTGGAAGCGGAAGAACAAGTGCGCTCTCATCTGGCCGTACTTGGCAATGCCGCCCACAGCCTGCACCCGATTGCCGGTCAGGGCTTCAACCTGTCCCTGCGGGATGCCTACGCGTTGGCCGAGGCGCTGCTGGCCGGGCCGGCGATTCCGGGCGACCTGGCGACACTGCAGGCTTACCGCGAGCGTCAGCGCATGGACCAGAAACTCACCGTCGGCTTCTCCGATCAGGTCACCCGCCTGTTTGGCAGTGCGCAACCGTTGGTCGCGCTGGGCCGCAACATGGGCTTGCTGGGCCTCGACTTGCTGCCGCCGGCCAAGCGCTGGTTCGCGCGCCAGGCCATGGGCCTGGGCACCCGTCCCGATGCGTGAGTGGCTGACCCGACGCCTGGGCAAGGCGCGGCTGTTGCGCTGGATCATGACCCTGTACCCGCCGTACCTCGGGGCCGGAGTTCGGGTGTTGCACATCGGCAGCGATTTCCGCGAGGTCAAGGTGCGCATGGGCCTGGGCTGGTACAACCGCAACTACGTCGGCACGCAGTTTGGCGGCAGCCTGTATTCGATGGTCGACCCGTTCTACATGCTGATGCTGATGGAGAACCTGGGCCGCGACTACATTGTCTGGGACAAGGCTGCCGCTATCGACTTTATCTCGCCGGGCAAAGGCCCGGTGTTCGCCGAATTTTCCATCGACCAAGCGTTGCTGGACGAGATTCGCCAGCACACCGCCAGCGGCGACAAGTATTTACCGCAGCTCAAGGTACAGATTCATGACGGCTCCGGCACCCTGGTGGCGCGGGTCGACAAAACCCTTTACGTGCGGCGCAAGCTGCAATCGAGACAGGCTTAAAGCATGGACATGCGCGCAGATGTGCTGATTGTCGGGGCCGGAATGGTCGGAAGCGCCCTGGCGCTGGCGTTGCAGGGCAGTGGCCTGCAGGTGCTGCTGCTCGACGGCAGCCCCCTGAGCGTCAAGCCGTTCGACCCTCATGCTGCGTTCGAACCGCGGGTGAGCGCCTTGTCGGCCGCCAGCCAGCGCATCCTCGAGCGCCTTGGCGTGTGGGGCGGCATTGTCGAGCGACGTGCCAGCCCGTACGGCGAGATGCAGGTGTGGGACGGCAGCGGCACCGGGCAGATCCACTTCTCGGCGGCCAGCGTGCATGCCGAGGTGCTGGGGCATATCGTCGAAAACCGTGTGGTCCAGGACGCCTTGCTCGACCGCCTGCACGACTGCGACCTCGGCCTGTTGGCCAATGCGCGCCTGGAACAGATGCGCCGCTCCGGCGATGACTGGCTGCTGACCCTCGCCGATGGCCGCACCTTGCGCGCGCCACTGGTGGTCGCGGCGGACGGTGCCAACTCGGCAGTACGTCGCCTGACCGGCACCGCTACCCGTGAGTGGGATTATTTGCACAACGCCATCGTCACCAGTGTGCGCAGCAGCCAGGTGCATCAAAAGACGGCCTGGCAGCGTTTTACCGACAATGGCCCGCTGGCGTTCCTGCCGCTGGTGCGGGACGGGCAGGAAGACTGGTGTTCGATCGTCTGGTCGACCACCCCGAGTGAGTCCGAGCGCTTGATGGCGCTGGACGATGAAAGCTTCTGCCGTGAACTGGAAAATGCCTTCGAAGGCCGCCTGGGCAGCGTGATAAGCGCCGATCCACGGCTGTGCGTGCCGTTGCGTCAGCGCCACGCCAAACGCTACGTGGCCGAAGGCCTGGCATTGATTGGCGACGCGGCCCACGTCATTCATCCGCTGGCGGGGCAGGGCGTGAACCTGGGCTTCCTCGATGCGGCCGTGCTGGCCGAGGTGCTGCTGGCGGCCAACGAGCGCGGCGAGCGCCTGGCGGATGTGAAGGTGCTCAGCCGTTACGAGCGTCGGCGCATGCCGCACAACCTGGCGCTGATGGCGGCGATGGAAGGCTTTGAGCGGTTGTTCCAGGCCGATCAACTGCCGTTGCGCTGGCTGCGTAATGCAGGGCTGAAGGTGGTTGAGCAGATGCCGGAGGCCAAGGCGTTGTTTGTGCGTCAGGCATTGGGTTTGACCGGGGATTTGCCGGAGCTGGCCAAGGCCTGAGTACGCTGTGCAACATCTGGTAACGGCTCCGTTGAGCGTTACCAAATGTGAGTCCTTATCATTTGCGCTCTTTTTGCAAATGAGAGACCGCACCCATGCTGGCACCCAAGCGCCTCCTGACTGCCCTGGCACTCACTCTTATCGGCAGCACCACCGTGCAGGCGGCCGATGAGGTCGTGGTCTACTCCTCGCGCATCGACGAACTGATCAAGCCGGTGTTCGACGCCTACACCAAGAAGACCGGCGTGCAGGTGAAGTTCATCACCGACAAGGAAGCGCCGCTGATGCAGCGCATCAAGGCCGAAGGTGAAAACGCCACCGCCGACCTGCTGCTCACCGTCGACGCCGGCAACCTCTGGCAGGCCGAGCAGATGGGCATCCTGCAGCCGTTCACCTCTGCGGTGATCGACAAGAATATTCCCCTTCAATACCGTTCTTCGGCCCATGCCTGGACCGGCCTGAGCCTGCGAGCGCGGACCATCGCCTACTCCACCGATCGCGTGAAACCGGGCGACCTGACCACCTACGAAGCCCTGGCCGACAAACAGTGGGAAGGCCGCCTGTGCCTGCGCACCGCGAAGAAGGTCTACAACCAGTCGCTGACCGCCACCCTGATCGAAACCCACGGCGCGGCCAAGACCGAGGAAATCGTCAAGGGCTGGGTCAACAACCTGTCCACCGACGTGTTCTCCGATGACATTGCCGTGCTGGAAGCGATCAACGCCGGGCAGTGTGACGTGGGCATCGTGAACACCTACTACTACGGCCGCCTGCACAAGCAGAAGCCGGACCTGGCGGTGAAGTTGTTCTGGCCGAACCAGGGCGACCGCGGGGTGCACGTCAACCTGTCGGGCATCGGCCTGACCAAGCATGCACCGCACCCGGAAGCAGCCAAGGCGCTGGTGGAGTGGATGACCACGCCGGAAGCGCAGAAGATCTTTGCGGATGTGAACCAGGAATTCCCGGCCAACCCGGCGGTGCCGCCGTCGGCGGAAGTGGCGACCTGGGGCAAGTTTGTAGCTGACACATTGCCGGTGGAAGTGGCGGGCAAGCGTCAGGCTGAGGCGATTCGCTTGATGGATCGCGCTGGCTGGAACTAGATACAATTTGCAAGGCGCCGCCGATCTAAATGTGGGGGCGGGCTTGTGTGGGAGCGGGCTTGCTCGCGAAGAGGGTGTATCAGTCACATAGGCGTTGACTGACACGCCGCTTTCGCGAGCAAGCCCGCTCCCACACAAGCCCGCTCCCACATTGGTTAGCGCTGGCTTCAAGCTATTCATTCTCTGAGAATTAACCTTTGGCCCATCCCGCCCAACGCCGCTGGTACCTGCCGGTCTTCACCGTCGCCGCCCTGGTGCTGCTGCCGTTGAGCGTGCTGTTGCTGTCGTGGCAGACCATCGACCACCAGATCTGGTCCCACCTGTGGGAAACCCAGATGCCACGTCTGCTGGGCAACACCTTGACCCTGGTGCTGGGCGTCGGTGTGGGCGTTACGCTGCTGGGCGTCAGCCTGGCCTGGCTGACCAGCCTCTGCGAATTCCCCGGCCGGCGCTGGCTGGACTGGGCGTTGATGCTGCCCTTCGCGATTCCCGCCTATGTGCTCGCCTTCGTCTTCGTCGGCCTGCTGGACTTCTCCGGCCCGGTGCAAACCCTGCTGCGCGAATGGTTTGGTACAGGCTTGCGCCTGCCGCGTGTGCGCTCGACCAGCGGTGTGATCATCGTGCTGGTGCTGGTGTTCTACCCCTACGTTTATCTGCTGGCACGCACCGCGTTCCTCGCCCAGGGCAAAGGCCTGATGGAAGCGGCGCGTGTCTTGGGGCAGTCGCCGTGGCAAGCGTTCTGGCGGGTGGCCCTGCCCATGGCGCGTCCCGCCATCGGTGCGGGCGTGGCCCTCGCGCTGATGGAAACCCTGGCGGATTTCGGTGCCGTCTCGGTGTTCAACTTCGACACCTTTACCACCGCGATCTACAAGACCTGGTACGGCTTTTTCAGCCTCTCCAGTGCCGCGCAACTGGCCAGCCTGTTGCTGTTGGTGGTGATGCTGGTGCTGTACGGCGAACGCCGTGCCCGGGGCGCCAGCCGGCCGAGCAACGAGCGACCTCGCGGCAAGGCGCTTTACCATCTGCGCGGGTTCAAGGCGGCGTTGGCCAGCGGTTGGTGCGGATTGGTGTTCGCCTGCGCGTTCGTGATCCCGATGCTGCAACTGGTGGCCTGGTTCTGGCAGCGTGGCCGTTTCGACCTGGACGAGCGCTACGCCGGTTTGATCGTCCATACCCTGTACCTGGGCGGTATGGCTGCCCTGATCACCGTCAGCGTGGCCCTGGTGCTGGCGTTCGCCCATCGCCTGGCGCCCACCCGGGCCATCCGCTCCGGCATCAGCCTGGCCAACGTAGGCTACGCGCTGCCCGGCTCGGTACTGGCGGTGTCGATCATGCTGGCGTTCAGCTACCTGGATCGTGAACTGGTGATCCCGGTCTCCGGCTGGCTGGGGGGCGCCGGCAAACCGCTGTTACTGGGCAGTTTGTCGGCCTTGCTGCTGGCGTATCTGGTGCGCTTCATTGCGGTGGCCTACGGGCCGCTGGAAAACAGCCTGGCGCGAATCCGTCCATCCTTGCCGGAAGCCGCCCGCAGTCTTGGGGTCAGCGGGCCGCGACTGTTTTGCAAAGTGTATCTGCCACTTTTGCTGCCGGGCACCCTGAGCGCGGCGCTGCTGGTGTTTGTCGATGTGCTCAAGGAAATGCCGGCGACCCTGCTGATGCGCCCGTTCGGCTGGGACACGCTGGCGGTGCGGATTTTCGAGATGACCAGCGAAGGGGAGTGGGCGCGGGCTTCGCTGCCGGCCCTGACCCTGGTATTGGTGGGGCTGTTACCGGTCATCGGGTTGATCCGACGTTCGGCGCGACGAATCGGTTAGGTGCCAGTCCTACGGCTTGAGGCTACAATGCGCGGCATTCGGTGCGGTCGATCTTTCAGATCGGGTTGCTGAACGCGGCTACAGGCCTTGTATTTCAAGGCGTGCGGCCCGAACGGCGACCGTCCGCACCTTCGCCACGCCCGGAAGGAGAAACCCATGGGACAGCGCACGCCTCTGTATGACCTGCATCTCGCCCTTGGCGCGAAAATGGTCGATTTTGGCGGTTGGGATATGCCTTTGCACTACGGCTCGCAGGTTGAGGAGCACCATCAGGTGCGACGCGACTGCGGGGTGTTCGATGTATCCCATATGACCGTGATCGATATCACAGGCCCCCAGGCCAAGGAATGGCTCCAGCATTTGCTGGCCAATGATGTTGACCGATTGCACGGCTGCGGCCGCGCGTTATACAGCGCCATGCTCAACGAGCAGGGCGGCGTGGTGGACGACATGATCGTCTACCGTACCGAGGGCGGTTACCGGCTGGTGGTCAACGCCGCCACCCGTGACCAGGACATGGCCTGGATGCAGGCTCGGCTCGGCAGCTATCAGGCCCAGCTCCGCGAGCGGCCCGAATTGGCCATGCTCGCCATTCAAGGCCCCCATGCCCGGCAAAAGATCGCTGAACTGGTGACCCAGTCCCGCGCCACCCTGATCCATCAGCTCAAGCCCTTTGAAGGCCTGGCTGACGGCGACTGGTTTATCGCGCGCACCGGTTACACCGGCGAAGACGGTCTTGAAATTGTCCTGCCGGCCGATCAGGCCCCGGCGTTCTTCAACGACCTGGTAGGCGCAGGCATTTCGCCCATCGGCCTCGGCGCCCGCGACACGCTGCGCCTTGAGGCCGGCATGAACCTCTACGGTCAGGATATTCATCAGGACGTTTCGCCCCTGGCAGCCAACATGGCCTGGAGCATCGCCTGGGAGCCGGCCGAGCGGGATTTCATCGGCCGCGCCGCCCTGGAAGCCGAAAAGGCTGCGGGTGTGAAGTCCAAGCTGGTCGGCCTGGTGCTGGAAGAGCGCGGGGTTTTACGCGCTCACCAGGTGGTTCGTATCGCCAATGTTGGCGAAGGAGAGATCACCAGTGGTAGTTTCTCTCCTACGCTAAGCAAATCCATTGCCCTGGCGCGTGTGCCGTCGGCGACTGCTGACCGGGCCGAGGTGGAAATCCGCGGCAAGTGGTACCCGGTTCGGGTGGTCAAACCGACGTTCGTGCGCCATGGCAAAACATTGATCTAACTTTTCCGGCGGGCCAATGGCCGCTGACATTTTTCCTTGAGGACACAGACTATGAGCGATATCCCTGCCGACCTGCGTTTTGCCGAAAGTCACGAATGGGCCCGTCTGGAAGCTGACGGCACCGTGACCGTCGGGATCTCGGACCATGCCCAGGAAGCATTGGGGGATGTAGTGTTCGTTGAGTTGACCGAAGTCGGCAACGTATTTGAGGCGACTCAGCAGGCGGGTGTAGTTGAATCCGTTAAGGCCGCTTCGGATATCTACTCGCCAATTGCTGGCGAAGTGATCGCGGTGAACGACGCCTTGAGCGGCGAGCCAGAACTGTTGAACTCCGACCCTTACGGCGCCTGGATCTTCAAGCTCAAGCCAAGCAACTCGGCTGAGCTGGACAAGCTGCTGGACGCTGCCGGTTACAAGGCTGCCATCGGCGAGTGATCCCGCTGCGGGAGCCGGCAACCGGCTCCCGCAAAGGTTTTATCCGCGCTTCAATACCGCTTTGACCGCCGCTACCGAACGCTCTACATCCGCCTTCGTCATCGCCGTGAACATCGGCAACGACACAATCAAACGCCCGACTTTTTCCGCTACCGGGAACATGCCTTCCTTGAATCCCTGCGCCTTGTACAAGCTCAGCAGGTGGATCGGCGGGTAGTGATAGCCAATGCCGACGCCGTGGGCCTGCATCTGCTCCATGAACGTTGCGCGCGCCGGCAACCCGTCCTGGCGCTCCGGCAGTACCAGCTGGAACAGGTGCCAGTTGCTGTTTTCGAAGTCTGCCGGTGGCAATTGCGCGCCGTACTTTTCTTCGAAATCACTGCCGAAGCATTCGAAATAGTGCCGTGCCAGTTCCTGGCGATGGGCAGTGATCTTCTCGATGTGGGCAAATTGGCCCAGGCCGATGGCCGCTGCGATGTCGGTCATATTGAACTTGCCGCCGAGTACATCCACGTCCAGGCCGTCGAAGCCGGTGCGGGTCACGCCCTGCAGGCGATATTTTTCCGCCAGGCGCGCTTCTTCAGCGTTGTTCAATACCAGGCAGCCGCCTTCGGATGAGGTGATGTTTTTGTTCGCCTGGAAGCTGAACGACACGAAATCGCCGGTAGCACCAATGCGCTGGCCATCCCAGCTGGAGCCCAGGGCCTGGGCGGCGTCTTCGACGATGCGCAGGTTGTACTTGTTGGCCAGGGCGTAGAGCAATGGCATGTCCAGTGGCAGACCGGCCAGGTACACCGGGATGATCGCCTTGGTGCGCGGCGTGATCGCGGCTTCTACCTGGGCCAGGTCGATATTGCGGGTTACGGGGTCGATATCGGCGAACACCGGAGTGGCGCCGACTTCCAGAATCACGTTGGCCGTGGCGACCCACGAAATCGGGGTGGTGATGACTTCATCTCCAGGGCCGATACCGGCGATGCGCAAGGCGATCTCCATGGTGCAGGTGCCCGAGTTGAAGGTGCGCACCGGGCGCCCGCCAAAGTATTCCGACAACTGCGCTTCGAACGCCTGCACTTTCGGCCCGCTGGTGATCCAGCCGGAGCGCAGTACGTCGCCCACCGCCGAGATGGTGGCTTCATCAATGGTGGGCTTGGAGAACGGCAGAAAGGGCAGTTGGCTCATGACGTTGAAGGCATCCGTTTCAGAAAGGCGCTGAGAAAAAAGCATATCAATGCCGCGCATGGTTGCACGGCTCGACTGAATATAGCCTGTCGCCTGTGAATGAATCGTCGCGCCTGAAACAAAAAATGCCGCCTCGGGAGCGGCATTTCAGCATCGGTGTCAGAAGGCAACGCGTGCCTCAAGAAACACGTTCTGCTCTTTGAGCTTGCCTTTGAGCTGTTCGTCCCGGGCGTTGATCCGATTGGCGAACGTGTTGTAGCCGGTCTCGATCCCGCCCATGTCCACGTAACGCCAGCCGGTACCCAGGGTCAGGGTTTCGCTGACCTTGGCATCCAGCCCCAGGCCAACGCTGTAGGCGAAGTTGTATTGGCGATTGCTGGCGAAACGGCGGGTGTCGTTGGTCTGGTAACCCTCGGCGTCAACCTGGGCCACGCCGACTCCCGCCATACCGTAGAACGACAGCCATTCATTGATCGGGATGTTTTTATAACCGTTGAGCATCAGGCGCTGGCTGTCGGTGCGCAGGCTGTTGACGTTGGCATTGAACGGTGCCCAATGGGATTTGAAGGTCGAGTGGCTGGGCATCGTGTATTCCCCCTCCAGGCGCCAGCCATCGGCAAAGGCATAGCCCACGGCGAATGAGCCGGTGAAAGTCTTGCTGCTGTCGGGGGCTTCTACCCGGTGGGTTACGCGTGGGCTGGTCAGCAGTGAGCTTGAGAGATTCTGCCGGGCGCTGTTGAGCTTTGCCGACCCGTACCAGCTTTCTGCCTGGGCATAAGGCGTGGCAACCGCGGCGAGCAGCAGGGCGTAGGAGAGTTTTTGCATGGTCATCGATTCACTCAGTCTGAAGGGAATCGATAGCTTGTTGCCGGGCGCGCCTGCAACTCGACAGGACTTTTCCTGTTCAGATGCGGAATCGCCAGCGTCTGGCGTAGGAAATCAGGGCAAAAAAATGCCGCTCTCGAGGAACGGCATTTTTTATGCGGCGGTATTACTCGGAAGCAATGGCGTTTTTTGCCAGGATTGCGTTCGCCAGGTCCATATCCGTGGCCTTGAGGCCAGGGTTATCGGCGCGGACTTTCTGCATCGCAGCTTCCAGGTATGGGCCACGGATGTTGCCGTCACTGGCGACGAAGCTACCGGCGTCGTCCTGGGCGGCGACTACCATTTTGTGGTCCTTGAAGGTCAGGTACGTCGAGCCGGTCGTGGCACCCGATGAGATGACATTACGCCAGAAGCTGTCGGCCATGGCTGAACCGACAGGAAGGGAAAGCACAGCGAGGGTTGCGACAGCATATTTTAGACGCATGATGGGTGACTCCGACTGGGTTATCTGAACAGTTTGATTGTAGATAGCCCAGCCGAGTTCCATGGATGACTAAACAGTTTCAACCTGCAAAATAACGCCTTCCTGACCAATGACACGTACGTGTGCCCCAGCCGGCGCGTCCGGCCCGGATGCCATCCACACACCGTCACCCACCTTGATCTTGCCACGGCCCTCGACGATGGCCTGATGCACCACAAAGGTGCGACCGATCAACTCGGAGCCGCGCATGTTCAGCCCCGGCTGGTCGCTGACCTTGGCGCTGCTGCGCTGGCGTCGCCACCAGTACACCGCCGTGAGGATCGACAACACGGCGAACAGCAGCAGTTGCCACTCCAACCCCAGGCTCGGCACCAGGAACTTGATCACGCCCACGGCTGCCGCGGCGATGCCCATCCACAGCAGATAACCACCGGCACCGAACACTTCAAGGATCAACAGCACCGTGCCCAGTGCCAGCCAGTCCCAAAACGACAGGTGCTGCAGGAATTCCCACATGGTGCGTGCCTCAGGCTTTCTTGTTGTCGAAGGTTGCCTTGACGATTTCGCCGATGCCGCCGACTGCGCCAATCACCTGGCTGGCTTCCAGCGGCATCAGGATCACCTTGCTGTTGTTGGCCGAGGCCAGCTTGCCCAGTGCGTCGATGTATTTCTGGGCGACGAAGTAGTTGATGGCCTGCACGTTACCGGTGGCGATGGCTTCCGATACCACTTGAGTGGCGCGGGCTTCGGCCTCGGCCTGACGTTCGCGGGCTTCGGATTCCAGGAAGGCGGCCTGACGACCACCTTCGGCCTCCAGGATCTGCGCCTGCTTCTTGCCTTCGGCGGTCAGGATCGCGGAGGCTCGCAGGCCTTCGGCCTCGAGGATCTGCGCACGCTTGATCCGCTCGGCCTTCATCTGGCCGGACATGGCGGCCATCAGGTCGGCAGGCGGGCTGATGTCCTTGATCTCGATCCGGGTGATCTTGATGCCCCACGGTGCGGTGGCTTCGTCGACGGTGCGCAGCAGTTTTTCGTTGATGCCGTCACGCTGGCTGAGCATCGCATCCAGCTCCATGGAGCCGAGCACGGTACGGATGTTGGTTTGCAGCAGGTTGCGGATGGCGTGTTCGAGGTTGTTCACCTCGTAGGCAGCCTGGGCGGTATTGACCACCTGGAAGAAGCACACGGCGTCGATCTGCACCGTGGCGTTGTCAGCGGTGATGACTTCCTGGGGTGGGATATCCAGCACGCTTTCCATCACGTTGATCTTGCGACCGATGCGGTCCATGACCGGAATGATGATGTTCAGGCCGGGCTTGAGGGTGTTGGTGTAGCGGCCGAAGCGCTCGACTGTCCACTGGTAACCCTGCGGGACCACCTTGAAACCCATGAAGAGGATGGCGACGGCCAAGCCTACAAAAAGAAGCAGTACGGTTCCGATCTGCATAACGATTCCTTGTCTGGTGACGGTGAAGCGAGGTTTTTCCGATTGTAACGGTGTTGTCACGGATAAGGACGGATTACCGCGCCATCGATCAAAGGATTTGTTTCTGAATCCCCAGGCGTCACTCGCAGTACCTCTTCAAGTGTTGTCAGTCCTGCCATTACCTTGCGCATACCGGCGGACCGCAAGCTGCACATTCCCTGGTCAAGGGCCGCCAGACGCAGGGCCTGGAGGTCGGTGCCCGGGCTGACCAGAGCCTTGAGGCGATCGTTCATCAGCATGATCTCGTAGACCCCGGCTCGACCCCGATAGCCACTTTCCCGGCACTCGCCGCAACCCACTGCCTGATGGACCTGCCCGGCTTGCCGCTTGCAGTGCGGGCACAACAGTCTGACCAGGCGCTGGGCCATCACCCCCAGCAGCGTGGCATTGATCAGGTAATGGGGAATGCCCAGTTCCAGCAAGCGGCTGATGGCGCCGGGCGCATCGTTGGTGTGCAACGTCGACAGCACCAGGTGCCCGGTCAGGGCGGCCTGGATCGCCATTTCTGCGGTTTCCAGGTCGCGAATCTCGCCGATCATGATGATGTCCGGGTCCTGGCGCATCAGGGCGCGGATGCCGCTGGCGAAGGTCAGGTCGATGTTGTGCTGCACCTGCATCTGGTTAAAGGCCGGCTCCACCATCTCGATCGGGTCTTCGACGGTGCACAGGTTGACCTCGCGAGTGGCCAATTGCTTGAGCGTGGTGTACAGCGTGCTGGTCTTGCCGGAACCGGTAGGGCCGGTGACCAGGATGATGCCGTTGGCCTGGCCGGTCATGGATTGCCAGCGTTGCAGGTCATCGTTGGAAAGTCCCAGTTGCTGGAAATCCTTGTGCAGCACCTGCGGGTCAAAAATTCGCATCACCAGCTTTTCGCCGAAGGCTATGGGCAAGGTCGACAGGCGCAGCTCCACTTCCCCGCCCGTGGGGCTTTTGGTCTTCACCCGGCCGTCCTGGGGTTTGCGTTTTTCCGCCACGTTCATCCGGCCCAGGCTTTTCAGGCGGCTGACCACCGCCATCGTCACCTGGGATGGGAATTGATAGACGTCATGCAGCAGCCCGTCGATGCGAAAACGCACGCGCCCCTGATCGCGTCCGGGTTCGATATGGATATCACTGGCCCGCTGGCCAAAGGCGTACTGCAACAGCCAGTCGACGATGTTGACGATGTGCGCGTCGTTGGCGTCGGGCTCCTGGTCGCTGGCGCCGAGATTGAGCAGTTGTTCGATATTCGGCGCGCCGGAGGTTTTTTGATCAATGGCGCCGCTGACCGATTTCGCCAGTCGGTAAAACTCCACGGTGCAGCGCTGGATCTCCTGGGGATTGGCCAGCACCCGCTTGATGGAGCGCTTCAACACCTGAGCCAGGCCTGCTTCCCAACTACTCACGTAAGGCTGGGCACTGGCGACGGTAACGCTGTGGGCGTCGACCGCAACCGCCAGGATCTTGTGGCGCTGGGCAAAGGCGTATGACATCAGCGGCACCACCGCCGCGACGTCGATTTTCAACGGGTCGATACGCAGGTAGGGCTGGCCGCAGTGGCGGGCGAGCCATTCGGTCAGCATTTCCAGAGACGGCCCCTGGCTGGCAATGCATTCCAGGGGATGCAGCCCACTGTTCGCCGGTAGAGCCAGGTCGGCGGGCACCAGGCCCTGGTCGATCAGGGCAGGCAACAACTGATGGATTTCCAGCCAGCGATCCTGGGGATTTGGCGCAACGGACATGGTGACGTTCCTGGGCAACGATTAGGCGTAGTCCTCAGGCTAGTCACGCTTTGCGCTTCGGCCTCCGGGGTTTATTGCAGGCTTTTACTGACCGGCCGCCTGAACCGCCAGAGGCCGCGCAGCATCTGCCGGGCGCAGCTCCAGCGAGCACACACTGATCAGGTTACGAAGTTTTTCGCCGATCACCTGGGCCCGGTGCCAGCTCAGGCCATCCATCACGATATCGATCGCCAGCAGGTCGTCTTCACGCTGCACGCTCACCTGACGTGGCACCAGGAACTGCAGGGCAAAATAGTTGAGCACCCGGCACAACACGTCGGGTTCAGCCTCGGCGAGCATTTGATAGTGCGCCTGGCAGTGGGCATTGCTGACGGCCCAGGCGTCAACGCGTTGGGCGGGGTGGGAGGCTTCGACGACGTGCATGATGATTCTCCGGATTCGACTGGAGAAATTTTTGCATTCGTTGCGGGAGATTTCTTATCTAAAACAGCCTGTATTGGCTTATAAGAGAATCATGTAATTCTTTAAATCATGATTAATGGGTATTTCTATGCACGCTGAATTGGACGTGTACGACCGGCGCATTCTCGCGCTGTTGCAGGAAGACGCTTCGCTCTCCAGCGCGCAGATCGCCGAAAAGGTCGGCCTGTCGCAGTCGCCGTGCTGGCGCCGGATTCAGCGGCTGAAAGAGGAGGGTGTGATTCGCGGCCAGGTCACCCTGCTGGATCGCAAGAAAATCGGCCTTAATACGCAGATTTTTGCCGAGGTGAAACTCAACGCCCACGGCCGTTCCAACTTCACTGAATTCACCGAGGCGATTCGCGGTTTTCCGGAAGTGTTGGAATGTTATGTGCTGATGGGGGCGGTGGACTTTTTACTGCGGATCGTCACGTCGGACATCGAGGCGTATGAGCGGTTTTTCTTTGAGAAGCTGTCGATGGTGCCGGGGATTCAGGAGGTCAACTCGATAGTGGCCTTGTCGGAGATCAAGTCCACCACGAGTTTGCCGGTGTTGCGCTGATAGTTGTCCTGGCCTGATTTTAGTGAAGAGGGAGCAAGCTCCCTCGCCACAAGGTTTTACAGGCGCAGCAGGGTTTTCCAGGCGCGATTCTGATACACCGCAATCGCCTGATGCATCCGCGCATCCAGCGACTCATCGGTGATCGGCTGGTTGGCCAGGTGCGCCAGCTTGTTCAGCTCGCCATACAAACGGTCCAGCTCGGCGATATCCAGCACCTGGCGTGCATGGTGCAGCCAGGCCAGGATGCGTTCGATACGCGGCAGTTGCTCGGCCAGGTCTTCCGGCTGTTGCTGGTAGCGCGGCAGTTGCAGGGCAACGGCGTCATCGGCCAGCAGGCGCGGCAGCCAGTTGGCCAGCTGTGCAGCGCCCTGGCGATTGCCACGCACGTTGCGATCCGCGGCCCAGGTGCGGGCCAGCAGCCAGCGGGAAGTGGTCAGGGAGAACAAACCCCAGCGCACGTCTTCCAGTTCTTCGGCGAACTGCTCCGGCGCGGCCTTGCGGATGTCTTCATCGTCGTCACCGGCCTGGACCAGCGGACGCCAGTCTTCCAGCAAGGCGTCCAGTGCGGCGCGCAATTCGCTGGTGGACTGACGCGGTGCGGCCTGGCCGAGGCTGCCGAGCAGGGCCCGCAGTTCGCCGAGGTTTTCCACCCAGTCCTGCAGCAGGCGCCAGTGGCCGTTGAAACGGTATTGCTCGGCCAGGCGCTGGCTGCTGCCCAACAGATGCCACATGACGGCAGCAAATGCGTCGTCCAGCGGCATTTCGGCGTGCAGCAGCGGTGCCGGCAGGCTCAGGGAGTAGCTGTTGGCGTCGAACAGGCGATAGCCACGCTCGGCCTTGCTGATATCGCACGGCATCAGCGCCAGGGTCGCGGCCAGTTCAGCGGCCAGCTCCAGCAGGGCGGCCGGGTCGCCTTCGCGCAGTTCCAGTTCCAGCTCGCAGATTTCTTCTTTCTGCTTGCCGGCAACCACGTGGCCCAGGTCCAGGGCGGCTTCGATCACCACCTTGGCCTTGCCGCGGCCCCAGGCGATTTCAGCGCGTTCGCGGACGAAATCGGTGGTGAAGATCGGCTTGAGGGTCTTTTTGTCCAGCTCGGCCAGTTGCTCGGGCCAGCATTCGCCGTCGAGTTTCTTCACGTCGAGCTTGGCTTTGGCCAGGTCCCAGTTGTACTCATTGCGTTCCGACAAGCCGGCGACGCTCTGGCCACGGGTCTTGAGGGTCTGGATCACTTCGTCGCCGTCTTTGCGCAGGCGCAGGGCCACTTTGGCCTGGGCCAGGTCGCGTTCCGGGGTGTCGAAGTACTGGTTCATCAACTCACGGCGTTCCCAGCCACTTTTGTTGCGTTTTTTCAGTAACGGGTGCTCACGCAGCGCGGCGAGGGTTTCGCGGCTGACACGGAGCTTGATTTCGGTTTCTTTCTGCATGGCCGGAAAATCCAGGATCGGGAGCGCAGCCGGGGAAAAGAGTGGCTGCCAAGGTCGTGCAGTGTACAGGACTGAGCCCGGCAACGTGCCGCAACGGTTTATTGTGTCACTCAGATAGCTCTATGATGGGGTTCGTCCGGGAAGTTGAGAGACAGCGCATGCCTTTACCGTCCATGAAAGAACAATTCGCCGCGCTGATTGCCGCGCCTTCGGTCAGTTGTACCCAGGCCTCTCTCGACCAATCCAACCGCCCGGTCATCGATTTGCTCGCCACCTGGCTGGCAGACCTGGGCTTTGCCTGCGACATCCAGCAGGTCAGCCCCGGTAAATTCAACCTGTTGGCCAGTTTCGGCACCGGCCCTGGCGGCCTGGTGTTGGCGGGCCACAGTGACACCGTGCCGTACGACGGCGCCCTATGGCAGACCGATCCGCTCAAGCTGACGGAAGTCGACGGCCGCTGGGTAGGACTGGGCAGCTGTGACATGAAGGGCTTTTTCGCCCTGGTGATCGAAGCCGTCCAGCCGCTGCTCGACCAGCCTTTCAAGCAGCCGCTGCTGATTCTTGCTACCTGCGATGAAGAAAGCTCCATGGCCGGTGCTCGTGCACTGGCCGAGGCGGGTCGTCCCTTGGGCCGTGCGGCGGTGATCGGTGAACCCACCGGCCTCAAGCCCATCCGCTTGCACAAGGGCGTAATGATGGAGCGCATCGATATCCTCGGGCGCAGCGGCCATTCGTCGGACCCAAGCCTGGGCCACAGTGCCCTCGAAGCTATGCACGACGCCATTGGCGAACTGCGTGGCCTGCGCCTGGCCTGGCAGCGCGAATACCGCAATCCGCAGTTCAGCGTGCCGCAGCCGACCATGAACTTCGGCTGCATCCACGGTGGCGACAACCCCAACCGCATCTGCGGCCAATGCTCCCTGGAATTCGACCTGCGGCCCCTGCCGGGCATGGATCCCCAGGTGCTGCGCGCTGCCATCCGGCAGAAGCTCGAACCCTTGGCCGAGCGCCATCAGGTGAAGATCGACTACGCGCCGCTGTTCCCCGAAGTGCCGCCGTTCGAGCAGGCCGAGGATGCAGAGTTGGTGCGGGTAGCTGAACGACTTACCGGTCATCGCGCCGAAGCAGTGGCGTTCGGCACCGAAGCGCCTTATCTTCAGCGCCTTGGTTGCGAGACCCTGGTGCTTGGCCCTGGCGATATCGCCTGCGCCCACCAGCCAGGCGAGTACCTTGAAATGTCACGCTTGACGCCTACAGTGCGTCTATTGCGTGAACTGATTCAACATTACTGCCTGACACCTGCATAAATTAACCCCTGCCCATCCGTACATAGAAGGAGAGCGAGCGTGTCGCCAAGCCTGTTCCGACGATAACCAACAGCCCGCTGTGCGTTTTTGCGATTCATCCATTTTTGGCTGCTTTTTATTACAGGCCCAGGTTTTTATGCCCGAATACGTCAATTGGCTTCGTCACGCTTCGCCTTACATCAATGCCCACCGGGATTGCACTTTTGTCGTCATGCTGCCGGGCGATGGTGTAGAGCACCCGAACTTCGGCAATATCGTCCACGACCTGGTGCTGCTCCACAGCCTGGGCGTGCGACTGGTGCTGGTCCACGGTTCGCGCCCGCAAATTGAAACCCGCCTCGCCGCCCGCGGCCTGACCCCGGCTTACCACGAAGGCTTGCGCATCACCGATGCCGCAACCCTGGAGTGCGTGATCGATGCGGTCGGCCATTTGCGCATTGCTATCGAAGCGCGCTTGTCGATGGACATGGCCTCTTCGCCGATGCAGGGCTCGCGCCTGCGGGTGGCCAGCGGCAACCTGGTGACGGCGCGCCCGATCGGTGTACTTGAAGGCGTCGACTATCACCACACCGGCGAAGTGCGCCGGGTCGACCGCAAGGGCATCAACCGGCTGCTGGACGAGCGTTCCATCGTGCTGCTTTCGCCGCTGGGCTACTCGCCTACCGGCGAAATCTTCAACCTCGCCTGTGAAGACGTCGCCACCCGCGCGGCCATCGACCTGGGCGCGGACAAGTTGCTGCTGTTCGGTGCCGATCTCGGCCTGATCGACGAGCACGGCCGCCTGGTGCGTGAATTGCGGCCGCAACAGGTGCCCGCGCACCTGCAACGCCTGGGCAACAACTACCAAGCCGAATTGCTGGACGCGGCCGCCGAGGCTTGCCGGGGCGGCGTAGGGCGCAGCCACATTGTCAGTTATGCCGAAGATGGTGCCTTGCTGACCGAGCTGTTCACCCGGGATGGCGGCGGTACGCTGGTGGCCCAGGAACAGTTCGAACTGGTGCGCGAAGCGGCGATTGAAGACGTCGGCGGGTTGCTGGACCTGATCAGCCCGCTGGAAGAGCAGGGGATTCTGGTGCGTCGTTCCCGGGAAGTGCTGGAGCGGGAAATCGAGCAGTTCAGCGTGGTGGAACGTGAAGGCATGATCATCGCCTGTGCGGCGCTGTATCAGATAGCCGACTCCGACGCAGGCGAGCTGGCGTGCCTGGCCGTGAACCCGGAGTACCGCCATGGCGGTCGCGGTGACGAACTGCTGGAGCGCATCGAGACCCGTGCCCGGGCCCAGGGTTTGAAGACGCTCTTCGTGCTGACGACCCGTACCGCCCACTGGTTCCGCGAACGTGGTTTTGTGCCGAGCACGGTGGATCGCCTGCCGTCGGCGCGGGCGTCGTTATACAACTATCAGCGTAATTCGAAGATTTTCGAAAAGGCGTTGTAAGGCTAAGGGGCGAGGGGGCAATCCTCTCGCCTGTCACTTTGGCGAGTCGTGCTCCTCGGCGGACGCATCGGCCCTGAACACAGGGTTTGCCAATTTATACATATAACTGACATCAAAGTGACATTATCACCGGGTACGGTGAGGTGGATTGCTGGGACGGCAGAAAAGTTTCATCGATACAAAAACTGTAACAAATTGACGGAATGATGTGCGTTTGGCCATGATGGCGTCGCGTTTTTGATCGTGAGTGACGTATGACCCCGTTTGGTCAACACAAAACGATCTAAAAAAGCGCAAAGACATACTCTTTCGGAAAACCCTTATGGAGCGGCATCGCCTGTCGGCTTGACCGTCCCATGGAAAGCGTTATTCCTGAATGGTATGAAAAAGGACGAAACAATTCTTTTTGGGTGTATGAAAAACTCATTACCCTGCAAGGACCAAATTAACTGCGGTTAGACGAAAGTAGTAGACACACAAGGTTACGATTGACTTGTCAGTCACTATCCGGTGCTAATCGCGCATCTGTGGATCGAGGGCGTCAGACCCGAGACCTAAGAAATACAAAAATTAGAAATGAGAGGAGCGGTACATGAAGAAGTCAACATTGGCGTTGGCCGTAGCTTTGGGGGCAATCGCCCAACAAGCAGGCGCCGCTGGTTTTATCGATGACAGCAAGATCACGCTGGGCGTACGTAACTTTTACATCAACACCGACAACCGCGATCTGAAGCCATCGGCTACCTCGAACACCCGCAGCAAAAACGCTGAATGGGGTCAGGGTTTCGACCTGCGTTTCATCTCGGGTTTTACCCAAGGTACTGTGGGCTTCGGTCTTGACGCCATCGGCCTGTACGGCGTGCGTCTGGATTCCAGCCGCGCTGATCACGGCAACTACACTGGTACTGCTTCCGGCGGCACCGTGTTCCCAAGTGATGGCAACAAGGCCGTTCACGATTTCGCCAGCCTGGGCGTGACCGGTAAGGTCAAGATCTCCCAAACCGTGCTGAAGATCGGTACCTTGCAGCCGAACAACCCGGTGATCAAGACCAACGACGGTCGTCTGTTGCCACAAACCTTCCAGGGCGGCGAGATCTCTTCGAACGAGTTCAAGGACCTGACCCTGACTGCTGGTCAGATCGAGCACTCCAAAGGCCGTAACTCCAGCAACAATGAAGGTCTGTCCCTGGCCGGTGCCAACGGCAGCTCGAACTACGACGCTGGTAACTTCGTCAACAAGTTCTACTACGCCGGTGCTGACTACAAAATCAACAAAGACCTGACCGCTTCGTACTACTTCGGCGAGCTGAAGGATTTCTACTCTCAGAACTTCCTGGGCCTGGTCCACAACTGGGCGATCGGTCCTGGCGTCCTGAAAAGTGACCTGCGCTACTACCGCAGCCGTGACAACGGTGCCAACGGTGATACTGCCGGTTACTACACCTCCGGCTACTACTCGGATCATCCGACCAACGCCACCAAGGTCAAAGGTAAGGTCGACAACGACCTGTACAGCTACCTGGCGCTGTACTCGGTTGCCGGTCACACCTTCGGTGCTGGCTACCAGTACACCAAGGGCGACAGCGACTTCCCTTGGCTGAACCAAGGTGACGGCTCGTCTAACAGCACCATCACCGACATGCAAATCCAGAAGTTTGCCCGTGCTGGCGAACGTACCTGGCAAGCTCGCTACGCCTATGACTTCGCCAAGATCGGCGTACCTGGCCTGACTGCCGGTGTGGTTTACCTCAAAGGTAGCAACATCGACACCACCGTCGGCGAGCGTAACGAGTGGGAACGCGACCTGACCCTGGCTTACGTTGTTCCAGAAGGTCCGCTGAAAAACCTGGGCGTTGCCTGGAAAAACGCGATGTGGCGTACCGACCTGGCGAACACCCGTTCCCAGGACGAAAACCGCGTAATCCTCAGCTACACCTACGCGTTCAAGTAAGAGCGTAAAACCTTGCCCGGCGCAATGCCGGGCAGGGTGCTTTACTTTTCAAGCCGGGCTCAACCCCCGCAAGCCCGTCCTGAACCCCTCTTTGTACAGCGTCTCAAGGCCTTCTCGAACCTTGAAGCAGATGTTGATCCACGCCCGTTGCCAAGTCCAATGAACAGATTTTTAATATTCCTTTATCGTCTAGATAAATCGATATTTATTCTTTTTAAATAATCCGCGACACAGGCACAGTGGGCTCCATAAGCACTCATCAGGAGCCACACCATGAGCCTCAGACTGGGCGACATCGCCCCCGACTTTGAACAGGATTCCAGCGCCGGCAAGATTCGCTTCCACGAGTGGCTGGGCGATAGCTGGGGTGTGCTTTTTTCCCACCCGGCGGACTTCACCCCGGTGTGCACCACCGAGCTGGGTTTCACCGCCAAGCTCAAGGATGAATTCGCCAAGCGGGGCGTCAAGGCCATTGCGCTGTCGGTGGACCCGGTGGACTCCCACCACAAGTGGATCGAAGACATCAACGAAACCCAGAACACCATCGTCAACTTCCCGATCCTGGCCGACGCTGACCGCAAGGTCTCCGACCTGTACGACCTGATCCACCCGAATGCCAGTGACACCCTTACCGTGCGTTCACTGTTCGTGATTGATCCGAACAAAAAGATTCGCCTGACCATCACCTACCCGGCCAGCACCGGTCGCAACTTCCACGAAATCCTGCGGGTGATCGACTCGCTGCAACTGACCGACAACCACAAAGTCGCGACCCCGGCCAACTGGCAGGACGGTGACGAAGTGGTGATAGTGCCGTCGATCAAGGACGAGGAAGAGATCAAGAAACGCTTTCCGAAGGGTTACCGGGCGGTGAAGCCGTACCTGCGGCTCACCCCTCAACCGAATCGCTGACACACAACCACATGTGGGAGCGGGCTTGCTCGCGAATGCGCACTGTCAGTTGATGCATCTTTGAATGACACACCGCTTTCGCGAGTAAGCCCGCTCCCACACTTGCGCGCATTTCAAGTCTCACATAGCAGGGGTTTTACGGCCGTTTCGACGGCCTTTTTTTATGCCTGCGATTTAGTCGGCAGCATATGCATTTAAAGAATAAACAAATGAAAAAATAAGATTTATAGATATATAAATTGGCTGATATGGTCTGTCCCATCTTGGCGCCATCGCCACATAGCGAACCGCCGACACTTTCCAAAGGAATTTCCTACATGCTGGTCGTAACACTTGGTGGTAGCCCCAGCCAACGTTCCCGGTCCGGGGTCTTGCTGGATCACACCCGCAACTGGTTGCAGCAACAAGGCGTGGAAGTGGTGAGTTATCAGATACGGGACTTCCCGGCCGAAGACTTGCTGCACGCGCGGTTCGATAGCCCGAAAATCATCGACCTGTTGCAGCAAGTGGCGAACGCCGATGGCCTGGTGATTGCCACGCCGGTGTACAAGGCTTCGTTTTCCGGCGCGCTGAAAACCATCCTCGACCTGCTGCCTGAACGCGCCCTGGCCCACAAAATAGTGTTGCCGATGGCCACCGGCGGCAGCATCGCCCACATGCTCGCGGTGGACTACGCGCTGAAGCCGGTGCTGTCGGCATTGAAAGCCCAGGAATTGCTCCACGGGATTTTCGCCGAAGACAGCCAGATCGCCTACGGCGAAGGCAGCGCCCAGGCGCAACTGGTGCCGGTGCTGGAACAACGCTTGAGCGAGGCCCTGGAGACGTTCTACAGCGCCATGGCCCGCCGCCCGAAACCCCTTGACCCCAATGTGTTGAATGAACGTTTGTTGAGTGCTCGCTGGAGCATTTAAGCCTTACCCAGCTTTACCTGAATTCGACAAGTACTACTCACCTTACTCAGCCGCCAACGGCCAAGCAGGTGCAGCCAACCCCCTAATCGTATATTTGGAGAGAGCGCCATGCGCACTGTCATCTTGCGTCGTGGTCTGGTCGCACTGTTTGCTGCGGCTGTGTCCTTCGGCGCCATTGTTCAAGCCCAGGCCGCCGAAACCTTGCGGATCGGCTATCAGAAATACGGCACCCTGGTGCTGCTCAAGGCCAAGGGCTCGCTGGAAAAGCGCCTGGCCGAGCAGGGCGTGCAAGTGCAGTGGACCGAGTTTCCCGGCGGCCCGCAGCTGCTGGAAGGGTTGAACGTAGGCTCCATCGACTTCGGCGTGACGGGTGAAACCCCGCCAGTGTTCGCCCAGGCTGCCGGTGCCGATCTGCTCTACGTCGCCTATGAACCGCCGGCGCCTACCAGCGAAGCGATCCTGGTACCGAAAGACTCGCCGATCAAATCGGTGCAAGACCTCAAGGGCAAGAAAGTCGTCCTCAATAAAGGCTCCAACGTGCATTACCTGCTGGTACGTGCCCTGGAAGATGCCGGCCTGAAATACACCGACGTGCAGACCGTGTTCCTGCCGCCCGCCGATGCCCGCGCCGCGTTCGAGCGTGGCAGCGTCGATGCCTGGGTGATCTGGGACCCGTACCAGGCAGCCGCCGAGAAGCAACTGCAAGCCCGCACCCTGCGTGACGGCACCGGCATTGCCGACAACCATCAGTTCTACCTGGCCACCAAGCCGTACGCCGAAAAACACCCTGAAGTGATCAAGACGCTGGTGGAAGAAGTCCGCGCCGTGGGCGAATGGTCCAAGGCCAACCCGGAACAAGTCACCGAACAAGTTGCTCCGCTGCTGGGCCTGCCGGCCGACATCACCCTGACCTCGGTAAAACGCCAGGGCTACGGTGCGCAGTTCCTGACGCCAGAAGTGATCGCGGCGCAGCAGAAAATCGCCGACAGCTTCTACCAACTCAAATTGATCCCCAAACCCTTGAGCATCAAGGACGTGATCTGGACACCACCTGCCGCCGTTGCCAAAGCGCCGTAATCCGACTTCTTCAGGAGACAACTCCATGAGCCTCAATATTTTCTGGTTTCTGCCTACCCACGGCGACGGCCATTACCTTGGCACCGCCGAAGGCGCTCGCGCCGTTGATCACGGTTACTTGCAGCAAGTGGCCCAGGCGGCCGACCGCCTTGGCTTCGGCGGGGTACTGATCCCCACCGGCCGCTCCTGCGAGGATTCGTGGCTGGTGGCGGCGTCGCTGATCCCGGTGACCCAACGCTTGAAATTCCTTGTCGCGCTGCGCCCCGGGATCATTTCCCCGACGGTGGCTGCGCGTCAGGCCGCGACCCTGGATCGTCTGTCCGGCGGCCGCGCGTTGTTCAACCTGGTGACCGGTGGAGACCCGGATGAATTGGCCGGCGACGGTTTGTTCCTGAGCCATGAAGAGCGTTACCAGGCGTCGGTGGAGTTCACCCGCATCTGGCGCCGCGTACTGGAAGGCGAGACCGTCGATTACGACGGCCAGCACATCAGCGTCAAAGGCGCCAAGTTGCTCTATCCGCCGATCCAGCAACCGCGCCCGCCGCTGTATTTCGGTGGCTCCTCCGAAGCGGCCCAGGACCTGGCAGCCGAACAAGTGGAAATGGTCCTGACCTGGGGCGAGCCACCGGCCGCGGTGGCGGAAAAGATTGCACAGGTTCGCGCCAAGGCCGCCAAGCTCGGACGTACCCTGCGCTTCGGCATTCGCCTGCATGTGATCGTGCGTGAAACCAACGCCGAAGCCTGGCAGGCCGCCGACAAACTGATCTCCCATGTGGACGATGAAACCATCGCCCGCGCCCAGGCGTCGTTGTCGCGCTTTGATTCCGTAGGCCAGCAACGCATGGCCGCCTTGCACGGCGGCAGTCGCGACAACCTGGAAGTCAGCCCCAACCTGTGGGCGGGCGTAGGCCTGGTACGCGGTGGCGCCGGCACGGCACTCGTGGGCGATGGCCCGACCGTGGCCGCGCGGGTGAAGGAATACGCGGACCTCGGTATCGACACCTTTATCTTCTCCGGCTACCCACACCTGGAAGAGTCGTATCGCGTAGCGGAGTTGCTATTCCCGCACCTGGACATCGAGCGTCCCGAGCTGCCGAAAGGCGCCGGCTACGTCAGCCCGTTCGGCGAAATGGTCGCCAACGACATTCTTCCCAAAGCTGCGTCCCAGAGCTGAGGCGCCGCCATGAACCTTGAAAAGTTAAGTCATCGATTGGCGCCCTGGGCGCTGCCGATCCTGTTGCTGGCGGTATGGCAGCTGTCCGTCTCGGCCGGCTGGTTGTCGACGCGCATTCTGCCGGCACCCAGCGCGGTGATCGAAGCGGGTGTCAGCCTGGTGCGCAGCGGCGAAATCTGGACCCACCTGGCCATCAGCGGCTGGCGTGCGGGCCTGGGCTTTGTGATCGGCGGCAGCATCGGCCTGACCCTGGGGTTTATCACCGGCCTGTCGACCTGGGGTGAACGCCTGCTGGACAGCTCGGTGCAGATGATCCGCAACGTGCCGCACCTGGCGCTGATCCCGCTGGTGATCCTGTGGTTCGGCATCGACGAGACGGCGAAGATATTCCTGGTCGCCCTCGGCACGCTGTTCCCGATCTATCTCAATACTTACCACGGCATCCGCAACGTCGACCCGGCGCTGGTGGAAATGGCCCGCAGTTATGGCCTGTCCGGTTTCAGCCTGTTTCGCCAAGTGATTTTGCCGGGCGCCTTGCCTTCGATTCTGGTGGGCGTGCGCTTCGCGCTGGGCTTTATGTGGCTGACGTTGATCGTCGCGGAAACCATCTCCGCCAGTTCCGGTATCGGCTACCTGGCGATGAACGCCCGGGAATTCCTGCAGACCGACGTGGTGGTTCTGGCGATCGTGCTTTACGCGGTCCTCGGCAAGCTGGCAGACCTGGCGGCGCGAGGCCTGGAGCGAGTCTGGCTGCGCTGGCACCCGGCTTATCAAGTGAATAAAGGAGGTGCGGCATGACCGCTCAACAACCTCCACGCCTGCTGCGGGGCATTCCCCTGGCAGTGCGCAAGTTGCGCAAGGCTTTCGGCGCGCGGGAAGTGCTGAAGGAAATCGACCTGCATATTCCTGCCGGTCAATTCGTGGCGGTCGTGGGCCGCAGTGGCTGCGGCAAAAGTACCTTGCTGCGCCTGCTGGCCGGGCTGGACAAAGCCAGCGGCGGCGAACTGCTCGCCGGCTCCGCCCCGCTGAGCGAAGCGATTGAAGACACGCGGTTGATGTTCCAGGAAGCGCGCCTGCTGCCGTGGAAAAAGATCATCGACAACGTGGGTCTTGGCCTCAAGGGCAACTGGCGCCCGCAGGCACTGGAAGCGCTGGAAGCGGTCGGCCTGGCCGAGCGCGCCAATGAGTGGCCGGCGGCGTTGTCCGGTGGCCAGAAGCAGCGCGTGGCCCTGGCCCGCGCCCTGATCCACCAACCGCGCCTGTTGCTGCTGGACGAACCGCTGGGGGCGCTGGATGCCCTGACCCGGATCGAGATGCAGCAACTGATCGAGAACCTCTGGCAGAAGCACGGCTTCACCGTGTTGCTGGTGACCCACGACGTCAGCGAAGCCGTGGCCATTGCCGACCGGGTGATTTTGATCGAAGACGGCGAAATCGGCCTCGACCTGCACGTGGAACTCCCACGTCCGCGGGTGCGTGGCTCCCACCGCCTGGCGGCGCTGGAAACCGAAGTGCTTAACCGTGTGTTGTCGCTGCCCGGCACCCCGCCGGAACCCGAACCTGTTTCACCGCTGCCTACGCAATTGCGTTGGGCTCAATAACTCACTTGTCTTACACAGGAAGAACGACCATGACTATCAAAGCCATCAACGTGCGTAACCAGTTCAAAGGCACCATCAAGGAAATCGTCGAAGGCGACGTGCTGTCGGAAATCGACGTACAGACCGCGTCCGGTATCGTCACTTCCGTGATCACCACCCGCTCGGTGAAAGAGCTGGAACTGGTGATCGGCAGTGAAGTGATTGCCTTCGTGAAATCCACCGAGGTGTCGATCGCCAAGTTGTGATCAATGGTTCGCACAAACCCCGAAGGTGAAAGCCTGTCGGGGTTTTTGTCGTTCTCAAGATTGCTTTCGCGAGCAAGCCCGCTCCCACATTTGACCGAGTTCTACCTTTGGAATACGGTCGAATGTGGGAGCGGGCTTGCTCGCGAAGAGGCCCGGACAGGCAACAAAAAATCAGAGCGCAGCCACCCGCTTGGGCAAGAACCCCGGCAGATAAAGCCCCACATACGCATCAAACACCCGCATGCCTTCCTCGGCCATGCGCGGGGTGATTTGCCCGTGCTGATGCACCGAGCGCGCGTAGACGCGGTCGCTCAGTTCCAGGGCCAGGGCAAACACGTCGACATCGGCGGGCAGGCTCGGCACCTCAAAGTGCCGGTTGAACACCTCAAACATCAGGTTTCCCAGCTCCAGGTCGTGCTGGCGGTCGGCCTGTGTCACTTCGGTCAACCCGTGCTGGGCCAGGATCAATTGGCGGGCGGCGGCGTCGTTGCTGTAGATGCTGAGCATGCGCTGCTCCACCACGCAGGATAGGTCGCGCCAGTGCTTGAGTGAATCATGATCGATGGGCGCCTGAATGGCCGCGCGAAAGGCCGCATGAACGTCAGCGGTCAGCGCCTCCAGCAACGCCGGCACGCTGGCGAAGAAGTGATACACCGATGACGGTGGAATCTGCGCCCGCTCGGCCACGCTGTAGATCGACAGGCTGGCCACGCCTTCGGCGGCCAGCAAGGTGCGGGCGGCATCGAGGATCGCGTCGATCCGGGCCTGGCTGCGGGCGCGGGGTTTGCGAGGAGTGGCAGGGCGATTCATTGAAGTCTCCTACAGGGCAGCGGGCATTGTACGCAGAGCCACTGGATGATCCATACCCTGTGGCGAGGGAGCTTGCTCCCGCTGGACTGCGCAGCAGGCCCAAGACCTGCACCTCGGTTCCGCCTGAAAGAACCCGGTGTTCTTATTGGGGCCGCTTCGCAGCCCGGCGGGAGCAGGCTCCCTCGCCACCACAGCCATAAAAAAACGCCGTAGGCCAAAGGCCTGCGGCGTTCTTTTTAGCCCGACAACCGCTTACACGGTATGCAGGTACCAGTTGTACTCAAGGTCGGAGATGGAGTGTTCGAACTCCTCCAGCTCACTTTCCTTACAGGCGACGAAGATATCGATGTATTTAGGATCGATGTACTTGGCCATCACCTCGCTGTCGTCCAACTCGCGCAGGGCATCACGCAGGTTGTTCGGCAGGCTCTGTTCGTTCTGCTCGTAGCTGTTGCCTTCCACCGGTGCGCCAGGCTCGATCTTGTTGGTCAGGCCGTGATGCACGCCCGCCAATACCGAAGCCATCAGCAGGTAAGGGTTGGCATCAGCCCCGGCCACACGGTGTTCGATACGTACGGCGTCGGACGAGCCGGTCGGTACGCGAATCGCCACGGTGCGGTTATCCAGGCCCCAGCACGGCGAGTTCGGCACGTAGAACTGTGCGCCGAAACGACGGTAGGAGTTGACGTTAGGGCACAGGAACGCCATTTGGGCGGGTAGGGTCTCCAGCACACCGCCGATCGCGTGACGCAATGCGGCGTTCTGCTCGGGATCCTCGCTGGCAAAGATGTTCTTGCCGTCCTTGTCCAGGATCGAAATGTGCACGTGTAGGCCGTTGCCTGCCTGGCCCGGGTAAGGCTTGGCCATGAAGGTGGTGTCCATCTCATGGTCGTAGGCGATGTTCTTGATCAGGCGCTTGAGCAGTACCGCGTAGTCGCAGGCCTTTATAGGGTCGGCAACGTGGTGCAGGTTCACTTCGAACTGCGCCGGGGCACTTTCCTTGACGATGGCGTCGGCAGGGATGCCTTGCTCTTTTGCACCTTCCAGAATGTCCTGGAGGCAGTCGACATATTCGTCGAGGTCGTCGATCAGGTAGACCTGTGTCGAGTGCGGGCGTTTGCCGGAGATCGGCGAGCGGGGCGGTTGTGGCCGGCCATTCACGTTCTCCTGGTCAATCAGGTAGAACTCCAGCTCGAATGCGGCGCAGATGGTCAGACCGAGGTCGTCAAATTTGCTTACAACTTGGCGGAGTACTTCGCGAGGATCGGCGAAGAAAGGTTCACCTTCGAGTTCGTGCATGGTCATCAGCAGTTGCGCGGTTGGGCGCTTTTGCCAGGGTTCATTGCACAGGGTGTCGGGGATTGGATAACAGATTCGGTCAGCATCACCGATGTCCAGACCCAGGCCGGTGCTTTCCACCGTTGAGCCGTTGATATCCAGGGCAAATAGAGAGGCAGGCAGGTTAATGCCCTTCTCGTAAACCTTGTGGAGGCTGGTGCGTTCGATGCGCTTGCCGCGCACCACACCATTCATATCCGCAATTAGAAGGTCTACGTACAGAACCTCAGGATGATCCTTAAGGAACGCGTTCGCTTCGTTAAGCTGAACGGCACGCGGGGGTACCGACATGATGCAACACCTTTGTTGTTAAAAATATCAATCATTGATCTCTTCGGGTTTCAGTCAACCCGAACGGCATGCCGAAGTCAAGCGAGGCCTTTTTTGCCCTAAAAAAGCGCCGTGAGGGCTTTTTTGGGGCTTTTTGGGGCAATTTTTTGGGATTGGGGCTCTTGGAACCAGCACGTTTGAGCGGGCCGTGTTGTATTTTTTACGGGGGTGTTGTGTAAAAAAATGAACAAGGCTAAGCTCGATTCAAACCCATAACAGCAATAATACCGGGGTGCTTCATGTCTCGCCTGCCGTTAATCGGCGTCACCGCCTGCTCCAAACAGGTCGGTCTGCATGCTTATCACATCAGTGGCGACAAATACGTCCGTGCAGTGGCCACCGCTGCCAAGGGCTTGCCGTTGATTATTCCGTCCCTGGCGGATCTGCTCGACCCGGCCAATATTCTTGACGGTCTGGACGGCATTCTATTTACCGGCTCACCTTCCAATATCGAACCCTTTCACTACGACGGTCCGGCCAGCGCGCCCGGGACTGCTCATGATTCTGCACGGGACCAAACCACCCTGCCGCTGCTGCGTGCAGCCATAGCGGCCGGTGTTCCGGTGCTGGGGATTTGCCGTGGCTTCCAGGAAATGAACGTGGCGTTTGGCGGCAGCCTGCACCAGAAGGTTCATGAAGTGCCGGGCATGATGGATCACCGCGAAGACGACACCCAGCCGCTTGGCATCCAGTACGGCCCGGCACATCCGGTAACCATCTCCCCGAATGGGGTATTGGCAAGCCTGGGCTTGCCGTCGACGATCCAGGTCAACTCGATTCATTCACAGGGCATTGATCGCCTGGCGGCCGGTTTCCAGGTCGAGGCCACAGCGCCGGATGGCCTGATCGAAGGCTTTTCAGTGCCCGCGGGCAAGGCTTTTGCTTTAGGAGTGCAATGGCACCCCGAATGGCAGGTAAGCTCTAACCCGCACTACCTCGCAATCTTCCAGGCATTTGGCAATGCCTGTCGAAAGCGGGTGATGCAACGCGACGCGGATGCTGCGTCAACTTACGCCTGACCTTTAATGGATGTCAGGAAACACAGCCCAGAGGCATTTATGAGTAACAACCTCGACCAGCTCACCGATTGGTTGAAAGACCACAAGATCACAGAAGTCGAATGCATGATTGGCGACCTCACCGGCATCACCCGGGGCAAGATCTCGCCGACCAACAAGTTCATCGCCGAAAAAGGCATGCGCCTGCCCGAAAGCGTTCTGTTACAGACCGTGACCGGCGACTATGTCGAAGACGACATCTATTACGAATTGCTCGACCCGGCCGACATCGACATGATCTGCCGCCCGGACGAGAACGCGGTGTACCTCGTGCCCTGGGCCATAGAGCCTACGGCCCAGGTGATCCACGACACCTACGACAAGCAAGGCAACCCGATCGAGCTGTCGCCGCGCAACGTGCTCAAGAAAGTCCTCAAGCTCTACGCCGACAAGGGCTGGCAGCCCATCGTGGCGCCGGAGATGGAGTTCTACCTGACCAAACGCTGCGAAGACCCGGACTTCCCTCTGCAACCGCCGATTGGCCGTTCCGGTCGCCCGGAGACTGGCCGCCAGTCCTTCTCTATAGAAGCGGCCAACGAATTCGACCCGTTGTTCGAAGACGTCTACGACTGGTGCGAGCTGCAGGAGCTGGACCTCGACACGCTGATCCACGAAGACGGCACGGCGCAGATGGAAATCAACTTCCGTCACGGCGACGCACTGTCCCTGGCCGACCAGATCCTGGTGTTCAAGCGCACCATGCGCGAAGCGGCGCTCAAGCACGACGTGGCGGCCACCTTCATGGCCAAGCCCATGACCGGCGAGCCCGGCAGTGCAATGCACCTGCACCAGAGCATCATCGATATCGCCACCGGCAAGAACGTGTTCTCCAATGAAGACGGGACCAAGAGCGAGCTGTTCCTGCACCACATCGGCGGCCTGCAGAAATTCATCCCCGAGCTGTTGCCGCTGTTCGCCCCTAACGTCAACTCGTTCCGCCGCTTCCTGCCCGACACCTCGGCGCCGGTCAACGTGGAGTGGGGCGAAGAGAACCGCACCGTTGGCCTGCGGGTTCCGGACGCCGGCCCACAAAACCGTCGGGTGGAAAACCGCCTGCCCGGTGCCGACGCCAACCCGTACCTGGCGATTGCCGCCAGCTTGCTGTGTGGCTACATCGGCATGGTCGAAGGCATCAGCCCAAGCGCACCGGTGGTGGGCCGTGGTTACGAGCGCCGCAACCTGCGCCTGCCGCTGACCATCGAAGACGCCCTGGAACGCATGGAAAACAGCAAGACCATCGAGAAATACCTGGGTCACAAATTCATCACAGGCTACGTCGCGGTCAAGCGGGCCGAGCATGAAAACTTCAAGCGCGTGATCAGTTCGTGGGAGCGGGAATTCCTGCTCTTCGCCGTCTGATGCGCCGGGCGCGCCCTTCAAACGGCGCGTCCTCACCTGAAACATCTAGGAGATTGGTATGTCCAGCAACAACCCGCAAACCCGTGAATGGCAAGCCTTGAGCAGCGATCACCACCTGGCGCCGTTCAGCGACTTCAAGCAATTGAAAGAGAAAGGCCCACGGATCATCACCAAAGCCCACGGCGTTTACCTGTGGGACAGCGAAGGCAACAAGATTCTCGACGGCATGGCCGGCCTGTGGTGCGTGGCGATCGGTTACGGTCGCGATGAACTGGCTGATGCGGCCGCCAAGCAGATGAAAGAACTGCCTTACTACAACCTGTTCTTCCAGACCGCCCACCCGCCGGTGCTGGAACTGGCCAAAGCCATCTCCGATATCGCCCCGCAGGGCATGAACCACGTGTTCTTCACCGGCTCCGGCTCCGAAGGCAACGACACCATGCTGCGTATGGTCCGCCACTACTGGGCGATCAAAGGCCAGCCGAACAAGAAAACCATCATCAGCCGCAAGAATGGCTACCACGGTTCAACCGTGGCCGGCGCCAGCCTCGGCGGCATGACTTATATGCATGAACAAGGCGACTTGCCGATCCCGGGCATCGTCCACATCGCCCAGCCTTACTGGTTCGGCGAAGGCGGCGACATGAGCCCGGAAGAATTCGGCGTGTGGGCGGCCAACCAGTTGGAAGAGAAGATCCTGGAACTGGGCGTGGACAACGTCGGTGCCTTTATTGCCGAGCCGATCCAGGGTGCCGGTGGCGTGATCGTGCCGCCAGACAGCTACTGGCCGCGCATCAAGGAAATCCTCGCCAAGTACGACATTCTGTTCGTGGCTGACGAAGTGATCTGTGGGTTTGGCCGCACCGGTGAGTGGTTCGGTAGCGATTTCTACGGCCTCAAGCCCGACATGATGACCATCGCCAAGGGCCTGACCTCCGGCTACATCCCGATGGGTGGCCTGATCGTGCGCGACGAAGTGGTCGCCGTGCTGAACGAAGGCGGTGATTTCAACCACGGCTTCACCTATTCCGGTCACCCGGTGGCGGCAGCGGTAGCCCTGGAAAACATCCGCATCATGCGCGATGAACAAATTGTTAAGCACGTGCACGACGAAACGGCACCCTATTTGCAAAAGCGTTTGAGGGAACTGGCTGATCACCCGCTGGTGGGTGAAGTTCGCGGTGTGGGCATGCTCGGTGCCATCGAACTGGTTCAGGACAAGGCAACGCGCAAGCGTTATGAAGGCCGTGGTGTTGGCATGATCTGCCGCACGTTCTGCTTCGAGAATGGCCTGATCATGCGCGCCGTGGGCGACACCATGATCATTTCGCCACCGTTGGTGATCAGCAAGGCCGAGATAGACGAGTTGGTGACCAAGGCGCGGCACTGCCTGGACCTGACTTTGGCGGCATTGCAGGGCTAAATGCTAGGCTCAGAACGCAGCGCCTGTCGGGCGCTGCTTCTGGGGTGTTAGAAAAGCGGGGCATTGGTTGAAAGCCGGCCCCTGAACTTGCCAGACTGTCGCCCTGTTTTGTCGCCCTTAGACGGGCTGCGAAACACGTTGTAATTAAAGAACGAACGTGGCCCAAAAAAGAAAAAATTGGAGCATGACCGAATGAAGGCATTAGGTTTGAAGAACGCTGGCAAGACCCTCCTGGCCTTGTCCCTGATGGGGGCCATGGCAGGCGCGGCACACGCCGACGATAAAGTGCTGCACGTTTATAACTGGTCCGACTACATCGCACCGGACACCATCGCGAACTTTGAAAAAGAGTCCGGGATCAAGGTGGTCTATGACGTGTTCGACTCCAACGAAACCCTGGAAGCCAAGTTGTTGGCAGGCAAGTCCGGCTACGACATTGTCGTGCCGTCGAACAACTTCCTCGCCAAGCAGATCAAGGCCGGTGTTTACCAGGAACTGGACAAGTCCAAGCTGTCGAACTACGACAACCTGAACAAGTCCCTGCTTAAAGCCGTGTCCATCAGCGACCCGGACAACAAGCATGCCTTCCCGTACATGTGGGGCTCGATCGGCATCGGCTACAACCCGGAGAAGGTCAAGGCCGCACTGGGCATCGACAAGATCGACTCGTGGGACACCATCCTCAAGCCGGAAAACCTCGCCAAGCTCAAAGGCTGCGGTGTGAGCTTCCTCGATTCGCCAACCGAAATGCTGCCAGTGGCACTGCATTATCTGGGCCTGCCGACCGACACCCAGAAGAAGGAAGACCTCAAGCAAGCCGAGGCCCTGTTCCTCAAGCTGCGTCCTTCGATCGGCTACTTCCACTCGTCCAAGTACATTTCCGACCTGGCCAACGGCAACATCTGCGTAGCCGTGGGTTATTCGGGTGACGTGCAACAGGCCAAGTCCCGCGCGGCTGAAGCCGGTGGCAAGGTCAAGGTTGCCTATGACATTCCGAAAGAAGGTGCCGGCAGCTTCTATGACATGGTCGCCATCCCTAAAGATGCCGAGAACGTCGACGCTGCCTACAAGTTCATGAACTACCTGCTGAAGCCGGAAGTCATGGCGGGCATTACCAACAGCGTACGTTTCCCGAACGGTAACGAGAAAGCTACCGCGTTGGTCGACAAAGACATCACCAGCGACCCAGGCATTTATCCGCCAGCGGACGTGCAAGCCAAGCTGTATGCCATTGCTGACTTGCCGGCTGCTACTCAGCGGGAAATGACCCGCAGCTGGACCAAAATCAAATCGGGCAAGTAAAGCCGCTTTGATACCTGTTTTGCTAACTGCCGCGATGCGCGCGGTGGTTAGCGAAACAATTAAATGACAGAAAGTTTTGCCGGATCGGTTTATCGAGGGTAAGTTGCGCGCCGGTTTTGTTGCCGGGCAACAACTTCGGGCCCAACTATTTAAGAGGACCTCCACTTGCCAATTTCTTTATTTCGCAAAGCCTTGCTGGTGGGTGCAGGTATCACGCTGGCTGTCAGCGTGCAGGCCGCGCCGACTGTGCATATTTATAACTGGTCGGACTACATCGGCCCGGACACCCTGGCCAACTTTGAAAAGGCCACCGGCATCAAGCCGGTCTACGACGTGTTTGATTCCAACGAAACCCTGGAAGGCAAGTTGCTCGCCGGGCGTACCGGGTATGACGTGGTCGTGCCGTCGAACCACTTCCTCGGCAAGCAGATCAAGGCCGGCGCGTTCCAGAAGCTCGACAAGTCGCAACTGACCCACTACGCCAACCTCGACCCGGCGCTGCTCAAGCGTCTGGAAAAGAACGACCCGGGCAACCAGTACGCCGTGCCGTACCTGTGGGGAACCAACGGTATTGGCTACAACGTCGACAAGGTCAAGGAAGTATTGGGCGTCGACCATATCGACTCCTGGGCCGTGCTGTTCGAGCCGGAAAACATGAAGAAGCTGGCCACGTGCGGTGTGTCGTTCATGGACTCGGCGGATGAAATGCTGCCGGCGGTGCTCAACTACATGGGCCTCAACCCCAACAGCACCAACCCTGAAGACTACAAGAAGGCTGAAGAGAAACTCCTGAAAGTGCGTCCCTACGTGACCTACTTCCATTCTTCCAAATACATCTCGGACCTGGCCAACGGCAACATCTGCGTGGCGGCCGGTTTCTCCGGTGATGTGTTCCAGGCCAAGGCTCGTGCAGCCGAGGCGGGCAAGGGCGTGAACATCGCCTATGTGATTCCGAAAGAAGGCGGCAACCTGTGGTTCGACGTGCTGGCCATCCCCAAGGATGCCACCAACGTCAAAGAGGCCCTCGCCTTCATCAACTATTTGCTGAAACCTGAAGTGATCGCTCAGGTCAGTGATTACGTCGGTTACGCCAACCCTAACCCAGGGGCGGACAAACTGATGGAGCAATCGATACGCACCGACGAAGCGGTTTACCCACCGCAGGCGGTTCTCGACCGGACTTTTGTCAACTTCGAGCTACCCCCGAAAGTGCAACGTTTGATGACCCGTAGCTGGACCAAGGTCAAGACGGGCAAGTAAGGCTTAACGCTCAAACTATCCAAGGCTGGCCCGTATTGGGCGAGCTGCACTCTTTTTATTCTGGGAGTTTCGTAAATGGCAGTTGCCTCCGGCGCCTATAAGAAAGCCCTCGAGGGCGACCAGACACCGAAAAAGGTGCTGGTCAAAATCGACCGGGTCACGAAGAAGTTCGACGAGACGATTGCGGTGGACGATGTGTCCCTGGAAATCAAGAAAGGCGAAATCTTCGCCTTGCTCGGCGGATCGGGTTCGGGCAAATCCACCTTGCTGCGCATGCTCGCAGGCTTCGAGCGCCCAACGGAAGGACGCATTTACCTCGACGGTGTGGACATCACCGACATGCCGCCGTACGAGCGGCCGATCAACATGATGTTCCAGTCCTACGCCTTGTTCCCCCACATGACCGTGGCCCAGAACATCGCGTTTGGCCTGCAGCAGGACAAGATCCCCAAGGCCGAGGTCGACGCCCGTGTGGCCGAGATGCTCAAGCTGGTGCAGATGAGCCAGTACGCCAAGCGCAAGCCGCACCAGTTGTCTGGCGGCCAGCGTCAGCGGGTGGCGCTGGCGCGTTCCCTGGCCAAGCGTCCGAAACTGCTGCTGCTCGATGAGCCGATGGGCGCACTCGACAAGAAGCTGCGTTCGCAGATGCAACTGGAGCTGGTGGAGATTATCGAGCGCGTGGGCGTGACCTGCGTGATGGTGACCCACGACCAGGAAGAGGCCATGACCATGGCCGAGCGCATCGCGATCATGCACCTGGGCTGGATCGCCCAGATCGGCAGCCCGATCGACATCTATGAAACGCCGACCAGCCGCCTGGTGTGCGAGTTCATCGGCAACGTCAACATCTTCGACACCCAGGTGGTGGATGACGCCGAAGGCCACGCGGTACTCAAGTGCCCGGACCTGGACCGCGATATCTACGTCGGCTACGGCATCGCCACTTCGGTGGAAGACAAGTCGGTGACCTACGCTATCCGCCCTGAAAAGCTGCTGGTGACCACCGAAATGCCGACCTGCGAGCACAACTGGTCCAGCGGCAAGGTGCATGACATCGCCTACCTCGGCGGCCATTCGGTGTTCTACGTCGAATTGCCGAGCGGCAAGCTGGTGCAATCCTTCGTGGCCAATGCCGAACGCCGTGGCCAGCGCCCTACCTGGGGCGACCAGGTGTACGTGTGGTGGGAAGACGACAGCGGCGTGGTACTTCGCTCATGAACATGAAGAAGTTCAAACGCCAGCTGCAACGAATAACCCCCGGTGGCCGGCATGTGGTCATCGGGATCCCTTTCCTCTGGTTGTTCCTGTTCTTCATGCTGCCGTTCTTCATCGTCTTGAAGATCAGCTTTGCCGAAGCCGACGTGGCGATCCCGCCTTACACCGAGATCTACACCTTCGTTGAACAGAAACTGCAGTTGGTGCTGAACCTGGCCAACTACGGGATGCTGGGCGATGACGAGTTGTACATCGCGGCGTACCTGGGCTCGCTGAAGATGGCGTTTTTCAGCACCATCCTCTGCCTGCTGATCGGCTACCCGATGGCCTACGCCATTGCCAGCGCACGCAAGGAAATCCAGACCGTGCTGGTGCTGCTGATCATGATGCCGACCTGGACTGCGATCCTGATCCGGGTCTATGCGTGGATGGGCATCCTCAGCAACAACGGGCTGCTCAACGGCTTCCTGATGTCCATCGGGTTGATCAACGAACCGCTGCAGATCCTCAACACCAACATCGCGGTGTATATCGGCGTGGTCTATTCGTACCTGCCGTTCATGATCCTGCCGCTGTACGCCAACCTGGTGAAGCACGACCAGAGCCTGCTGGAAGCCGCGTCGGACCTGGGTTCGAGCACCTTCAACAGCTTCTGGAAAATCACCGTGCCGCTGTCCAAGAACGGCATCATCGCCGGCTGCATGCTGGTGTTTATCCCGGTGGTGGGCGAGTTCGTGATCCCGGAACTGCTGGGCGGTCCGGAAACCCTGATGATCGGTAAAGTGTTGTGGCAAGAATTCTTCAACAACCGTGACTGGCCGGTGGCGTCTGCCCTGGCGGTGGTGATGCTGGCGATCCTGATCGTGCCGATCATCCTGTTCAACCGCAGCCAAGCCAAAGAGATGGAGGGCAAGATATGAAGCGCGTCAGTTTCTCAAGCTTCATGCTGGTGGCGGGGTTGCTGTTCATCTACCTGCCGATGCTGATCCTGGTGATCTACTCGTTCAACGAATCCAAACTGGTGACGGTGTGGGGCGGTTGGTCGATCAAGTGGTACGTCGGCCTGTTGGACAACACCCAGTTGATGGGCTCGGTCGGTCGCTCCCTGGAAATCGCCTGCTACACCGCGATTGCGGCGGTGGCACTCGGTACATTGGCGGCGTTCGTGCTGACGCGCATCAGCCAGTTCAAGGGCCGCACGCTGTTCGGCGGCCTGGTGACGGCGCCGCTGGTGATGCCGGAAGTGATCACCGGCCTGTCGCTGTTGCTGCTGTTCGTGGCCATGGCGCAGATGATCGGCTGGCCGCAGGAACGTGGCCTGGTGACCATCTGGATCGCCCACACCACGTTCTGTTCGGCGTATGTGGCGGTGGTGGTGTCGGCGCGCTTGCGTGAGCTGGACCTGTCGATTGAAGAGGCAGCCATGGACCTGGGTGCGCGGCCGTGGAAGGTGTTCTTCCTGATCACCATCCCGATGATCGCGCCGTCGCTGGCGGCGGGCGGCATGATGTCGTTCGCGCTGTCGCTGGATGACCTGGTGTTGGCCAGCTTCGTGTCGGGGCCGGGTTCGACCACGTTGCCGATGGAAGTATTCTCGGCGGTTCGCCTGGGGGTTAAACCCGAGATCAACGCCGTGGCCAGCCTGATTCTGTTGGCGGTGTCGATCGTGACCTTCCTGGTGTGGTTCTTCAGCCGTCGTGCGGAAGAGCACCGCAAGAAAGCGATCCAGCAGGCGATTGAAGAAGCGGCTGCGGATGGTTGGGAGAAGCCGGCGGATTCGCGTCGGGCTCCAGCACCGGTCTAATCAGGTAGCCCTGAAGAAACCGGATCAAAAATGTGGGAGCGGGCTTGCTCGCGAAAGCGCAGTGTCAGTCACCGGATGTATTGACTGATCCACTGCCTTCGCGAGCAAGCCCGCTCCCACATTTTGATTGCATTCCAATTCGGGTTAAGCAGTCCAAGGCGACTTGCGAATCACCTCGACGAAATTCATCGGCTTGAACCCCGGCTCCTGATCCACCAGCACATCGGTCTTCACGTTGCCAAACGTGGTCTGCGGACGATGGCGCAGGCCGTCGGCAAACGCGCAGATGATGCACTCCTTGAATCCTTCACCCCGTGGATGCGCATGCACCACCGCTTCGCGCTGCACGCTGGTAAACGCCGCGTACTCCATTCCCAGCACATCCATTTCCACGCCCGCGGTCACCAGCGCCACGGTTGGACGCAAGTGCTTGGGCACCCCCGGTGTGGTGTGCAGGGCGATGGACAACCACACCTGTTCGATGTCGTCATCGCTCAACCCGTAAGGCTTGAGAAAGTCCGCCGCCGCGTTGGCGCCGTCCACTTCAAAGCGTTCGTCGTCACTGCGGTGACCTTCCACCAGGCCCAGGTCGTGGAACATCGCGCCGACGTACAGCAACTCCGGGTTATAGGCCAACTGCTGGCGCTCGCCGCTCAATGCGCCGAACAGGAACACCCGGCGGGAGTGGTGGTAGAGCAGGTCGGATTCGATGTCGCGGATGTATTCGGTGGTGGCCTTGGCCAGGGCGCTGTCCGGGATCTTGATGCCGGCGATGGTGGTGCTCATGGTCGTTCTCCTCAAGAAAGCGCCGGGGTTGGCGCCGATGAGTCCAGTCTGGTCGCGCGCCCGCGAAGGGGCCATCGCGGCGAGGATGCGATCCCGGCCAATGTGCCGCGATATCGCGCCAAGGCTATGCGCGATCAAATGTAGGAGCTGGCTTGCCTGCGATAGCATCACCTCGGTATACCTGCTACACCGAGGTGTCTGCATCGCCGGCAAGCCAGCTCCTACGAGGGTTGTGTTTATTCAGTTAGAAAAAGGTGTTCCTGCTCATGGGCAAAACCGTCGCCATCCTGATCTTCCCCGGCGTCCAGTCACTGGACGTGACCGGGCCCCTGGATGTGTTCTGCGAGGCCAACCGTTTTCTGCCGCCCGAGGCGCATTACCAGCTGGAGGTGATTGGCCTGGGGCACGGCAACATGGCCTGTTCCAACGGCTTGTCGTTGCAGGCACACCGGCATTTCAGCGAGGCCCTCGAGCCTTACGACTTGCTGTTGATGGCCGGCGGGCCGCAGCTGCCCTTCGAGGATTTCGGCCCGGTGTTCAATCAATGGCTGCGTGACGCCAGTGCGCGAGCCCGGCGCTTCGGCTCCATCTGCAACGGTGCCTTTATGCTCGCCCGCGCCGGGTTGCTGGACGGGCGCACCGTCACCACCCACTGGGGCGACGCTGCCGATCTGGCCGCCTTATGCCCATCGGCCCAGGTCGAAGCCGACCGCCTCTATGTGCAGGACGGCAACCTCTACACCTCGGCCGGGGTGACGGCGGGCATCGACCTGTCGCTGTACCTGCTGGCCCAGGACCACGGCCCGGAAGTCGCCCTCAGCGTGGCCAAGCGCCTGGTGGTGTTCACCCAGCGTTCCGGCGGGCAGTCGCAGTTCAGCCCGTTCCTGACACCCCACGCGCAAGCCACCTCGGCGGTGGCGCTGGTGCAGCTGTATGTATTGGCCAACCTGACGGGCGACCTGACCATCGCCGACCTGGCCAAAGCCGCCAACATGAGCGCGCGCAACTTCTCGCGGGTATTTGCCCGGGAAGCGCAGATCACTCCGGCGGAGTTCGTCGAGCGGGCGCGGGTGGATGCGGCGCGGGTGATGCTCGAAAGCACCCACGCACCGCTCAAGACCGTGGCGTATCAATGCGGCTTTCGCGATGCCCAGCACATGCGCAGTGTGTTCAATCGCCGGCTGGGCGTGACGCCGCAACAATTCCGGCTTAATTTTGCGGCGCCGGTTTGAGCGTGTCATAGGCTTCCAGGGCGCGCAGCGAGTAGATATACGCCGCGCCGGCATTCAGCGAGATCGCGGTGGCCAGGGTCGCGGCCACTTCTTCGCGGGTGGCGCCGGCCTTGATCGCCGCGTCGGCATGCACGCCGATGCAGCCGTCACAGCGGGTGGTGATGGCCACGGCGATGGAAATCAGCTCGCGGGTCTTGGCATCGAGGACGTCATTTTCCTCGGCTGCTTCCCCCAGCGCCATGTAGGCTTTGACCATCTTCGGGTTGCTCTTGCCCAGCGCGCCAAAGGCTTTCTTCACGGTAGGCAGCAAGTCGGACCAGTTATTGAACATCGTGTTAACTCCTGAACGGGTTGGGTGTGAAGCCAGTGTGCGCGGTTCAGGTTTGGCGCTTTTGTTCGATCCACTCACCTTTTTGACCGATGCTCGCAAATGAACTCCATCGACACCCTCATCGCGTTGGCCAACCTGCGGGGCAGCCTGGACTTGCGTTGCCAGTTCCAGGGCGCCTGGGCCATGGACCACGAGCCCGAGCCGATGGGCGTGGCGCCGTATCACATTGTGCTGGCGGGCACCTGCCGCGCCGAATTGTCCGGCGGGCAGCAGGTGACGTTGGAGGAGGGCGACATCCTGTTGATGCCCGGTGGCGCGACGCACCTGGTGCGCAGCCAGGGCGCGCGGGTAAAGCCGGTGGCGCAGACCGTGATCGAAGGCGGCTTGCTGCCGATCCATCGCCTGGGCGGTGAGCAGCCGGACGTGGACATGCTCTGCGGCAGCTTTCGCTACAACCGCCAGTCGTTGCTGTTCAGTGCGTTGCCGGACTACCTGGTGGTGTCCAGCCGGCAGTGGCAGGCCGATGGACAGTTGGCGGCATTGATCGCACTGCTGCGCAGCGAGGCGGACGGGCAGCGGCTGGGGGCGCGGTTTTTCATTGATGCGCTGTCGTCGGCGTTGTTCACCCTGATCCTGCGGGCATGGCTGACGCAGCAAGCGCCGGTGGCGGGCACCTTTGCCTTGTTGACCGACAAACGCCTGGGCAAGGCCTGGCAGGCGATGCTGGCGGATCCTGGGCATGAGTGGACCATCGACAGCCTGGCCAGCGCCGCGTCGATGTCCCGGGCGACCTTCATGCGTGGGTTTGTCAAAGTGGCGGGCGTGTCGCCGTGGGTGTTGCTGACGCAGTTGCGCATGGAGCTGGCGTTCAACCTGCTGCATCAGTCGCGGCTGAGCCTGACGGATATTGCCGCTCGGGCGGGGTATCAATCCCAGGCGGCGTTCAGCAAGAAATTCAAGGAAACCTACGGTGAGGCGCCGGGGCGGCTGCGTACCCGCTAGAAGCAACAACGCAGATCAAAATGTGGGAGCGGGCTTGCTCGCGAATGCGGAGTGTCAGTCACCAGATGTATTGACTGATCCACCGCATTCGCGAGCAAGCCCGCTCCCACATTGGTTTTTTGTTTCTTCAGTTATTGCGGTGTCCGGGCCGGCAACAGCTTGAGCGTACTACGAGTATTCGCCGTCACTTCCTCATCATTGAAATGCGCCTGCTCATACCCGCCTTCGATGTACGTTTCCGCCTGATCGGAATAGTGCTTGTCGAACGGCACACCACTCTGCCCGACCGGGTTGATGGTCAGCCCATGTGCGGCATCGGCGAAATCAATCAGGCGCCGGGTCGACGGCCCGTACGTCACCGGCCACGGCGCCGGGCCGATCTGTGCGGATTGGTTGTTGGGCACTTCATGGGTGCCGGGAGCGGCAAACGGGCCCACGTTGACGATCTTGTCCAACGGCTTCTGCGAGCCCAGTGGATGGCCGTGGGTCAGGGTGTGGGCCTTGCCCCATTGCCACTGCGATGGGTCGTCACCAAAGGTCGCCTTGAGGTGTTGCAGGCTGTTGTCCCAGGCAAGCTTGACGGTCTCGGCGCGGTGGCCATCCCACCACGGCGAATCCGCTGAAGCGGCCAGGCGCGGCAAGGCTGCGTCCACTACCCGGGTGGTGAGCAAGGTCTTGAACATCCCATCGCCCAGTTTCGGGTGGAACGCTGCGTCAGTGAGGTTGAACAGGAACTGGTTGAACAGCGTGGCACTGGTGGAGTCCAGCGGGTAATCGCCTTTCCAGGCTGCCAGTTGCTCCACCAGCTTCAACTGCGCCGGGTCCTTGACCACCTCACGCAGCACCGGCAGCAGCGGTGCCAGCAGCCGTGGGCCGTAGGCGGTGGTGGTGCCGAGCTGCAAGGCCTGGCTGTTTTCCACGTCCCATTTCACGCTGTTGTCGCTCAGTTGCGCGTTCAACTGCTGGCCACGGTCCGCCAGGTTGTAATACCCGGGGATCGGCATGCCGGTGGGTGACGCGGGCTGGGCATTGGCGGACACCACATAACCGCGGGCCGGGTTTTCTTCCTGGGGGTTGGCGCTGAATGGGTAGAAACCGAGCTTGTCCGCCTGGGCGGTACTGCCGTCGAGGATAAAGCCCGGGTTGACCCCGGCCGGGCGGATCGGCAATTGCGCTGCCGCCCACCAACCGATATCGCCCTTGGCATTGGCCCATACGATGTTCAAGCCAGGCGCCTGGACCTTGGCCGCCGCCGCACGCGCTTTGGCGAGGGTATCGGCACGGTTGAGCTGATAGAAACCGTCGAGGATCGGATTTTCGGTATCCAGGAATGCCCACCACATGGCAATCGGCGTCTTGCCGGCGTTTTCGCCGAGCACGTCATTGATGATCGGGCCGTGGGGCGAGGTGCGCAGGGTCATGGTCACCGGGTCCTGGCCCTTGACCGCGATCTGTTGCTCGCTGCTGGTCATATCCACCCACTTGTCGTGGTACCAGACCTGGTTGGGGTTGTCCGGGTTGACCTTCTCGGCGATCAGGTCGAGGTCATCGTTCTGGAACATGGTCAGGCTCCAGCCGAAATCCTTGTTGTGGCCCAGGAACGCCACCGGCACCAGCGCGTTGTGATAACCGTAAAGCTCGAAGCCCGGCGCTGACAGCTGCGCCTCGTACCACACCGATGGCACCGAGAAGCGGATATGCGGGTCACCCGCCAGCAACGGCTTGCCGCTCTTGGTGCGGCTGCCGCTGATGGCCCAGGCGTTGCTGCCTTCGAACTGCGGCAGGCCGTTGTCGGCCATGGCCTGTTCGCTCAACTGGGCGATGGCGCCGAGGTCTTTCCAGTCACCGGCTGCCAGGTTCAGTGCGCCCTTGGGTTGCCAATCGAGGTCGAAGACCTTCAGGTAATCGTTGCCCAGTTGATCGCGGACGTAGGTCAGCAAGGGTTCGGTACGAAAGGCGGCGGCAAAGCTGTAGGCCAGGTAGCCGGCGACGCTGATGGTGTCTTCGGCGGTAAACGGACGCTTGGGGATGCCCAGTACGTCGAACTCCATGGGTTTGGCGTGGCTGTCCTGATACTGGTTGACCCCGTCCAGGTAGGCTTGCAGGGCCTTCCAGGACGCAGACTCATGGTCCATGTGTTCGACGTAGCTCAAGGCGCGCTCGCGAATGCGCAGGCTGCGGAACAGTTTGTCGGTTTCCAGCAATTTGGGCCCCAGCACCTCGGCCAGCTCGCCACGGGACAGGCGCCGCATGATCTCCATCTGGAACAACCGGTCCTGGGCATGCACGTAGCCGAGGGCGCGGTACAGGTCGGTCTCATTCTCGGCGCGGATATGCGGCACGCCTCGGTCGTCGTAGCGCACGGTGACCGAGCCTTGCAGGTGGGCCAGCTCCACCGTGCCCTGGCGAGTCGGCTGCTTGCTGTACACGTACCAGCCGGCGCCAACCATAAGGGCTGCGAGCAGGATGGCCAGCGCGGTCAGGATGCGTTTCATGGGTTGTCCCTTATTAGTCGGTCACCGTGAAGATTCGGGCAGTTTAGTGGGTTTGGCGAGCGCTGCGGAAAATGCTCTCGGGTTCGTGCTCCCTGAACCTGAGCTGCATGAAGTGGGGGTTCTGAAGTGGGCCGCGGGTAGGCGGAGTATTATGTTTACTCTGTTACATGAAACCAGCGGCGCGATGATTCACCCCGTCATCCGGGCGCGCCTTTGCTATCACTTTCGGAATGCAATTTATGACAGATCCCAGCCGTGCACAGGTGCCTTATGCCTGCTGCATGGAAACGCCATCGCTGATCAGCAATTTTTTGCGATACCCGCCGGTGGGTTTCACTGCCCAGCTGTCAGCACAGGGACTGCCGTACTTTTTCACCCGGTTCGACCTGCAAACCACCGCAGACGATGAGCTGCGTGCCCGCCTGCGCAGTTGGCCCGGGTACCGTTTGTGGCAGTCATGGCTGCATATCGACACCTGTTTTATCGGCACCACGGTCAGCGAATATTCCCCGTTCCCGCTGAACGTACCGCCACAGGACATGGCGCGATGGCTGCAAGAGGAATGTGCACCGCAACGCAAGCTCACCATCGTCAAGGATGTGCCGCTGGATTCTCCGCTGCTCAGCGTTGAGGACAATCGCTACGCACACGCGTTGATCGAGGCCTGCACCCAGCGCGGATTCATCAATGTAAAGGGCCAGGCGCTGGCCTATGTACCGATCGACTTCAGCTCGACCGATGAGTATCTGTCGCGGTTGTCCCACAGCCGTCGCCGCAATATCCGCCGCAAGTTGCGCAGCCGCGATGAGCTGCGCATCGAGACCCTGGACACCGGCGATGCCCGCTTCAGCGATGAGCAATGGCAGCAGGAACTGTATCGGCTGTACAAGGCGGTGTACGCACAGAGCGAAATCCACTTCGACTTGCTCACGCCCGAATTCTTCATCCAGTTGCTCACCGATGCCGACAGCGGCGGGCATGTGTTCTGCTACTGGGACGAAGACGAACTGGTTGGCTATAACCTGTGCTACCAGCAAGACGGCAAGTTGCTCGACAAGTACATCGGCCTGAACTACCCGCTGGCGCTGGAGCACAACCTGTACTTCGTCAGCTGGTTTGTGAACCTGGAGTTCGCCCTGGAAAAGGGCCTGCAGTTTTATGTCGCGGGGTGGACCGACCCACAGGTCAAGTCCAGCCTCGGCGCCAAGTTCACGTTTACCCGCCATCTGGTGTGGGTGAGGAACCCGCTGCTGCGCAAAGTGATGAACCGTTTCCGGCACCATTTTGAAAGCGATACGCAGTGGCAGCAGGAGCAAACCGCATGAGCCAGGCCCGTCCCGCATTGATCCTCGATTTTGACGGGGCCGTGAATAACATTCCCGGCGCCCTTACCCTGCCGTTGCAAGCCTGGCAGGAGAAAATCCGTTTCGGCTGCCGCTGGGCGCAGTTCAAGGAGCTGGAGAGCGCCCTGCACGCGCAGATGCCCAGCGATTACGGCTGTGTGTTTACCGGCAGCGGTGATTATCACCACCTCAGCCAGCTGTTGTTGAACCGTCTTCCCTCCCAGCAAAAGATCCAGTTGATCATTTGCGATAACCACCCGGACAACATGCGTTATCCGTTTGGTATCCATTGTGGGTCTTGGGTCTACTGGGCCAGCCGCCTGCCGCAGGTCGAGCACGTTCACGTGCTGGGCATTGGCTCGCCGGACATTTCCCTCAAGCACGCCTGGGAGAATCACTGGTCGCCGCTGGTGAAACGCAAGCTGACCTACTGGAACACCAACGTCGATACCCGTTGGTTGAACTGGATCGGCGCAGGCCGCAGCAATCGTGCATTCACCAGCGCGGACGAGTTGATGAGCGCGTTCCTGGCGCAGCTCGACCCTTCGCTGCCGGTGTATCTCTCCATCGACAAAGACGTGCTGAGCCCGCAGGTGGTGAATACCAATTGGGACCAGGGCGAGTTTCTGGAGAGGCATTTGAATGCGCTGATCGACGCCTGCCACGGCAGCATTATTGGCGCGGACATTACCGGCGACGTGTCCGCCTACCACTACCAGAGCAAGTTCAAGCGCTGGCTGAGTGCGTCGGATGGCCAGGAAGAGCTGCCGGAGAACCAGGTGGTGATCTGGCAACAGCAGCAGAATGAGTTGAATGCGCGCTTGTTGACCCGTATCGATCAAAGCTGGGCCTAGCGTTTGAGAATCCGCCGCAGATGATCCAGCACTTGCTCGAACAGCTCGTCCGTCAGCCAGTGGCTGTTGCTGATCGACAGTGTCTGGGCGGCGAAGCTTTGCGCGCGGGGGATATCGGCGCCTTGCTGTAACAGCGGGGTGAGTGCCGGGTAGCCCGGCAATACGTGGATGAACAGGCGGGTGACGCCCAGGCCTGCCGTCCACAGCTGCGCCATCGCGGTATCGCGGGTTTGTGCGCTGGGCATCACCACCATCAGGAACGGCCAGGTGCCTTGCTGGCCCGGGCTGTCGGTCAACACCGACACGCCGGGCAAGCTGCTCAGCTGCGCCACGCGACGCAAGGCCCGCAGGCGGCCTTGCTGCAAATGCTCGGGCAAGCGGGCCAGGGCTGCGGCGCCGACCTTCTGGCGATAGCCGCCGAGGCGGTGCAACGGAATATCGTTGACGGAAAAGTCGTCGCCTACCGCCGCCACTTCATCGCCCCGCGCCAACGCCGCCCGCAGCGGCTTGCCGTACACGTACTTCAGCCCGCGGGGCTGATACGCCGCGGCATAGCCCCACAGCTCGGCGCTGCGTTGCACTTCCCAGCGCAGGCTGAAGGGCAAGTCCTGCCGGCATTGCTGGTGCAACGCCTGATGCAGCGCCGGATCCCGGCTGAACAACACACCGCCTTCAGCCGTCGTCAGGCCTTTGCCCAGCGCCATGCTGAAAAAGCCGATGTCGCCTTTCAGTCCGACGCTTTTTCCATCATCCAGTGCGCCCATGGCTTGGGCGGCGTCTTCGATCACCGCAATGCCGAGTGGCTCGGCAATGCGCTTGGCAGCCTCCACATCCGCCACACGCCCGGCCAGGTGAGTGACGACGATCGCCAAGGTGTTTTGGTTGCACAGCTGCGCCAGCTGGTGTTCGTCCAGGTCGATGCTGCCGGGCTGCAGATCGCACGCCACCACGCGCAAAGGCGGGCAGTGATGGGCCGCCAGGGCCACCAGCGGGCAGGTATAGGCCGGCACGATAAGCTCGGTGCGCCCCGGCGTGCGCTGCTGCAACACCCGCAGCGCCATGATCAGCGCGGCGGTGCCGGAGCAGGGCAGGGCCGGCAGCGGGATGTCGAGCTGTCGGGCCAGGTCGCGGGCCAGGTCGCCCGAGCGGTTGAACAAGTCCTGCCAGCGCAGGGGAAGCCCCGCCGTTGGCGGAATCTCCCGCTGGCTGACAACGGGCGTCATGACGCCAGCGTCTGCGAGGGTTCGGCCTCGACGGTCTTGCTTTCTTTGTCTTCGCTGCGCGCCAGGCACAGTATGCCCGCGATAATCAGCGCGCCACCGACGATTTTGGGCAGGGTAAGGGTGTCGTTGAACAGCCAGACGGAGATCAGCGTCACGCTGATCAGCTCCAGGTGGGAGGCCGCAAACGCCGGGCCCACCGGGGCGTATTTCAACAGCGTCATCCAGGTGAAAAACGCGCCGATGTAGCCCACGAATGCGCCGTAGATCCATGGCGCACCGAACACGCGGATCAACCAGGCGGCGTCCATCGTCAGCGGTTCGGCATGAATCGAGGCGAACTTGAAACTGACCTGCGCCAAGGTATCGAAAATGATCAGCGACAGAAAACCCAGGATATAAAACCGTTTCATTACTCGAACCCCACGACGGTCACGCCACAGGCGATCAGCATGATGCCGATCAACCGCCATTTGCTCAGGCTTTCCTTGAACAGGAAACGCCCGGCAATCATGATCACGACAATATTGATGGAGCCCAGCATCACCCCGACCGACAACGGCACCAGTGTCAGGAAGGCCAGCCACAGCACGAATTCGAACACATAGCAGATGATGCCCAGCCAGATCCACGGACGCTTGAGCATATGGCGCCAGTGGGCCATGCCGTCATGCTCGGCGCTGGCTGAGGCTGCGGCTTTGAACGCCAACTGGCCGGACGTATCAACGATGACGTTGAGTATCCAGAGGATGATGGTTAATTGGCTCATGTGTTCCCGTGTCGTCTGCTTGTACGGCTCGTTGCTTACGATACAGGAGCGTGCCGATACAGTTGTTCGAGTTTGTCGAACGAACAGCGTCTGTTCAGCTTGCCGAGTCAGGGTGGAGACGTTTCCCCGTTCCACTCGCAATAACAGCCGACCGCCAGGGTGTGGGTCGCATTGACCTCGCGTCCGCCTTCGAGGGCTTGCAGGATCGGCTCGATAAAGCTGTTGCTGGAGTTACACGTCAACCCTTCGCTGTAGGGCCCGAAATACGCCAGCTTGCCGCTGCGGTCCCAGATGCCCACGGCAGGGCTGGCCGGCAGATGCTGGGCACCGGGCACGGCCTTGAGGGCCTTCATCGAGCCCAGGGTGGCGGGCAACTGCCCGTGGCTGCCGGCTTTCTGCAGGGAATAGAACTCCACGCCCTGGGGGGCGTACTGCTCGATCAACTCGCCAAGGTGCTGCTGGTTGCCGACATTGCACGGGCAGGCGGGGTCCCAGAAGTGCACCAGGCGGATCGGGCCCGGGCCGGCAAGCTCGGCCGGCAGGCTCAGGCTGTCACCGGAAAACACCGCCGTATGTTCACTGAATGCCCGCAGGTAGCGTCCCTGGAACCAGTCATACGCCGCCCACAACACGCCGGCGCAAATGATCACGATCAGGCTGGCGAAGAGGGTGGTGCGGTAGGGCTGTCGCATTTGGATCAATCCTCGGAGGACGCGTAGCTTGCCATGCTTGCCCTGACAGATGAATATCGCGGCTCGATATTCATCTGTTCAATGCGTTGAAGCCACAGTCTGGAAGTTCTTATGCCCGTTACGTTTGACCCTGATCATCTACGTGAAAGCTTGCGCCCACTGGTGGACGCGCAGCCGCTTTCAGCCGAGGCCCGGGTCTACCAGCGCTTCTACGGCCTGGACCTCGCTGCCCGCAAGGTGCCCGCGACAAGCCGCCTGGGGCGGTTTGCGGTGGATGGGTTCGACGTGGTCTGCCAGGTGTGGTGGCCACCGGTGCCGGTGGCGACGATGTTCCTGTTCCATGGCTTCTACGACCATATGGGCCTGTACCGGCATGCCGTGGACTGGGCGCTGGACCAGGGCTTTGTGGTGATCGCCTGCGACTTGCCGGGCCACGGCCTGTCCAGCGGCGAGCGGGCCAGCATTGATGACTTTGCGGTGTACCAGGACGTGGTGCAGGCGTTGTTTGAACAGGCCAGGGCGCTGCAATTGCCGCAGCCGTGGCACTTGTTCGGGCAAAGCACCGGCGGCGCGATTGTGGTGGATCACCTGCTTAGCCATGGCGTCGACAGCCCGGCCCAGGGCAAGACGTTCCTGTTGTCACCGCTGGTGCGGCCCCGCGCCTGGGGCTGGTCGCAGCTCAGTTATTACCTGCTCCGGCCGTTCGTCAAAGGCATCGCCCGGCGTTTCAGCGATAACACCAACGACCCGCAGTTCAAGCCGTTCCTGGAGGCCGACCCGTTGCAGCCACGGCAGTTGCCGACTGCCTGGGTGGGCGCCCTGGCGCGCTGGATCAAACGTGTTGAAGCGGCGCCACGCAGCACGCGGCGGCCGTTGATCGTGCAGGGTGAGGAAGACATGACGGTGGACTGGCAGCACAACCTGAAGGTGCTGCGCAGCAAGTTCGACCAGCCGGAGGTGTTGATGCTGCCGCGTGGCAGGCATCACTTGGCGAATGAGATTCCGGAGATTCGGCAGCAATACTTCGGGTTTCTCACCGACCACCTGAAATAACGCAATCCAAATGTGGGAGCGGGCTTGCTCGCGAAGGCGGTCGATCAGTTAGCATAACCAGTGACTGGCACACCGTCTTCGCGAGCAAGCCCGCTCCCACAGGGTTACTGCGCCAGGCTCGAGGTGCTTTGGCCGACCGCCAGCCCGGCGCGAATCGCCGCCAGTGCCGCCTTGTAGTACGCCTTGCCCTCCGGCGACTCCGCGAACGTCGCGAACTCTTCCAGCTCCGGGTCGGACAAATCCCGGTAGACGTACAACAGCGTGTTGTTCAGATCATTGCCGATCTGCTGCATCAGGCGCTCACGCTGGCCGTTCAACATGCCCTGCGCCTGGCCTCCGCCCAACAGCCCGGGGATCATCTGGCTCAAGCTGTCGGCCGCCACGCCGGCAATCGCCAGGCTGACTTCAGCCCCGGCTTCCCGCGCAGGCAAGGCCTGGGCCAGGTGGCCGATGATCAGGCTGCGGGTGGCATCGGCCTCCATGTGCGGCAAGCCCTGGGCGTTCTTCGCCAGTTGATCGCGGCGGGTGGCCAGCAACTCGGCGGCGACAATCTTGCGGCCCAGCGGCGACTGGAAGAAGGCCAGTGCCGGCTTAGGGTCCGCCAAATTCTTGCGCAGTTGCGCTTCGGCGCGCTGGTCTACCGACTGGGGCGCGAAGCGTTTATTGCTGTTGTCCACCAGCGCCTGATACACCGCCGGCGGCAGGCTATTGCGGTAGCGTTGCTGGGCGGCACTGAGGGCGTCATTAAAATGCGCGCGCTGGTCTGCCCAGCCGGCGACCTTGTACAACTGGTCATGGCTGTCTGCCCAGGCGGGCAAAACGCAGAACATCAGCAAGGAAAAAAACAAACGACGCATATGGACTCCTGTCAGTCGGCCACTATTGTCCGTGTCGGGCGTAGGATTTGTCGAGAAATCCTATCGGTCACCTGACTAAAGTGTATTCAGACGCTCGGCGGCTCTGTCGGATTCACAGGCGTATGGATACTATGCGCGCCATGCCCATACCCTCCGATCACCCGCTGCTGTTACGCATTGTCGATGACCTGGCCGCACAAGGCTGGTCGCAGCAGAATATCTTCCTGCCCGAGGCTCTGACCCTCGAACTGGCGGCTGAGTGCCAAAAACGCGCCGCCGAAGGTGAATTGGCGCCCGCGGCGGTCGGACGGGGGCCTTCCCAGGAGATTCGCGAGGGCATCCGGGGTGACCATATCCAGTGGCTGGAGCCGGGCGAGGTGGTGGCCTGCGATAACTACCTGGAGCTGATGGACAGCCTGCGGGTGGCGATGAACCGTGGCCTGTTCCTGGGCCTGGAAGACTTCGAAAGCCACTTCGCGATGTACCCCCCGGGGGCGTTTTACCTCAAGCATGTGGACCGTTTTCGCGATGACGACCGGCGCATGGTGTCGGCAGTGATCTACTTGAACAACGCCTGGCTGCCGGAACATGGCGGCCAGTTGCGCATGTACCTCAAGGGCGACGTCGAATACGATGTGGTGCCCACCGGCGGTTGCCTGGTGGTATTCCTGTCGGGGGAAATCCCCCATGAAGTCATGCCCGCCACCCGCGAACGCCTGTCCCTCACCGGCTGGTTTCGCCGGCGGGGCAACGAGCCGTTTTGATGATGCAAAGGATTCTGGTCAGCCGCTGCCTGCTGGGGCACCGGGTACGCTACGACGGAGGGGCCAGCGGGCCTTTCGATCAATTGGCCGCGTGGCAGGCCGAAGGCCGGGTGGTTGCCGTGTGCCCGGAAGTGGCGGGTGGCTTGCCGACGCCACGGCCGTCTGCCGAAATCCCGGGCGGGCAGGGGATTGACGTGTGGGAAGGCCGCGCCCAGGTGCTGACGGCCCAGGGGGAAGACTTCAGCGAAGCGTTCCTTGATGGCGCCCGCCAGGCATTGGCGCTGGTACAGCGTCACAATATCCGCGTCGCCGTACTCAAGGCCAACAGCCCGTCGTGCGGCAATCTGCTGACCTATGACGGTACCTTCACCGGCGTGAAGGTCACCGGCGAAGGCGTGACGTCGGCCTTGCTCAAGCGCCATGGGGTGCTGGTGTTCAGTGAGCTGGAATTGCCCGAAGCGGCAGCGGCCCTGGCAAAATGCTCAAGCCTGACATAGATCAACATGTGGGAGCGGGCTTGCTCGCGAAAGCGCAGTGTCAGTCACCCGATGCTCAAGCCGAGCCACCGCATTCGCGAGCAAGCCCGCTCCCACATTGACCGAGTCGTTTATTCGGCCTTTTTCACCGGCTTGCTCGCATCCATCCCGAACCACTTCTCCGACAACGCCGCCAGCCGGCCATCGGCCTTCACTCGTTGCAGGGCCTTGTCCAGGCTGGCCTTGAACGCCGGGTTACCCTTCTGGAACGGAATCGCCAGGCTCAGCGTCGGGCCGACGTCTGCGCCTTCCTTCACCGGCAGCTGGCTGTCGCGAATCGCGTAGGGAATCAGCAGCCGATCACTGATGGCGGCATCGATCTGTTGATCGGCAACGTCCTTGATCGGCTGCCTGGCATCGGCATAGCTGCGCAAATCAACGCCCTCGGCGGTGCGCGCCTGCTCCACAAACTGGCTGCCCTGGGCCACGCCCAACGCCTTGCCCTTGAGCGCCGCAAAGCTGCCCAACGGGCGCTGTTCCTGCTTGCGCACGATCAGCTGTGCGCTGGAGTAGCTGTAGGGCTCGCTGAAGTCGAAACGATCCGCCAGTTCAGGAGTCATAGCGATATGGTTGATGGCCACGTCGTACTTGGCGCTTTCCACGCCGGGCAGCAACTCGGCGGCATCGACGGTGATAAAGGAGGGGCGTACGTCCATTTCCTTGGCCAGCAACTCACCCAGCTCCACTTCAAAACCGGTGAGTTTGTCGCCTTCCTTGAAGTTGAAGGGCGGGGTGTTGGCTTCCATTGCGATGCGCAGTTCCCCGCGGTCAAATACATCGTCGATCAGTTCGGCATGGGCCAAGGGACTTGCAAGGGGCAGTAAAAGTAACAGGCCAGGCAGGAAACGCATGGTCGCTCCTAAAGAATTCGAATGAGCGAAGCGTTGTTCAGGCTCGCTTTGCTATGGTGTTGAATGCCTTGGACAGCAATTTGTCGCGAAGTTGTCATAACCCTACAGATTTCCCGGAAAAACTGGAGAAGTGAATGAAAGCCTTTTTGACCCGTGCAACCCTGGCCAGCCTATTGCTGGGCGCTTCGATGCTGGCGACCGCTGCTGATGGCATCCCGCGCAGCGCTCCACCAGAAGGTGCCAAAGTGTTCATCGTGTCGCCCAAAGATGGCGCCACCGTCGATAAAACCTTCACCGTGAAATTCGGCATGGAAGGCCTGAAACTGGCTCCGGCCACCAGCCAGGACCCGGGCACCGGCCACCACCACCTGCTGATCGACCAGAAAGAGTTGCCGGATGCCAGCGTGCCGATCCCGGCCACCGACACCGTGATCCACTACGGCAAGGCACAGACCGAAACCGAGCTGACCCTCACCCCAGGCAAGCACACGCTGCAACTGGTAGCCGGCGACAAACTGCACATGCAGTTCAACCCGACTGTAGCCTCGAAAGTCATCACGGTTAACGTCAAGTAAGATTTGTTCAGACAAAAAAAGGGAGACCCGAGGGTCTCCCTTTTTTATGCGCGTTTAGCGATTAGAACAACACGCGGCTACGGATAGTGCCGTTGATGTGCTGCAGCTTCTCTTGCGCCAGGTCCGAATACTCGGCGTCTACGTCGATAACCACGTAGCCGACTTTCTCGTTGGTCTGCAGGAACTGACCGGAAATGTTGATGCCGTTTTCCGCGAAGACCTTGTTGATCTCCATCATCACGCCAGGGATGTTCTGGTGGATGTGCAGCAGACGGTGCTTGCCAGGGTGCGCCGGCAGAGCCACTTCCGGGAAGTTGACCGAGGACACCGACGTACCGTTGTCGCTGTACTTGACCAGTTTCTCCGACACTTCCAGGCCGATGTTGGCTTGGGCTTCTGCGGTGGAACCGCCGATGTGCGGGGTCAGGATCACGTTGTCCAGGCCACGCAGCGGGCTTTCGAAGATGTCGTCGTTAGAGCGCGGCTCTACCGGGAACACGTCGATGGCGGCGCCGATCAGGTGCTTGTCCTTGATCGCGTCGGCCAGGGCGTCCAGCTCGACCACGGTGCCGCGTGCAGCGTTGATCAGGATCCCGCCCTTCTTGATGGCGCGGATTTCCTTCTCGCCGATCATCCACTGGGTCTCAGCGGTTTCCGGTACGTGCAGGGTCACGATGTCGGACATGCCCAGCAGCTCGGTCAGGCTCGACACCTGGGTGGCGTTGCCCAATGGCAGCTTGGTCAGGGTGTCGTAGAAGAACACCTGCATGCCCAGGCCTTCGGCCAATACCGACAACTGCGTGCCGATCGAGCCGTAACCGACGATACCCAGCTTCTTGCCGCGGATTTCGAAGGAGTTGGCTGCGCTCTTGATCCAGCCGCCACGGTGGCAGGAAGCGTTCTTCTCGGGAATACCGCGCAGCAACAGGATCGCCTCGGCCAATACCAGCTCAGCAACGGAGCGGGTGTTGGAGTACGGTGCGTTGAACACCGCGATGCCGCGCTCGCGCGCTGCGTTGAGGTCGACCTGGTTGGTGCCGATGCAGAAACAGCCGACAGCTACCAACTTCTTGGCGTGATCGAAGATCTCTTCGGTCAGCTGAGTGCGGGAGCGAATGCCGATAAAGTGCGCGTCGGCGATCTTTTCCTTGAGCTGGGCTTCCGGCAGAGAACTGGTGATGTACTCAATGCTGGTGTACCCGGCGGCCTTCAGGACTTCGACGGCCGATGGGTGGACGCCTTCCAGAAGAAGGAACTTGATCTTGCTCTTATCGAGAGAAGTCTTGCTCATCTGCGTAAACCTGTATCCCGGAGAAAAATGGCAGGGAATCGGATCACGTAAGCTGACCCGGACGGCAGGAAAGCCGTCACCGCAGAACGCCCTTGGGCACTATCCTGCGGGGGCGGTATGCTAGCATACGTGCCCCGCTAAACACCCATTCCTGCGACGTGAAGCGTTCTCAGGATGACCATGAATTGTTCGAGAGTTCTGTCGATGACCCATCCTGCCCTGATTGATGAGCTGAAGACCCTGGTTGAGCCTGGCAAGGTCCTGACCGATGCTGACTCCCTTGAGGCTTATGGCAAGGACTGGACCAAGCATTTTGCGCCGGCCCCGGTGGCCATCGTCTTCCCGAAGACCACCGAGCAGGTGCAGGCCATCGTCCGTTGGGCCAATGAGCACAAGGTCGCGCTGGTGCCGTCCGGTGGTCGTACCGGCCTGTCGGCCGCTGCCGTCGCTGCGAATGGCGAAGTGGTTGTGTCGTTCGACTATATGAACCAGATTCTCGACGTGAACCTCACCGACCGCACCGCCGTGTGCCAGCCGGGTGTGGTCACCAAGCAATTGCAGAACGTCGCCGAAGAAAAAGGCCTGTACTACCCGGTGGATTTCGCCTCGTCGGGTTCCAGCCAGATTGGCGGCAATATCGGCACCAATGCCGGCGGGATCAAGGTCATTCGCTACGGCATGACCCGTAACTGGGTCGCCGGTATGAAAGTCGTCACCGGCAAGGGCGACCTGCTGGAACTGAACAAAGACCTGATCAAGAACGCCACCGGCTACGACATGCGCCAGCTGTTCATCGGCGCTGAAGGCACCCTGGGCTTTGTGGTCGAAGCGACCATGCGCCTGGACCGGGCGCCGAAAAACCTTACCGCGATGGTGCTCGGCACCACCGACTTCGACTCGATCATGCCGGTGCTGCACGCCTTCCAGAGCAAGCTGGACCTGACCGCCTTCGAATTCTTTTCCGACAAGGCCCTGGCCAAAGTCCTCGGTCGTGGCGACGTGCCGGCGCCGTTCGAATCCGACTGCCCGTTCTACGCGCTGCTGGAATTTGAAGCGACCACCGAAGAAGTGGCCAACGATGCCCTGGCCACGTTCGAACACTGCGTCGAGCAGGGCTGGGTGCTGGACGGCGTGATGAGCCAGAGCGAAACCCAACTGCACAACCTGTGGAAGCTGCGCGAGTACATCTCCGAGACCATCTCCCACTGGACGCCGTACAAGAACGACATTTCGGTGACTGTGTCGAAAGTGCCAGCCTTCCTGAAGGAAATCGACGCGATTGTCGGCGAACACTACCCGGACTTCGAAATCGTCTGGTTCGGCCACATCGGCGACGGCAACCTGCACCTGAACATTCTCAAGCCGGAAAACCTGAGCAAGGACGAGTTCTTCGCCAAGTGCGCCACCGTCAACAAGTGGGTGTTCGAGACCGTGCAGAAGTACAACGGCTCGATCTCCGCCGAACACGGCGTGGGCATGACCAAGCGCGATTACCTGACCTACAGCCGTTCGCCGGTTGAAATTGAATACATGAAGGCAGTGAAAGCGGTGTTCGACCCGAACGGGATCATGAACCCGGGCAAGATTTTCGCTGTTTAACAGTCCCTGAAGGAGTCGGTCCATGAGCTACCAGCACAAGTATGTCGACGGCACCAATATTCACTTTCCCCTGGGGAAGGTGGTGTGCATCGGGCGTAACTACGCCGAACACGCCAAGGAACTGGATAACCCGGTACCGACCGAGCCGCTGCTGTTTATCAAGCCCGGCAGTTGCGTAGTGGCACTGGAAGGCGGTTTTGCCATCCCTACCGAGCGCGGTTCGGTGCATTACGAAGCGGAAATCGCGGTGTTGATCGGCAAGCCGTTGTCGGCCAAACCGAGCCGCGAGGAAGTGCTGGACGCCATCTCCGGCTTCGCCCCGGCCCTGGACCTGACCCTGCGGGACAAACAGGCCGAGCTGAAAGCCAAGGGCTTGCCGTGGGAAATCGCCAAGTCGTTTGATGGCGCGGCAGTGATTGCCCCGTTCGTGGTCGGCAGCACTTTCCCGGATGTGACGGATATCGGCATCCGCCTGACCATCAACGGCGAAGTGCGCCAGGACGGCAACAGCGCGATCATGCTCAACCCGATCATCCCGATGATTCAGTACATGGCCGGCTGCTTCTCGTTGCAGGCCGGGGATGTGATCCTCACCGGTACGCCGGCAGGCGTGGGCCCGCTGAATGTGGGTGACGAGCTGGTGCTGGAATTGCCGGGTGTGAGCCGCTTCGAAAGCAGCGTTCGCTGAATACCTGGCGAAACGCGGTCAAAAATGTGGGAGCGGGCTTGCTCGCGAAAGCGGTGTATCAGTGACAGATTCAGTGACTGATACTCCGCATTCGCGAGCAAGCCCGCTCCCACATTTGATCTGTGTACTGCCACCCAATCGGGTTTTTGCATTTTTTTCACACCCCATCCGGATAATCCTCAGCCTCCTGCGCGCGGACCTTGTGATCCTGTGCTATCCCCTAAAGCTGACTTTCTGGAAAGCGTAATGGCCGTGCCTCTCCCATCCGTAAAACCCACGTTTCGTTCACGCCTTGCCATGCGCTGGTATTCCTGGCTGTTCCTCGCCGGCGCGATCATTTACGGCGTGGCCTGGGCGATGCACTGGGACGACCGCGGCGTGCTGTGGGTGGCGGAGGGCTTCGAAACCCCGGCCGAGCGCCTGGAAAGCGTCTGGCTCCCGGACTACCACGCGGTGATCGACGCCAAGCTGCTGCCTGGCATGGAGAAGGACGAAGCCTCGGACCTCACCTACAACCCGCTGACCAAGACCCTGTTCTCGGTGATGGGCAAGAACCCGTTCCTGGTTGAACTGACCCTGCAAGGCGACGTGCTGCGCAAGATGCCGCTCAACGGCTGGAACAACCCGGAAGGCGTGACCATGATGGAAAACGGCCTGATGGCCGTGGTCGATGAGCGCCAGCACAGCCTGACCATCGTCAAGGTCGACCCGCAGACCCAGCAGTTGAGCAAAGCCGACTTCCCGTCCTATGACCTGGGCCCGTCCAAGGACCAGAACAAAGCCTTTGAGGCGGTGACCTGGGACAAGCGCAACCAACAGCTGATCCTCGGCGAAGAACGCCCACCGGCCCTGTTCACCTGGAAAAGCGACGGCAGCCAGACCCTCTCCGGCGCCAAGCAAAAGCTCGCCAGCACTGAACTGGACATGCGTAACCTGTCGGCGCTGACCGTCGACCCACGTACCGGCCACCTGCTGGCGCTGTCGGCGGACTCCCATCTGTTGCTGGAACTGGACGAGAAGGGCGAGCAGGTCAGCTTCATGACCTTGCTGGGTGGCTTCAATGGCTTGAAAAAGACCATCCCGCGTGCCGAAGGCGTGACGATGGATGAGAACGGCACGCTGTACATGGTCAGCGAGCCGAATCTGTTCTATCGCTTCGAGAAGCAGGCGCAGTAGTTCGATTACGTCAGATTTCTCTCTATCTGCGGCATCCGCCAGACACCCGGGGCGTTTAAGTTTAAATTCAGGCGACCGTGATATTCATTCGCCAGTTTTTACTCTGAGCCCCGCCCGATGCGTCGACTTGCCCGCCCCAAACCTGCTTTTTTTATCCTGATCCTGATCGCCCTGGTGGCGTGCGGTGTGGTTGCCCAGCAATTGCGCCTGTTCGAGCGTGCCTGGTTCAACTGGCAATCCTGGCGCAATCCCGCCGGGGAGCACTCCATTGGCCTTGGGGATTACCGGGTGGCCCTGGAGGCGCAGGTGATCGACGGCCTCAACGATGATGTCTCGGCACTGACCTTTGATCCGGTGCGCAACAGCCTGTTTACCGTGACCAACAAGAACGCTGAGCTGGTCGAACTGTCCCTGGGCGGCAAAATCCTGCGGCGCATTGCGCTGGTGGGGTTTGGCGATGCCGAGGCCGTGGAGTACATCAGCGACAACACCTACGTGATCAGCGACGAACGCCAGCAGCGGCTGATCAAGGTCCACGTGGATGACGACACCCAATTCCTCGATGCCGCCGACGCCGAGCAAATGACCCTCGGCGTGCACCTGGGCGGCAACAAGGGCTTCGAAGGCCTGGCCTATGACTCGGTGGGCAAGCGCCTGTTTGTGGCCAAGGAACGCGACCCGATGCTGATCTACGAGGTCCACGGCTTTCCGCATTTCAAACCGGAAAAAACCTACTCGGTGCACGTGATCAACAACCCCAAGCGCGATGCCGGGTTGTTTGTGCGCGACCTGTCGAGCCTGCAATACGACGAGCGTAGCGGTCATCTGCTGGCGCTGTCGGATGAGTCATTTTTGGTGCTGGAACTGGATATCGACGGTCGCCCCCTGAGCAGCCTGTCGCTGCTCAAGGGGCGCCATGGCCTGAAGCAGCGCGTGCCTCAGGCCGAGGGGATCGCCATGGACAACGACGGCACGTTGTACATGGTCAGTGAGCCCAATCTTTTCTATGTATTCAAAAAAACCAAGTCTTGAGTCATGTGCAGAACAAATGTGGGAGCGGGCTTGCTCGCGAATGCGGTGTATCAGGCGCCATATTCAGTGACTGACACTGCGCATTCGCGAGCAAGCCCGCTCCCACACGGGTTTTGCATTACGCCTTAAGCGTTTTTACGCCTTCCGGGGTGCCCAGCAGCAGTACGTCAGCCGGGCGGGCCGCAAACAAACCGTTGGTGACGACGCCGACGATCGCGTTGATCTGGCGCTCCAGTTCCACCGGGTTGGTGATCTGCATGTTGAACACGTCGATGATGATGTTGCCGTTGTCGGTCAGCACGCCTTCGCGGTACACCGGGTCGCCGCCCAGTTTCACCAGTTCGCGGGCCACGTGGCTGCGGGCCATCGGGATCACTTCCACTGGCAGCGGGAACGCGCCGAGTACCGGCACCAGTTTGCTGGCGTCGGCGATGCAGATGAAGGTCTTGGCCACGGCCGCGACGATCTTCTCGCGGGTCAGGGCTGCGCCGCCGCCCTTGATCAGGTTCAGGTGTGCGTCGCTTTCATCGGCGCCGTCGACATAGAACTCCAGGTCGCTGACGGTGTTCAGCTCGTACACCGGAATACCGTGGCCCTTGAGCCGCGCAGCGGTGGCTTCGGAGCTGGCAACCGCGCCGTCGAACGCGCCCTTGTGCAGGGCCAGCGCATCGATAAAGCAATTGGCGGTGGAACCGGTGCCGACACCGACGATGCTTTTATCGTCGAGTTTAGGAAGGATTAAATCGACGGCGGCCTGGGCCACTGCCTGTTTGAGTTGATCCTGGGTCATGCGGGCTCCGGAACGGGCGGGGAGTAAAGAGGGGCGCGAGTATAACCCAACAAAACCTCGGTTTTCGTGTGGTCGCCCGGCCAAACGCTGGGTTAGACTCCTTGGCCCTGCCCAACCCGCCCAGTGATGCTTTCCGATGCTTGAACAGTACGTCAAAAAGATCCTCACCTCGCGCGTTTACGACGTTGCCGTAGAAACCCCGCTGCAGACCGCCCGCCAGCTCTCCGAGCGGCTGGGCAACAAGGTCTGGCTCAAGCGCGAAGACTTGCAGCCGGTGTTCTCGTTCAAGATTCGCGGTGCCTATAACAAGCTGACCCAACTGAGCGCCGAAGAACGTGCGCGCGGTGTGGTCACCGCTTCAGCGGGCAACCACGCCCAGGGCCTGGCCTTGGCGGCCAAGGTGCTGGGGGTCAAGGCCACCATCGTGATGCCCAAGACCACCCCCGAGATCAAGGTCGAAGGCGTGCGCTCCCGTGGCGGCAAAGTGGTGCTGCACGGGGATTCGTTCCCGGAAGCGCTGGCGTATTCGCTGAAGCTGGTCGACGAAAAAGGCTACGTCTACATTCACCCCTACGATGATCCGCACACCATTGCCGGGCAGGGCACGGTGGCGATGGAGATTCTGCGCCAGCACCCGGGGCCGCTGGATGCGATTTTCGTCCCGGTGGGCGGCGGTGGCCTGATCGCCGGGATCGCGGCGTACGTGAAATACCTGCGGCCTGAAATCAAGATCATCGGCGTCGAGCCAGACGACTCCAACTGCCTGCAAGCCGCCATGGCGGCGGGCGAGCGCGTGGTATTGCCGACCGTGGGCATCTTCGCCGACGGCGTGGCAGTGGCGCAGATCGGCCAGCACACCTTCGACATCTGCAAGGACTACGTGGATGAAGTGATCACCGTCAGCACCGATGAAATCTGCGCGGCGATCAAGGACATCTACGACGACACCCGCTCCATCACGGAGCCGGCTGGCGCCCTGGGCGTGGCGGGTATCAAGAAATACGTCGAGACCCGTGGCATCACCGGGCAAACCCTGGTGGCCATCGATTCCGGGGCCAACGTCAACTTCGACCGCCTGCGCCATGTGGCCGAGCGCGCCGAGCTGGGGGAAGGCCGCGAAGCCATCATTGCCGTGACCATCCCCGAGAAACCGGGCAGCTTCAAGGCCTTTTGCGAAGCCGTGGGCAAGCGCCAGATCACCGAATTCAACTACCGCTACCACTCCGGGCGCGAGGCGCACATTTTTGTCGGCGTGCAGACCCACCCGGAAAACGACCCGCGCAGCGCGCTGATCGCCAGCCTCACCAGCCAGGGTTTCCCGGTGCTGGACCTGACGGAAAACGAACTGGCCAAGCTGCACATCCGCCATATGGTCGGCGGCCATGCGGCGCACGTCAGCGACGAGGTGGTGTTCCGCTTCGAATTCCCGGAACGTCCGGGGGCACTGTTCAACTTCCTTAACAAATTGGGCGGGCGCTGGAACATCTCGATGTTCCACTATCGCAACCACGGCGCCGCCGATGGGCGCGTGGTGGCGGGCCTGCAAGTACCGGCGGACGAGCGTCACCTGGTGCCGGCGGCGCTGGAGGCCATTGGCTACCCGTACTGGGATGAAAGTGATAACCCGGCCTACCAGCTGTTCCTCGGTTGAGCGACTACGCTGACTGGGCGGCCTTCAAGGAATCGAGAACATGGAAACGCTGACCACCCTTAAAGTTATCCACATCGCGGCCACGGTGTTGCTGCTGCTCAGCGGCCTCGCCCTGGCAGTGCTGGCCTGGCGCAAACGCAGCGCGGGGCCGGCCCATACCGTGCAGCGGCCGTGGGTGTTTGTGTGGTTGTTGATGGGCATTTGCGTGGTGAGCATGCCGTTCACCGGCTGGTGGCTGGCGCACCTGATCGGCTGGCCGCTGGGGCAAACCTGGATCCTGGGTTCCAGCGTGATCTACACCGTGGCGGCGCTGAGCTGGTTCTGGCTGGTGGTGCGGCTTAATCGGCTGCGGCTGGGCGGGGCGGGGAGTTTGAACTTTACCGTGGCGCTGGCGGTGGTGAGCCTGGTGGGGTTTGTGGCGATTGCCGGGTTAATGGGTGCCAAGCCGGTTTAAGGCTTGAGACCGAGTTGCCTCCATTCGCGAGCAAGCCCGCTCCCACATTTGACTGCATTCCAAAGGTGGAACTCGATCAAATGTGGGAGCGGGCTTGCTCGCGAAAGCTTTATCAGCCGCGCAGGCTAATCACCGGCCAACCACGCTTCTCAGCCTCAGCCCGCAGATTCGGATCCGGATCCACTGCCACTGCATGCGTCACCTGCTCCAACAGCGGCAGGTCATTCATCGAATCGCTATAGAAGTAACTGTCCTCCAGGCTAAACCCGGTCTCTTCCAGCCAGCGATTCAAGCGCGTCACCTTGCCCTCGCGAAAGCACGGGATATCCGTACTGCGCCCGGTGTAGCGGCCATCCTGCATCTCGCATTCCGTCGCAATCAGGGTTTCAACCCCCAGCCGCTCGGCAATCGGCGCGGTCACAAAACGATTGGTCGCGGTGATGATCACCAGCTTGTCGCCCGCCGCCCGGTGCTTGGCCAGCAACTCAACTGCCTTGGGCAGTACGATCGGCTCGATGCAGTCGCGCATGTAGTCGCGATGCCATTCATCCAGCTGGGCCATCTCGGTGCGGCCGAGGATTTCCAGGCAGAAGTTCAGGTACTCGGCGTTATCCAGCTTGCCGGCCAGGTAGTCCTGGTAGAACTCGTCGTTGCGGGCCTTGTAGGCCACCGCGTCGAGAATCCCGCGTTCACAGAGGTAATCGCCCCAGGCGTGATCGCTGTCACCCCCCAAAAGCGTGTTGTCCAAGTCGAATAAAGCCAGGCGCATTGCAGTTACTCGCTGAAAAGTCTGTAAAAAGGCGTCCAGAATACGGTCTTTTCACAAGAGTGCACATAAGGTAAGCAGCCTCGTTGCCGCTGTATCAATCTTTGTGGAACAATGCGGTGACATGCGTTTGCGAGGTTGTTGCCGTGATCGACCCCGATGGTTTCCGTCCTAATGTCGGGATTATTCTTACGAATGATGCCGGACAGGTGCTATGGGCTCGCCGTATCAACCAAGATGCCTGGCAGTTTCCTCAAGGCGGAATCAACCCCGACGAAACCCCTGAAGACGCCTTGTACCGTGAGTTGAACGAAGAAGTAGGCCTTGAACGTGAAGATGTGCAAATTCTGGCCTGCACCCGAGGCTGGTTGCGCTATCGTTTGCCGCAACGTCTGGTGCGTACCCACAGCCAACCGCTGTGCATCGGCCAGAAACAGAAATGGTTTCTCCTGCGCCTGATCTCCAACGAGCAGCGGGTGCGGATGGATTTGACCGGTAAACCGGAGTTCGATGGCTGGCGCTGGGTCAGTTATTGGTATCCGTTGGGCCAGGTGGTGACATTCAAGCGCGAGGTTTATCGTCGCGCTCTTAAAGAGCTTGCCCCGCGCCTTTTAGCGCGCGACTGACGACGGAGTTCGACCCCGAGCCATGCTCAATACGCTGCGCAAGATCGTCCAGGAAGTTAACTCCGCCAAGGATCTCAAGGCGGCGTTGGGGATTATTGTGTTGCGCGTCAAGGAAGCCATGGGCAGCCAGGTCTGCTCGGTTTACCTGCTGGACCCCGAGACCAACCGTTTTGTCCTGATGGCCACCGAGGGCTTGAACAAACGCTCCATCGGCAAGGTCAGCATGGCGCCCAATGAAGGTCTGGTGGGCCTGGTGGGGACGCGTGAAGAACCCCTGAACCTCGAAAACGCGGCCGATCACCCGCGTTATCGCTACTTTGCCGAAACCGGTGAAGAGCGCTACGCCTCGTTCCTCGGTGCGCCGATCATTCACCACCGCCGCGTTGTCGGCGTGTTGGTCATCCAGCAGAAAGAACGCCGCCAGTTCGACGAAGGTGAAGAAGCCTTCCTTGTGACCATGAGCGCGCAGCTCGCCGGGGTTATCGCCCACGCCGAGGCCACCGGTTCGATTCGCGGCCTGGGACGCCAGGGCAAGGGCATCCAGGAAGCCAAGTTCGTCGGCGTGCCGGGTTCGCCGGGTGCTGCTGTCGGTACCGCCGTGGTCATGCTGCCGCCCGCCGACCTGGACGTGGTGCCGGACAAGACCGTCACCGACATCGACGCTGAAATCATCCTGTTCAAGACCGCCCTCGAAGGCGTGCGCAATGACATGCGCACCCTCTCGACCAAGCTGGCCACCCAGCTGCGGCCTGAAGAGCGGGCGTTGTTCGACGTGTACCTGATGATGCTCGACGACGCGTCCCTGGGCAGCGAAGTCAAGGACGTGATCAAGACCGGCCAGTGGGCCCAGGGCGCGCTGCGCCAGGTGGTCACCGATCACGTCAACCGTTTTGAATTGATGGACGACGCCTACCTGCGCGAGCGCGCCTCGGACGTGAAGGACCTCGGTCGCCGTCTGCTGGCCTACCTGCAGGAAGAGCGCTCGACCACGTTGGTATACCCCGACAACACCATCCTGATCAGTGAAGAACTGACCGCCACCATGCTCGGCGAAGTGCCGGAAGGCAAACTGGTGGGCCTGGTCTCGGTACTGGGTTCGGGCAACTCCCACGTCGCGATCCTGGCTCGGGCCATGGGCATTCCGACGGTGATGGGTCTGGTGGACCTGCCGTATTCCAAGGTCGACGGCATCGAAATGATCGTCGACGGCTACCACGGCGAGGTCTACACCAACCCCAGCGAAGTGCTGCGCAAGCAATACGCCGAAGTGGTGGAAGAAGAACGCCAGCTGTCCCAGGGCCTCGACGCCCTGCGGGAACTGCCGTGCGTGACCCTCGACGGCCACCGCGTACCGCTGCTGGTCAACACCGGCCTGCTGGCGGACGTGGCACGTGCACAACAGCGCGGCGCCGAAGGGGTGGGCCTGTACCGCACCGAAGTGCCGTTCATGATCAACCAGCGTTTTCCGAGTGAGAAGGAGCAGCTGGCGATTTATCGCGAGCAACTGTCCGCCTTCCATCCGTTACCGGTGACCATGCGCAGCCTGGACATTGGCGGCGACAAGTCACTGTCGTATTTCCCCATCAAGGAAGACAACCCCTTCCTTGGCTGGCGCGGTATTCGCGTTACCCTCGACCATCCTGAAATCTTCCTCGTCCAGACCCGCGCGATGCTCAAGGCCAGCGAAGGCCTGAACAACCTGCGCATCCTGCTTCCGATGATCTCCGGCACCCACGAGCTGGAGGAAGCCCTGCACCTGATCCACCGGGCCTGGGGCGAAGTGCGCGACGAAGGCGCCGACGTGCCGATGCCGCCGATTGGCGTGATGATCGAGATTCCGGCGGCGGTGTACCAGGCCAAGGAGCTGGCGCGGCAGGTGGACTTCCTGTCGGTGGGCTCCAACGACCTGACCCAGTACCTGCTGGCCGTGGACCGCAACAACCCGCGGGTAGCCGACCTCTACGACTACCTGCACCCGGCGGTGCTGCAAGCCTTGCAGAACGTGGTGCGCGATGCCCATGCCGAAGGCAAGCAGGTGAGTATCTGCGGCGAGATGGCCGGTGACCCGGCGGCGGCTGTGCTGTTGATGGCGATGGGCTTTGACAGCCTGTCGATGAACGCCACCAACTTGCCGAAGGTGAAATGGATGCTGCGCCAGATCAACCTGAGCCGGGCCAAGGAGCTGCTGGCGGAGTTGATGACTATCGACAACCCGCAAGTTATCCACAGCTCGCTGCAATTGGCGCTGAAGAACCTTGGGTTGGCGCGGATGATCAACCCGGCGTCTGCAAAGAGCCTCTAATCGGATTTCAGAGCCTGTCCCCAATCGAAATGTGGGAGCGGGCTTGCTCGCGAAAGCGGTGCATCAGTCAGCTTATGTATTGGCTGACACGCCGCCTTCGCGAGCAAGCCCGCTCCCACATTTGGTTTGCGTGAGGTTCAGATTTTGAGTTCAACTTCACCCAACTGTCCGCCATAGGGCCCAAAACTGCGCTCCACGATATGCCGCGTCCCGTCGGCATTCACAATCAACGCCGTACTCGCCCGCGTCCCGTAACTGGGGCTGGCAATAAACACACTCGACAGCAAACTCTCCGTCGCCAAGCCCACGCCGGTGTCCGGCAAGTCAGCAAACGGCGCGGTCTGCGGGTCGCTCAAAATCCCCAGCAAGGCTTCAGGCTGCGGATCGTCCAGCACTTCTGTCAGCGCCGCCTTGGCCTTCAACAACTTCGGCCACGGCGTATCCAGCCCTGCATTGGATAACCCATAAACCCCCGCCACCAATGGTGTCGGCGCAGATTCCTTGGCGTTGTAATGCCAAAGCTCGTCCCGCGTCCCGACCAGCAGGTTAAACCCGGCATATTCAATCGATCTGCCATTAACGTCGGCCAAATAGTCGTCAATCGACAGCGAACCGCTGAGAAAGCGCGCCACCAACTCACCCCGCGACTTGCGCGCCGGCGGCTGGTGCGGGTCACGGATATTGGTCAGCGCCGCAAAGCGCCCGTCTGCGCCAACTCCCAGCCAGGTCCCGCCCGCTTCCTGGTCCCTGCCCGCGTAAACATGGGGCGCATCCAGCCACTGGGCCAACGGCAAACTGGGCCGGGCATAAAATTCATCACGGTTGGCCGCGACGATCAGCGGCTGGGCGTGGCCCGGCCGCCAGGCGAAAACAATCAGGCACATAAGGCGATCCCTTTGTGTTTTGCCCACTCTACCCATAGAACCCTGTGCTTTGCATCCGTTAACATGCCGGTCTGTTTTCGGGGGCTCCCATGGAATTTCTGCTGTATTTGCTGCTGGGATCCTGCGCGGGCATGCTCGCCGGGCTGTTCGGCGTGGGCGGCGGCATCATTATTGTGCCGGTGCTGGTGTTCAGCTTCACCTTGCAGGGCTTCGATCCCGCGGTGCTGACCCACCTCGCTGTCGGCACGTCCCTGGCGTCTATTATCTTCACGTCGGTGAATGCGGTGCGTGAGCATCATCGGCGCGGCGCCGTGCGCTGGCCGATCTTCGTATGGATGGCCGTGGGTATCCTGCTGGGCGCGGGCGTTGGCGCGCTGACCGCCGAGGCGATCTCCGGGCCGCATCTACAGAAGATCATCGGTGTGTTCGCCCTGGTGATCGCCGTGCAGATGACTCTGGAGCTCAAGCCCAAGGCCAGCCGCCAGGTGCCGGGCAAGCTTGGCCTGACCCTGGCGGGTGGCGTGATCGGCTGGTCGTCGGCAATTTTCGGCACCGGCGGCGGTTCGTTGACCGTGCCGTTCCTGACCTGGCGCAGCGTGCCGATGCAGCAGGCAGTGGCCACTTCGTCGGCCTGCGGCTTGCCGATCGCCCTGGCCAGTGCGTTAAGTTTCATGATTCTGGGCTGGCATGATCCGCTGCTGCCCGATCATAGTCTCGGCTTTGTGTACTTGCCGGCGCTGCTGGGCATCGCCCTGACCAGCATGGTGGCGGCCCGTTTCGGCGCGCGCCTGGCGCATCGGTTATCGCCGCGCTTGCTCAAGCGGCTGTTCGCCGGCTTGCTGTTTTGCGTGGGTTTGAATTTTTTGTTGTAACGCAGGCTTAATCGCGCACCGGCATGGTCCGATGCGCCATGACTATTGATTTAACGAGGAGTCGCAATGCTGCCTTACCCGCAGATCAACCCGGTGGCCGTGGCCATCGGTCCGCTGCAAATCCACTGGTACGGGTTGATGTACCTGATCGGCATCGGCGGTGCCTGGCTGCTGGCTTCCCGGCGCCTGAACCGTTTCGACCCGACCTGGACCAAGGAGAAGCTCTCCGACATGGTGTTCTGGATGTCGATGGGGGTCATCGTCGGCGGACGCCTGGGGTATGTGCTGTTCTACGATCTGCCAGCCTACATCGCCAACCCGACGCTGATCTTCGAGGTGTGGAAGGGCGGCATGGCGTTCCACGGCGGGTTTGTGGGGGTGATGATCGCCGCCTGGTGGTTTGGCCGGCGTAACGGCAAGTCGTTCTTCCAGCTGATGGACTTCGTCGCACCGTTCGTGCCGATCGGCCTGGGCGCCGGGCGCATCGGTAACTTCATCAATGCCGAATTGTGGGGCAAGCCGACCGACGTGCCGTGGGCCATGGTGTTCCCGCCGTTCAGCGACCCGGCGCAATTGCCGCGTCATCCGTCGCAGCTGTACCAGTTCGCCCTGGAAGGTGTGGCGCTGTTCCTGATCCTCTATATCTTCTCGCGCAAGCCACGCCCAACCATGGCCGTGTCGGGCATGTTCGCGCTGTTCTACGGGATCTTTCGCTTTATCGTCGAGTTCGTGCGGGTGCCGGATGCGCAGCTGGGCTACCTGGCGTGGGGCTGGTTGACCATGGGTCAGATTCTCAGCCTGCCGATGATCATCGCCGGCCTGGGCCTGCTGTGGTGGGCTTACAATCGCCCCCAGGGCATCAAGAACACCGCGCTTTAAATTCGAACGCCGGGGCCCGAGGGTCCCGGCTTCAACGATACAGGTATAGACATGAAGCAATATCTCGAACTACTGAACGATGTCGTGACCAATGGCCTGACCAAGGGCGACCGCACCGGCACCGGCACCAAGGCCGTGTTTGCCCGTCAGTTTCGGCATAGCTTGGCCGACGGCTTCCCGCTGCTGACCACCAAGAAGCTTCACTTCAAAAGCATTGCCAACGAATTGATCTGGATGTTGAGTGGCAACACCAACATCAAGTGGCTGAACGAGAATGGCGTAAAGATCTGGGACGAATGGGCCACCGAAGACGGTGACCTGGGCCCGGTGTACGGCGAGCAGTGGACCGCGTGGCCAACCAAGGATGGCGGCAAGATCAACCAGATCGACTACATGGTCGAGACGTTGAAGACCAACCCCAACAGCCGCCGCATCCTGTTTCACGGCTGGAACGTCGAGTACCTGCCGGACGAGACCAAAAGCCCGCAGCAGAACGCCCGGGACGGCAAGCAAGCGCTGCCACCTTGCCACCTGCTGTACCAGGCGTTTGTGCATGACGGTCATCTGTCGATGCAGTTGTACATCCGCAGCTCCGATGTATTCCTCGGCCTGCCGTACAACACCGCGGCCCTGGCGTTGCTCACCCATATGCTGGCCCAGCAGTGCGACCTGATCCCTCACGAGATCATCGTCACCACGGGCGACACCCATGCCTACAGCAACCATATGGAACAGATCCAGACCCAGCTGGCGCGCACGCCGAAGAAGCTGCCGGAACTGGTGATCAAGCGCAAACCCGCGTCGATCTACGATTACAAATTCGAAGACTTTGAAATCGTGGGTTATGACGCTGATCCGAGCATCAAGGCCGATGTAGCGATCTAAAAGCGATCTCGGTCCCAATGTGGGAGCGGGCTTGCTCGCGAATACGGTGTATCAGAAACACATTCAGTGGCTGACACTCCGCTTTCGCGAGCAAGCCCGCTCCCACATTCTTTTGTGTACACATTCAATGCCCGTGGCTTCTGCCCACATGTGAGGGCTCAGCCTCGCTGGCCGCGACACTCCCGCTGACTTCCAGCCGCTGCAAAATCCCGCACTGATCCAGATCCGGCCCGCCGCCACAGCGCTGGCGCAGGTCGAGCAACTGTTCCTGCAACGCCATAAGCCCGTCGATCCGCGCCTTGACGTGGTGGATATGCTCGTCAATCAATGCATTCACGCTTTCGCACTGGTCCTGAGGACTGTCACGCAGGCCCAGCAGGCTGCGAATTTCCTCAAGGGTCATGTCCAGGCTGCGGCAGTTGCGGATAAACACCAGCCGTTCGGTGTGCGCCTGGGTGTACAGCCGGTAATTACCGTCACTGCGCGCAGGCGGCGGCAGCAGGCCTTCCTTCTCGTAATAACGGATGGTTTCCACCTGGCAATCCGTCAATTTTGCCAATTCGCCGATCTTCATCGCAGCAATCTCCAAAAGGATGCTTGACCCTATAGTGGCTACAGGGTCTTTACTTGGCAACAGGCACCTTTACGGACGCGACAGAATGAGCGATTCCATCCACACCCCGCACAAGCACGACCATGATCATGACCACGCGCACGATCACGGCCCCAAGCTCAAACCTGTGCAGAAGCACGACCATGGCAGCCATGGCGATTCCTGCTGTTCCAGCAAGGCCGCGCCGGCGCTGGTGAAGCTGACTGAAGCCCCGACAGCGGGCTCGCGGCTGAGCACCTTCCGCATCGAAGCCATGGACTGCCCCACCGAGCAGACGCTGATCCAGAACAAACTGGGCAAGCTTGCGGGTGTGCAGCAGCTGGAATTCAACCTGATCAACCGCATTCTCGGCGTCACTCACAACCTGCCGACGACCGCGCCGATCATCGACGCCATCAAGTCCCTGGGCATGCAGGCGGACCCCATCGAAGAAGGCGTCGCCCCGGCTGAGCCGCCGGCGAAGAAGCACTGGTGGCCGCTGGCCGTGTCCGGCGTGGGCGCGCTGGGGGCTGAAGTGCTGCACTTCACCAACGCAGCCCCGACGTGGGTGATTGCCCTGGTCGCGCTGATCTCGATCTTCAGTGGCGGCCTCACCACCTACAAAAAGGGCTGGATCGCCCTGAAAAACCTCAACCTGAACATCAACGCCCTGATGAGCATCGCCGTCACCGGCGCGATCCTGATCGGCCAGTGGCCGGAAGCGGCGATGGTGATGTTCCTGTTCACCGTGGCCGAGTTGATCGAGGCCAAGTCCCTGGACCGCGCACGTAATGCCATCAGCGGCTTGATGCAGATGACGCCGGAACAGGCCACGGTCCGTCAGGCAGATGGCAGTTGGGTTGAACAGGAGGTTAAAGTCATTGAACTGGGCGCTATCGTGCGGGTTCGTCCCGGCGAGCGCATTGGCCTGGACGGTGAAGTCACCTCCGGCCAGTCCACCATCGACCAGGCGCCGATTACCGGTGAAAGCCTGCCGATCGAAAAGACCGTGGGCGACAAAGTCTTCGCCGGCACCATCAACCAGGCCGGCTCCCTGGAATACAAAGTCACTGCAGCCGCCAATAACTCCACCCTGGCGCGGATCATCCACGCTGTGGAACAGGCCCAGGGCGCCCGCGCGCCAACCCAGCGTTTTGTCGACACCTTCGCCAAGGTCTACACCCCGGCGGTGTTCATCTTTGCCCTGGGTGTGGCGTTGATTCCGCCGCTGTTCATGGGCGGTGTGTGGTTTGAATGGGTCTACCGCGCACTGGTATTGCTGGTGGTCGCGTGCCCATGTGCACTGGTGATTTCCACCCCGGTGACCATCGTCAGCGGCCTGGCCGCCGCAGCGCGCAAAGGCATCCTGATCAAGGGCGGCGTGTACCTGGAGGGCGGTTACAAGCTCGACTACCTGGCCCTCGACAAGACCGGCACCATTACCCACGGCAAACCGGTGCAGACCGATTACCTGGCGCTGTTCCCGAACATGGAAGACAGCGCGCCGGCCCTGGCCGCCAGTCTGGCCGGGCGTTCGGATCACCCGGTGTCCCTGGCCATCGCCAACGCGGCTGTGGATAAGAATCTCGCCGTTCACACGGTGGATAACTTCGAGGCCCTGACCGGTCGCGGTGTGAAGGGTGAAATCAATGGCGAGGTCTACTACCTGGGCAACCACCGTCTGGTGGAAGAGCTGAACCTGTGCTCGCCGGCCCTGGAGAAGAAGCTCTTCGCCCTGGAAAAACAAGGCAAGTCCGTGGTCCTGCTGCTGGACAAGTCCGGCCCGCTGGCGCTGTTCGCCGTGGCCGACACCGTGAAGGACACCAGCCGCGAAGCCATCCAGCAGTTGCATGACCTGGGCATCAAGACCCTGATGCTGACCGGCGACAACACCCACACGGCCAAGGCGATCGCCGATCAGGTGGGTATCGACCAGGCCCAGGGCGACTTGTTGCCCACCGACAAACTGCAAGCCATCGAAGCGCTCTACGCCAAGGGCCACCGGGTCGGCATGGTCGGCGACGGGATCAACGACGCCCCGGCGCTGGCCCGTTCCGAGATCGGGTTTGCCATGGCCGCCGCCGGTACCGACACCGCCATCGAGACCGCCGACGTGGCCCTGATGGACGACGACCTGCGCAAGATTCCGGCATTCATTCGGCTGTCGCGGCAAACGTCGAGTATCCTCAAGCAGAACATCGCCCTGGCCCTGGTGATCAAGGCGATCTTCCTCGCGGTGACCTTCCTTGGGATGGCCACCATGTGGATGGCGGTGTTCGCCGACATGGGCGTGAGCCTGCTGGTGGTATTCAATGGTCTGCGCCTGCTGCGCAAATAGTCGATGAGAGGGTGGTGTGCTGAGTGCCGAGCTGAAGGCGTTTTACATGGTCGCCCGCCTGGGCAGCATTACCCAGGCGGCGAAAAAGCTCGGGCTCAGCCAGCCCACGGTGACCACCCAGATTCGTCACCTGGAAAGCCAGTACTCGGTGGAATTGTTCTACCGTGGCGGGCGCCGCCTGACCGTCAGTGATGAAGGCGCGCGGCTGTTGCCGATGGTCAAGGCGCTGCTGCAACAGGAAGCGGACATCGAGTTTTTCCTGCGCAACAGTGGCCAGGTACAAGGGGCCTTGAGGATTGCCGCGACGGCACCTTATTACATCCTCGACCTGGTCAAGACCTTCCGCGAGCGGCTGCCGCAGGTCGAGGTTTCGGTGGAGATCGGCAACTCCCAGCAGGTGCTGGAAGCGCTGGATGACTACCGCGTCGACGTCGCTGCCTCGTCCCAATTGCTTGAAGACCCGCGCCTGATCCGGCGGGTACTGGGCATGGACCCGCTGGTGCTGGCGGTGCATCGCAATCATCCGCTGGCGGTGCTTGAGCATGTACCGCTGACCGCGCTGGCCGGGCATACCTTGCTGATGCGCGAGCCGGGGTCGACCACCCGTCGATTGACTGAAGAGATGTTGCAGGGCGCCGGTGTGAGTTACGGGCCGTTGCTGGAGATCGGCAGCCGGGAATCGATCCGTGAGGCGGTGTTGCGCAATATCGGCATCAGCATCATTGCCCGCCAGGAAGTGCCCCACGACCCGCAATTGCGCGTGCTGACCATCGAAAATGCGCCGCAGATTCCCGAGTATTTGTACTGCCTCAAAGAGCGAAAGGGCGCCCGGTTGCCGGCGGCGTTCCTGGGGTTGGCGCAGGAAATGTCGCCGCTCTGATCGTTCCCACGCTCTGCGTGGGAATGCTGGCCTGGACGCTCCGCGTCCGCTCTTAAGGTCGTGACGCGGAGCGTCACAGGATGTATTCCCACGCAGAGCGTAGGAACAAGCTGTTGGCACAACCCAAATCCACCAATACCACTATCGCCACGTTTTGCCTTTCTGCCACAAGAGGGACGCATTGCCTGCCTAGGATGACCTTCATCAGTTTGATGAGGTGCCTCCATGAACACAGCCATGACTAATCCCGGCGCGCCAATGAAGGTGCGCGGTGTACAGAAACGCTTCGGCGCCTTCACCGCGCTGGATAACGTGTCCCTGGACGTCGCCGCTGGCGAACTGGTGTGCCTGCTGGGCCCGTCGGGCTGCGGCAAGACCACCTTGCTACGCTGCATCGCCGGCCTGGAGCGCCAGGACAGCGGCGAGTTGTACCTCGGCGACCGCGATGTTTCCCTACTGGCACCCCAGGCTCGGGACTACGGCATTCTGTTCCAGTCCTACGCGCTGTTTCCCAATCTCACCGTCGAAGCGAACATCGGCTACGGCCTCACCGGCAGTGGCCGCGATGAAGTGCGCAAGCGCGTCGGGCAGATGCTGGAACTCGTAGGCCTGGTGGGCAGCGAAAAGAAATACCCCGGCCAACTTTCCGGCGGCCAACAACAGCGTGTGGCACTGGCTCGCGCCCTGGCGCCGGCGCCGTCCTTGCTGCTGCTGGACGAACCCATGTCGGCCCTCGACGCCCGGGTGCGCGAGCATCTGTGCACCGAGCTGCGCCAATTGCAGCGCCGCTTGGGCATCACCACCCTGATGGTCACCCACAACCAGGACGAGGCCATGCTGATGGCCGACCGCATTGCCGTGATGAACAACGGCAAGGTCGAGCAGTACGCCACGCCCCAGGAAATCTACGACCGCCCGGCCACACCGTTCGTGGCCGAGTTTGTCGGCCAGGGCAACTGGCTGCCGTTCAGTCGCAACAGCGCCAGCCACGCCCAGGTTGGCGGCATGAATATGCGCCTGGCGGACAACGCAGGCGTCGCGAAATCGGGCCGTCTGTTCTGCCGCCCGGAAGCCATCAGCGTCAACCCGCCAGTGCATGAAGAAAACCTGTTCCCGGCCAAGGTCCGCGAGATCACTTTCCTCGGCAACCGCTGCCGCATGAGCTTCGAGCTGGACCAACTGCCCGGCCATCCGCTGCTGGCCGAATTGGCCCCGGAAGCCATGCCGCGCCTTGGCGCCCAGGACATCTGGGTCGCGCTGCCCCCGCGCAGCCTGCAGGTGTTTGCCTGAGATGGCCCGCGATATGACTCTGCCGATACCCGATAACGTGGCTCGTCAGGTTTCCCGTGCCGAACTCGGCGACCGTATTTTTGTAGTCGGCGGCAAGCTGCTCTGGCTGTGCCTGCTGGGCGTCGCGGTGCTGATGCCGCTGCTGGCGATCTTCTGGCGCGGCTTCAGCAGTGAAGCCGGGCAGGGCGGTGGCCTGGTGGCGGCGCGGGAGTTGGTCACCAGCGATAACTTCCACTGGCTGCTCGGTAACAGCCTGAAGGTTTCCGGCAGCGTTGCCGCCATCGTCGTACCACTGGCTTATCTGTTTGCCTACGCTTTGCAACGCACGCTTATTCCGGGCAAGGCGATCTGGCGCGGCATGTCGCTGCTGCCGTTGATGGCGCCGTCGATGTTGCCCGGGATTGCGCTGGTCTACCTGTTCGGTAACCAGGGCATGCTGCGCGGGCTGCTGTCGGACAACATCTATGGCTTCTGGGGCATTGTCCTTGGTGAAGTGATCTACACCTTTCCCCATGCCTTGATGATCCTGTTGTCGGCGCTTTCCCTGGCGGATGCACGTTTGTTTGACGCCGCATCGAGCATGGGCGCGAGTCCCGCCCGGGCGTTTCGCAGCATCACCTGGCCGGCGACGCGCCAGGCCGTGTTTGCCGCGTTTTGCCTGGTGTTCACTCTGACCATCACTGACTTTGGCGTGCCCGTGGTAGTCGGTGGCGACTATCAAGTACTGGCGCTGGAAGCCTACAAAGCTGTGGTCGGCCAGCAGCAATTCGGCCGCGGTGCCTTGATCGGCATGGTCCTGCTGCTGCCGGCGCTGTTCAGCTTCGGTGTCGACGCCTGGTTGCGCCGCCGCCATGGCGACTCCATGAGCGGTCGCGCCCAGGTGTTCCAGCCGGCGCCGTCGAAACTGCGGGACGGCTGCTACCTGGCCATCGTCCTGCTGATCTGCGCGATCCTGCTGCTGGTGTTCGGCATGGCGGTCTACTCATCCCTGGTGAAATTCTGGCCCTACAACCTGTCGCTGTCCCTGGCCCACTACCAGTTCGAAGACACGGCCGGTGGCGGCTGGCTGGCCTACCGCAACAGCATCACCATGGCCCTGTGCACCGCGTTGATCGGCAGCGTGCTGATCTTCACCGGCGCCTACTTGATGGAAAAGACCAGGGGCCAGAAGGGCCTGAACCTGGCGCTGCGCATGCTCAGCTTCGTGCCGATGGCGGTGCCGGGGTTGGTGCTCGGCCTGGGCTACGTGTTCTTTTTCAACCTCAACGGCAACCCGCTGCATGTGCTCTACGGCACCATGACGTTGCTGGTGGTGTGCACCATTGCTCACTATTTGACCACCGCCCAAATGACCGCCACCACGGCCCTGCGCCAACTGGACGCGGAATTCGAAGCCGCCGCGCTGTCGCTGAAGGCGCCGCTGTACCGCCATTACCTGCGGGTCACCGTGCCGATCTGCCTGCCGGCGCTGCTGGACATCGTGCGCTACCTGTTCGTCTCGGCGATGACCACCGTCTCTGCCGCGATCTTCCTCTACAGCCCCGACACCATTCTCGCCGCCGTCGCCGTGCTGAACATGGACGACGCCGGCAACGTCGGCGGTGCGGCGGCCATGTCGACCCTGATCCTGTTCACCTCGGCGGGCGTGTCCTTGCTGCTGGCGTGGGCCTCACGCGGCTTGTTGCGCCGCTCCCAGGCCTGGCGCCAAACCGCGCCCGGCCAATAATTCACCCATAAAGGAACTGCACCATGTTCAAGCCCCTGGCGTTAGCCGCTGCTGTGCTCACTGCGTTCAGCCTGAATGCCTTTGCCGCCAAGACCGAGTTGACCGTGTACACGGCCCTCGAAGCCGAGCAATTGAAGACCTACAAACAGGCCTTTGAAAAGGTCAACCCGGACATCGAGATCAAATGGGTGCGCGATTCCACCGGCATCATCACCGCCAAGCTGCTGGCCGAAAAAGCCCGCCCGCAGGCTGATGTGATCTGGGGCCTGGCGGCTTCCAGCCTGGCGATTCTCGATCAGCAGGGCATGCTGCAAAACTACGCACCGGCAGATTTGAGCAAGATCGGTGCGAACTACCGCGACGCCGCCAACCCGCCGGCCTGGGTCGGCATGGACGTGTGGGCTGCGACCATCTGCTTCAACACCGTCGAAGCCGAAAAGCAGGGCCTGAGCAAGCCCGTGAGCTGGCAGGACCTGACCAAGCCTGAATACAAGGGCAAGATCGTGATGCCCAACCCGGCCTCGTCCGGCACTGGCTTCCTGGATGTGAGTGCCTGGTTGCAGACCTTCGGCGAGAAGCAGGGCTGGCAGTACATGGACGACCTGCACCAGAACATCGGCCAGTACGTTCACTCCGGTTCCAAACCCTGCAAGCTGGCGGCCTCGGGTGAATTCCCGATCGGCATTTCCTTCGAATACCCGGCCGTTCAGCTGAAGCGCCAGGGCGCACCGCTGGACATCATCCTGCCGAAAGAAGGCCTGGGCTGGGATATCGAAGCCACTGCCGTGATCAAGGGCACTGCCCACGCAGACGCGGCACAGAAACTCGCCGACTTCTCCGCCAGCCCCGCGGCGATGGAGCTGTACAAGGAAAACTTCGCGGTACTGGCCCAGCCGGGCATCGCCAAGCCGCAGACCGAGTTGCCGGCGGACTACGAGCAGCGGTTGATCAAGAATGACTTTGCCTGGGCCTCGAAAAACCGCGACAGCATCCTGACCGAATGGCGCAAGCGCTATGACGGCAAGTCGGAAAAACAATAACTACCGATCGTCCCCACGCTCTGCGTGGGAACGCGGCTCTGGACGCTCTGCGTCCGCTTTTGTAGTCGTGACGCGGAGCGTCACAGGATGCATTCCCACGCGGAGCGTGGGAACGAGAGGTCTTCATGACACAACTGCTGATCATCGGCGCCGGCATCCTCGGCCTGTCCCACGCCTTTGCCGCTGCCAAACGCGGCCTCAAGGTCAAGGTCTTCGAGCGCAGCGCCACACCGCTAGGTGCATCCGTGCGCAACTTCGGCCAGGCACTGGTCACCGGCCAGCCGCCGGGGCCCATGCTCGACCTGGCGCGGGACAGCCGCGAAATCTGGGGCCAGTGGGCGCAACTCGCCGGCATCCAGCTCAAGCGCAACGGCTCTTATTTGTTCGCCCGCACCGAAGCCGAAGAGCACTTGCTTGAAGCCTTCTGCGCCGGTCGCGCGCAAGAACACGGTTATCGCGTCAAGTTGCTGCAAGGCGCCGCCCTGCACGAGCTGTACGGTGGCCAGTTCGCCCATCACCGCGCTGCGCTTCACGGCCTGGATGATCAACAACTGTATTCGCGCGAGGCTATCCCGGCGCTGATCAACTACCTCAGCCGCGAACTGAGCGTGGAGTTTCATTTCTCCACCCTGGTGCGCGACATCGAACCCGGCCAGGTGCACACCACTGCCGGCTCCTTTCGCGGCGAGCAGATCATTGTCTGCTCCGGTCACGACTACCAGACGCTGCTGGCCGAGCAGATTGCCGAACTCAACCCGCAAATCTGCCGCCTGCAAATGCTGCGCGCCCGGCCAGTGGTGGAGTTGAACCTGCAACACGCGCTGCTGACCGGCCTCAGCTGCGTGCACTACGGCGCCTTCGCCGATTTGCCGGAAGCCGCGCCGGTACAGGCCGAAATTCTGCGGGATGTACCGCACCTGCATGAAAACGGTATTCACCTGCTGATCAGCCCGACACCCTATGGCGAACTGATCATCGGAGATTCCCACCATTACGGCAGCGATCCTTCACCGTTCAACGCCGAACAGGTGGACAACTGGATGATCGAACTGGCCGAACATACCCTGGGCTGCAAGATCCAGGTCGTGGAGCGCTGGCAGGGTGTCTATGGTTCCCGTGGCCCAGGGCCGTTTTCGTTCCTGCGGGCGGCGCCGGGGGTGAGTGCGGCGTTGATGCACACCGGCGTGGGCATGAGCGTTGGGCCGGCGATGGCGGAGCGCAATATCACAGAGTTGTGGGGGAGCGCGTGATGAACGCAGAGCAGGCAATCGCCGAGGTCTTCGGCCTGTACGAACAACACGGCACCGCCGATTACATTGGCGAGCCGGTCTCGCAGATCGAACACATGTCCCAGGCCGCGCAGTTGGCCATGGCTGAAGGCTTCGATGATGAAGTGGTGCTGGCGGCGTTCTTCCACGATATCGGGCATATCTGCGGCCAAGGTGGCGAGAACATGGGCGGTTATGGCGTGGTCAGCCATGAACGGCTGGGCGCCGATTATCTGCGCCGGGCGGGCTTCAGCGAGCGCCTGGCAAAACTGGTCGAATACCACGTGCAGGCCAAGCGTTACCTGACCTTCAGCCAGCCGGACTACTATGCGCGGTTGAGCGAGGCCAGCCGCCGCACCCTGGGTTACCAGGGCGGCGTGATGACCGCCGAGGAAGCCCGGGCGTTTGAGCAGGACCCGTTGTGCGCCGTCAGCCTGCGCATGCGTCACTGGGATGAACAAGCCAAGGAAATGCACGTGCCGGTGCTGGACCTTGAAGTGTTGAAATCCAAGGCCCGGCAGTTGTTGGCGGCTTAGGTCTCGTCCAGGCGCTGGGCCAGGGCTTCGATCTGTTCCTGGCGTTCGGCCTGGCTCAACCTGGGGTGCGGGTTGAGGGACGACCATTGCGGATGGGCGCGGGCCTTGTTCAGGGCTTCGGGCAATTTGCCTTCGCGCCAGGTCTTGTCCTGGGGTGTGTCGACCTTGATGCTGTGGATCGCCGCATGCCCCCGCAGGTTCAGGGCCTTGAGCAGTTGCCGCTGGCGCAGGGCCAACAGGCGCAGCACGCTGTCGTCGACGGTCAGCTCGCGCTGGCCCTTGAGCTTGCCCAGCAGGCGGCTGCCATAACTGCGGGCAGTTTGCAGCGCGCCTCCCGCGATGGCTCCGGCGAGGGCGGCGGCGCCGAGGGTCAGGCCGCCTACGAGTAGATCCACACCTGCACCGGCCGCCGCGCCGGCTGCGATACCGCCACCGACCCGCACGCCCAGTTGCTTGAGGGTCTCGGGGTTGAACAGGTCATCGCCCCAGCGCCCATCCAGCAGCGGTAAATCGCTGGCGGCGGCGTCCTGCGGGCGGAAGCCGAACAACTTGAGCAAGGCCTCCACGCAACGCTGTTCGCGCTGGCGCACGGCTTTGCGCAGTTCGCTGATGGCCTGCTGTTCCACTTCGGCTTCGCTGACCACGCTGCGGCGGCAGGCGGCGCAGTCGATCAGCAGTTCGGCGATCAGCCGCGCCGCACTTTGCTGGCGGGCCTGGCGCTGGGCTTCCTGATCAAGGATCAGCCGTTCCAGTTGCCCACGGGAGTTTTCCAGCAGCAGGGCGAGGCTTTCATAGAGGCGGCGCTCGCCGTCTTCCGGCGGCGCGACGCTGTCAAAACGCACCAGCGCGTGCAGACCGAGGCGGGCGAGGGCTTCGCGCCAGTCCGGCTCGCGGTGGTTGGCGCTGCTGACAAAATTGAGCACTGGCAGCAACGGTTTGCCACAGCTGGCCAGCACTTGCAGCTCATCGCGGTACTTGGCCAGCACCGGTTCCCGGGCGTCGATCACATACAGGCCCGCATCCGAGGCGAGCAGTTGGCGCAGCACCTTGGCTTCCTGTTCGAAGCGTTGCCGGGCCTCGCTGCCTTCCAGAAAACGCGCCAGCCGTGCCGGGCCGTCGAGGCGTTCGCCGGGACGGTCCAGGCGCTCGAGGTAATCGAGCAGGGCGATGGCATCTTCCAGGCCCGGCGTGTCGTACAGTTCCAGCAAGGCCTCGCCGTCTACCGACAGCCGAGCACCTTCGACATGCCGGGTGGTGCTGGGCCGATGGGACACTTCACCAAAGCCGACGTCTCGCGTGAGGGTGCGCAGCAACGAGGTCTTGCCGACGTTGGTGTGGCCGACCACCGCGAGTTTCAGGGGCTTAGTCATGACCGGTCTCCAGCCAAGTGAGCGGCGCGCAATCGGCGAACGGGATCTCCAACTGTTGCAATGCTGTATGCCAGTCACCCAGGCGTTCCGCGTCCAGGGCCTGGCCCGCCGGTGCTTGCAGCAGCCAGACCCGGGTGGCGGTGGCGCTGCGGGCCAGTTCGGCGATCAGCGCGAGGCTGCCGCGATCCGGCGAGCGGCGTGGGTCGCAGGCAATGGCCAGGCGTGCGGGCGGGAAGCGGGTGAGTTGCTCCAGCAGCTTGTTGCGGGATTCGCGGCTGTCGAGGATGCCCGCGTCCTTGACGCTGGCCGGGAGCTTCGGCGGCCAGGTACGTTGGTCGTCGAGTTCGATGGCCACCAGCAGGGCGCCGTCGCTTTCCAGTTCACTGACGCCGCCGGTTACGTGGTGCAACTGTTCGGGCGCCGCATCATTGACCCCAAGCCGTTCGCTGCTGGGCATCAGCCGTTCACGCAGTTGGCTGTAGCCGGGCAGGTTAAGGTCGAGGCTCAAGGCGGCGCGCCCACGTTTCCAACGCCACAGGCACAGCAACGCAAGGATCAGCCGCGGCAGGATGCCGTACACCAGCAGCACGCCCACCAGCCAGGCGGCCCAGGCCTGGCGGGCGCTTTCGATATTCAGGGCGGCATCGCCGCTGGCGCGGATCATCTCGACAGTGGGCACATTGAAGCCGAGCAAGGCGGGCAGGGCGCCGAGGGTTTGGGTCACGGCGACAAAGGTGTCCGCCCGCAGGATGGTGGTTTCCCACACAAAGCCGTAGCGCCGGGTGGCCAACAGCGTCAGCAGGATCACCAGGGCGCTGAGCAGGGCCAGCAGCCACAGGCTGTTGACCAGCACACCGACGGCCCAGCGATTGAGCTTGCGCCGTTGCAGCAACAGCAGCAGGGCGGGCGCCAGTTGCGCGGCCTTGGCGTCGCGGGCGAGTTTTTCGCTGAGCCATAACCACAGGCGGCCAAGACTGGCGCCGTGTTCGCCGGCAAACAGCAGGCCCAGGGCCCAGCTCAACAACAGGATCAGGTTCAAACCCAGCAGGCTGCCCAGGGCCCAGAACACATTGACCGGCGCCAACCCGTTGCCCAGCGCGGCAAACGCCAGGCCGGCGCCGCTGATAATGGCGACTGCCGCCAGCAGGATCAGTGCCAGGCGCGCACCTTGCAGCCAGCGGGGCAGGGCGGCGGTCAGGCCATCGCGTTCGGCCAGCCACAGCGCGCGGTTTTGAATGCGCGTGGGCAGGTCGCCGCCGGTGCTGCGGGCCAGGCGATTGGCTTCCTGGTCTTCCAGGGCGCCCGCGTGTTCCTCGCGCAGGCGCACGGTCTCGGTCAGCCAGAGTGTTTGCAGGGGGTTCAGAGCTGTCACGCGCCGTCCTGTTGAGCCAGTGAGTCTGGAGCATAACCGCTGGAACGCCGGTTGGGGTATGCCGCGCGCGGCTCTGGTATTCTCGTCGCCATGAAAAAAACTCTCCCTTTAAGCCTGATCGCAGCCCTCGGTGAAAACCGTGTGATCGGCGTCGACAACAGCATGCCCTGGCATTTGCCGGGGGATTTCAAATATTTCAAGGCCACCACCTTGGGCAAGCCGATCATCATGGGGCGCAAGACCTGGGATTCCCTGGGGCGACCGTTGCCGGGCCGGTTGAACATTGTGGTCAGCCGTCAGACCGACTTGGCGCTGGAAGGTGCGGAAGTTTTTCCGTCACTGGACGCGGCCGTGGAGCGGGCTGAGGAATGGGCCAAGGCGCAGGGCGTGGATGAGCTGATGCTGATCGGCGGCGCGCAGTTGTATGCCCAGGGGCTGGAGCAGGCGGATCGTCTGTATTTGACGCGGGTGGCGTTGAGCCCGGACGGCGATGCGTGGTTTCCCGAGTTTGATTTGAACCAGTGGAAGCTGGTGTCGAATGTCGAGAATGCGGCTGAGGGTGACAAGCCGGCGTACAACTTCGAAGTCTGGGAAAAAGCCTAAGAGCATCGCAGGCAAGCCAGCTCCCACAGTTGACCGAGTATTACTGAAAAAACCGGTTCAATGTGGGAGCTGGCTTGCCTGCGATAGCGGTCTGTCAGGCCTGCGCCAATTCCGCATGCTCATCGGCATTGAGCAGTTCTTTATCCGTCTGCTGCATGATCTGGCTGGTAATCGCCCCGGCCGTCATCGAACCGTTCACGTTCAACGCGGTACGGCCCATGTCGATCAGCGGCTCAACCGAAATCAGCAGCGCCACCAGTGACACCGGCAAGCCCATCGCCGGCAGCACGATCAGCGCGGCAAACGTCGCACCGCCGCCCACGCCCGCCACACCGGCCGAACTCAAGGTCACAATCGCCACCAGGGTCGCGATCCACAGCGGGTCCAGCGGGTTGATACCCACGGTCGGCGCAACCATCACCGCCAGCATCGCTGGGTAAAGACCCGCGCAACCGTTCTGGCCAATCGTTGCGCCAAACGAGGCGGCAAAGCCGGCGATGGACTGCGGAATCCCCAGGCGACGGGTCTGCGCTTCAATGCTCAGCGGAATGCTCGCGGCGCTGGAGCGGCTGGTGAAGGCGAACGTCAGCACCGGCCAGACCTTGCGGAAGAACCGCAGCGGGTTGATCCCGGCCAGCGACAGCAGCAGGCCATGCACCACAAACATCAGGCCCAGGGCCAGGTACGATACCACCACAAAACTGCCGAGCTTGATGATGTCTTGCAGGTTGGAGCTGGCGACCACTTTGGTCATCAGCGCCAATACGCCGTACGGGGTCAGCTTCATCACCAGGCGCACCAGGCGCATCACCCAGGCTTGCAGGGTGTCGATGGCGTTGAGGACTTTCTGGCCTTTTTCCACGTCATCCTTGAGCAGTTGCAGCGCGGCAACCCCAAGGAATGCAGCGAAGATCACCACACTGATGATCGACGTCGGCTTGGCCCGGGCCAGGTCGGCGAACGGGTTCTGCGGGATGAACGACAGCAGCAGTTGCGGGATATTCAGGTCGGCGACCTTGCCCGCGTAATCACTCTGGATCACTTGCAGGCGCGCCATTTCCTGGGTGCCGGCCACCAGACCTTCGGCGGTGAGGCCGAACAGGTTGGTCAGGCCGATACCGATCAGCGCCGCGATTGCCGTGGTGAACAGCAGCGTGCCGATGGTCAGGAAGCTGATCTTGCCCAGGGACGAGGCGTTATGCAGACGGGCCACGGCGCTGAGGATCGAGGCAAACACCAGCGGGATCACGATCATTTGCAGCAACTGCACGTAACCGTTGCCGACCAGGTCGAACCAGCCGATCGAGGCCTTGAGCACCGGGTTGCCGGCACCGTAGATCGCGTGCAGCACCACACCGAAGATCACGCCGAGTACCAACGCAAACAACACCTTCTTGGCGAGGCTCCAGTTGGTTCGGCGGGTTTGTGCCAGGCCCAGCAGCAAGGCCACGAACACCAGTAAGTTGAGAATCAGGGGCAGATTCATTGAAGCTCCGTTGAGAAGGCAGCCAATCGCAGGAGCCTGCGATTGCGAACCGGCAAGCCTAACAGCTTGAAATATATTGATTTAATAACGTTATCGCATGGTGACTGTCGTTTTTGGAATAAGCGGGTGACGCGCAGGCGTATGGCATTGGCGCGATCACGACGAAAGCGGTCGCGCTCGGGCGATAACTGTCATACAGATTTGTTAGCGTCGATGTCTTTCACTCAGGGAGAAAACGCACATGAAGCTAGCGCCGAAACTGTTTGCCGCCGCGCTGTGCCTGGGCCTCGCGAGCCAGGCCTTTGCCGCCACCGAGTTGAAACACTGGCCGGCGGCTGCCGCCAAGCAACTGGACACGATGATTGCTGCCAATGCCAACAAGGGCAACTTCGCGGTGTTCGACATGGACAACACCAGTTATCGCTACGACCTTGAAGAGTCATTGCTGCCGTACCTGGAAAACAAGGGCCTGATTACCCGCGACACCATGGACCCCTCCCTGAAGCTGATCCCGTTCAAAGACACCGCCGACCACAAGGAAAGCCTCTTCAGCTACTACTACCGCCTCTGCGAAGTCGACGACATGGTCTGCTACCCGTGGGTGGCGCAGATTTTCTCCGGCTTCACCCTCAAGGAACTCAAGGGCTACGTCGACGAGATGATGGCGTCGGGCAAGCCGGTGCCGGTCACCTATTACGACGGTGACGTGGTCAAGAACATGGAAGTGCAGCCGCCGAAGGTCTTCACCGGCCAGGCTGAGCTGTTTAACAAGCTGATGGAAAACGGCATCGAGGTCTACGTGATGACCGCCGCGTCTGAGGAACTGGTGCGCATGGTCGCGGCCGATCCGAAGTACGGCTACAACGTCAAACCCGAGAATGTCATCGGCGTGAGCACCTTGCTCAAGGACCGCAAGACCGGCGAGCTGACCACCGCCCGCAAGCAGATTGCCGCCGGCAAGTATGACGAGAAGGCCAACCTCGGCCTGGAGCTGACCCCGTACCTGTGGACCCCGGCCACCTGGATGGCCGGCAAGCACGCGGCGATCCTGACCTATATCGACGAGTGGAAAAAACCGGTGATCGTCGGTGGCGACACGCCGACCAGTGACGGCTACATGCTGTTCCATGACGTGGACGTGGCCAAGGGCGGCATCCACCTGTGGATCAACCGTAAAGACAAATACATGACCCAGCTCAACGGCATGATGGCCAAGCACGCTGCGGCCCAGGCCAAGGAAGGGTTGCCGGTGACGGCGGATAAAAACTGGGTGATCGTCAAGCCGGACGAGATTCAGTAAGTACGGCTGGACTCGGTCAAAAATGTGGGAGCGGGCTTGCTCGCGAAGGCGGTGGATCAGCCAGCTTATTCAGTAACTGGCACACCGCAATTCGCGAGCAAGCCCGCTCCCACAGTTGATCACCTTTGTTTGGGGAATAATCTCCAGGCAAAAAAATGCCCCGCACATGGCGGGGCATTTTTATGGGCGAGGTTTACAGACCGTCAAGCATCGCCTTGTTACGCACAGCACCCTTGTCGGCACTGGTGGCCAGCAGGGCGTAAGCCTTCAAGGCGGTGGTGACTTTGCGCGGACGCTTCTCCACCGGCTTCCAGCCTTTCTTGTCCTGCTCGACCCGGCGTGCCGCCAGTTCTTCATCGCTGATCAACAGGTTGATCGAGCGGTTCGGAATGTCGATCAGCACCTTGTCGCCATCCTGCACCAGGCCGATGGCGCCGCCCGCAGCAGCTTCCGGCGAAGCGTGGCCGATGGACAGGCCCGAGGTCCCGCCGGAAAAACGGCCGTCGGTGAGCAAGGCGCAGGCTTTGCCCAGGCCCTTGGATTTCAGGTACGACGTCGGGTACAGCATCTCTTGCATGCCCGGGCCGCCTTTCGGGCCTTCGTAACGGATGATGACGATGTCGCCTTCCTTCACTTCGTCAGCGAGGATGCCGCGTACCGAGCTGTCCTGGCTTTCGTAGATCTTGGCGCGGCCTTCGAACACGTGGATCGACTCGTCCACACCGGCGGTTTTCACCACGCAGCCATCGAGGGCGATGTTGCCGTACAGCACGGCCAGGCCGCCCTCTTTCGAATAGGCATGCTCGACACTGCGGATGCAGCCGTTTTCACGGTCGTCGTCGAGGGTTTCCCAACGGGTCGACTGGCTGAACGCGGTCTGCGTCGGGATGCCGGCCGGGCCGGCCTTGAAGAAGTGATGCACGGCTTCGTCAGTGGTTTGGGTGATGTCCCACTTGGCGATGCCTTCGGCGATGGATTTGCTGTGCACGGTCGGCAGGTCGGTGTGCAACAGGCCGCCACGGGCCAGGGAGCCGAGGATCGAGAAGATCCCGCCGGCACGGTGCACGTCTTCCATGTGGTACTTCTGGATGTTCGGCGCGACTTTGCACAGTTGCGGCACGTGGCGGGACAGGCGGTCGATGTCCCGCAGGTCGAAGTCGATCTCGGCTTCTTGCGCGGCGGCCAGCAAGTGCAGGATGGTGTTGGTGGAACCGCCCATGGCGATGTCCAGGGTCATGGCGTTTTCGAACGCCTTGAAATTGGCGATGTTGCGTGGCAACACCGACTCATCGTTCTCGGTGTAGTAACGCTTGCACAGCTCGACAATGGTGCGGCCGGCCTGCAGGAACAGCTGCTCGCGGTCGCTGTGGGTGGCCAGTGTCGAGCCGTTGCCCGGCAACGCCAGGCCCAGGGCTTCCACCAGGCAGTTCATCGAGTTGGCGGTGAACATGCCGGAGCACGAACCGCAGGTAGGGCAGGCGCTGCGCTCGTATTCCGCAACCTTCTCGTCAGAAGCGCTGGAATCGGCGGCGATGACCATGGCGTCCACCAGGTCGAGGCCGTGGGAGGCGAGCTTGGTCTTGCCGGCTTCCATCGGGCCGCCGGAGACGAAGATCACCGGGATGTTCAGGCGCAGGGCGGCCATCAGCATGCCGGGGGTGATCTTGTCGCAGTTGGAGATGCACACGATGGCGTCGGCGCAGTGGGCGTTGACCATGTATTCCACGGAGTCGGCGATGATCTCGCGGCTCGGCAGGGAATACAGCATGCCGTCATGGCCCATGGCGATGCCGTCATCCACGGCGATGGTGTTGAATTCTTTCGCTACACCGCCGGCGCGTTCGATCTCGCGGGCGACCAGTTGGCCCAGGTCCTTGAGGTGGACGTGGCCGGGTACGAACTGGGTGAACGAGTTGGCAATCGCGATGATCGGCTTCTTGAAGTCGTCATCTTTCATCCCCGTGGCGCGCCACAGTGCGCGGGCGCCGGCCATGTTGCGGCCGTGGGTGGATGTTTTCGAGCGGTAATCAGGCATTGGAGCACTCCGGGCGGCTAATCAAGTACTAAAGGGGAGTGAGCTTCTAATTGACGACTGGAACACCCGATAAATGGCCGTGTGTCCGGAAGTTGCCACTCGCGTCGCGGGATCGCCGCTTGCTTGGGCCTCGAGCTCATAAACCCGCCGGGGGATGACTGGCGATGAATAGGTCCGATTCTACACCGCTGGCGGCCGGAGGGAATGGCCGTCTACCTGTAGGAGCGAGCTTGCTCGCGAAAAACGTCAACGGTAACGCAGCGCTATCAGGTGGTCCGTGTCGTCTGTTGGTTTTTCGCGAGCAAGCTCGCTCCTACAGGGTTGCGTATTTCACAGCCACATGGCGTCCCAGAGCGGATAGTCGCCGATACGCTCAACCAGCCCTGCTCTTAATGGATTGGCGACGATGTATCGAGCTGTTGCTTTCAGGTCATCTTCCCGGCGTAGCGCCCGATCAAAGTAGCCCTTTTGCCAAAGTGTCCCGTGGCAACTCCTCGCTTTGTTAATGGCGTGGGCACTTCGCGACTTGGTAATCCGCATCAGTCTCGGCAAATCGCCGTTGTGCAATTCCACCAGCCAATGGAAATGGTCCGGCATCACGACCCAGGTCAGTGAGGTCGCCTCGCCGTCGTCCTGAGCCTTTCTGAATTCGCGAACAAGCAGGCGACCAATGCGCCAGTCCTGGAAGACCAGCTGTCGTTGATGGGTGACGGCGGTGAGCAGGTAAATGCGGCCGGATTCCGAATAGCGGCCTTTACGCAGCCGATGGGCGTTTTGCTAGGTGGACATTCCTTCGTCCTCTTCGTGTGGGTAGAAGAGAGACGGTAGGAGGCAACAGTGTCTATTGGCGTTTAAACACTGGTTCTGAATATGTCATGCCTTCTGTAGGAGCGAGCTTGCTCGCGAAGAACGTCAACGATAACGCAGCGCTATCAGGTGGCCCGTGTCGCCTATATGTTTTTCGCGAGCAAGCTCGCTCCTACAGTGGGAGTGGGAGAGCGTTAGCGTCCGACTCTGATGTTCGTCACTACGCCCCAAACGCTGAGCACGATGAAGCTGATGGCGATGGTCATCAGCAAGTTGTCTCCGGCTTGGGCGAGCGCGGCGCTGCTGACGGCGGCGGTGATGAACATGATGCTGTTGCCGGCCGACGCGGCGGTGCCGGCGCTGCTGGAGAACAGCAACATGGCCGCGGAAATCGCGGCGGGGCGAACCAGGGTCACGGCCAGGGCGCTGATCAGCATCGGGATCAGCAGGGTGATGGTGGTCATGGCCTCATAGCTGATCACCAGCGTCAGCAATACGCCTGCGATCCCCAGCAGGCCCAGCCCGAGGTTGATTTGTCGCGTGAGGGAGATATGTTTCTGCAGTGCAGTTGCTGCAACGCCGCCCAGCAGGTAGGCAACGCCATACACCATCAGCACTACCGCGTACTGGTATTCGGACAGCTTCAACTCATCCATGAAAATCAGCGGTGTCACGCTGATCAAGGCGAAGTAACACGCGAATACCAACGCGGCGATCCACCAGTAACGGATGAAGTCCCGGTTGCTTGCGATGGATTTCAGCGTGGCGATGATCGAAACAGGGGCTCTTTCAGGGCTGGCCGCCTTGGACGGCAATATCAGCCAGGCATGGATAAACATGCCCAGCGCCATCACCGCAAATCCATAAAAGCTGCCCTGCCAATCAAATGTGGTTTGCAGCCAGGAGCCGAGCAGCGGCGACAGCGCAACGAACGATCCGCTCAGGGTCATGTAGTAGATGCGGATGCGGGCGCGATCCTGCTCTTCGAAAAGGTCTTCAACCAGCGCATGGCCGAGTACAAAAAAGCCACAGCCGATGGCCTGGACGGCGCGAAACAGCAGGAAACTCGGGTAATTCGCCGCCAGTGCGCAGCCGATCGAGCCTAGGGTGGAAACCACGATGCACCCCAGCAGCACTTCCTTGCGCCCGAATTTATCTGAAAGCGGGCCGGCGATCAGTTGGGAAATCGCAAAAACCAGAGTGAACAGGCTGATGGATAAGGCGACCTCAGCAGTTGAGGTATCGAACTTCGCGGCCAGGGCTGGAAAGGAGGGCAGCAGGATATTGATCGGGAAGAAGCTGATCAGCGAGATGCAGGTGATGAGGATGAAGCGCGAGCGTTGTTGGCGTTTTACGTCGCCATGGGGTGGCGAATAAGAGGACTCAGACATTGTTTTTATTTTCCGGAGTAAAACCAGAAACCGATACTAGTCTGCGAAACGGGGAATTCAATCAAAAGTGTTGTGGGAGGCCAAGCCCATGATGGTGTGTGTTGCCGCTGTAGGAGCGAGCTTGCTCGCGAAGAACGTCAACGATAACGCAGCGCTATCAGGTAGCCCGTGTTGTCTATTCGTCTTTCGCGAGCAAGCTCGCTCCTACAGTTGATCCGGTTCCAATTGGGCGTTAGCTATTCGGCAACAACCGGCAAGTAATGCTCTTGATATACCGGGTCTCGGCAATCGCCGGGTGCACCGGGTGGTCCGGGCCCTGGCCGCCGCGTTCCAGCATCTGGATATTGCGATCCAGGTGACGGGCGCTGGTCAGCAGGATGTTTTGCAGGTCGTCTTCCGGCAAGTGCATCGAGCACGAAGCGCTGACCAGGATGCCGTCCTTGCTGAGCAGGCGCATGGCTTGCTCGTTCAGGCGGCGGTAGGCGCCTTCGCCGTTTTTCATGTCTTTCTTGCGCTTGATGAAGGCAGGCGGGTCGGCCACGATCACGTCGAAACGCTCTTCGCTGGCTTTCAGCTCTTTGAGGGCTTCGAACACGTCGCCTTCGATGCAGGTCATTTTCTCGGCAACGCCGTTCAGTGCCGCGTTGCGCTCCACGCCGTCGAGGGCGAAGGCGGAGGCGTCGACGCAGAACACTTCACTGGCACCGAAGGCGGCCGCTTGCACGCCCCAGCCGCCGATGTAGCTGTACAGGTCGAGTACGCGTTTGCCTTTGGCATACGGAGCCAGGCGAGCGCGGTTCATGCGGTGGTCGTAGAACCAGCCGGTCTTCTGGCCCTGGATCACCGGCGCTTCGAACTTCACGCCGTTTTCTTCCAGTGCCACCCACTCCGGCACCAGGCCGAACACGGTTTCGACGTAGCGGTTGAGGCCTTCGGCATCACGCGCGGCGGAGTCGTTCTTGAACAGGATGCCGCTTGGCTTGAGCACTTGGGTCAGTGCGGCAATCACGTCTTCCTTGTGGGCTTCCATGGTCGCCGAAGCGATCTGCACCACCAAGATGTCGCCGAAACGGTCGACCACCAGGCCTGGCAACAAGTCGGAATCGCCGTACACCAGGCGGTAGAACGGCTTGTCGAACAGGCGGTCACGCAGGGACAGGGCGACGTTGATGCGGTGTACCAGCAGCGACTTGTCCAGCGGCAACTTGATGTCGCGGGACAGCAGGCGGGCGCAGATCAGGTTGTTCGGGCTCATGGCCACGATGCCGAGGGTCTTGCCGCCGGCTGCTTCCAGGATCGCCTGGTCGCCTGCCTGGAAGCCGTGAAGAGGTGTGGCGGCCACATCGATTTCGTTGCTGTAGACCCACAGGTGGCCGTTGCGCAAACGACGATCGGCGTTGGCTTTGAGACGCAGGCTTGGCAGGGACATGACGTCGCTCCGGAAAAAAGAGCGGGAGTATACCGTGTTGTGCAGTACTTGGCGGCGCCGCCGGACATGTGGGTTGTGATGTCCCTGTGGGAGCTGGCTTGCCTGCGATAGCATCACCTCGGTTATCTGAAAGACCGAGCCGTCTGCATCGCAGGCAAGCCAGCTCCCACATTCGGTCCGGTTTCAGTTCGGGTTTTTGAGGTGTCAGCCTGGTTGCCATAAAGGTTAGAATCGCCGCCTAGTCCAGAGTGTGCCCCCTATGTCCCAAGAGCTATCCGCCGAACAGATCCAACAGAGCCTCCAAGGCATCAGTGTGCCGCCTCAACCGCAAATCATGGTGGATTTGCAGATGGAGCAGTACATGCCCGATCCGGACCTGGAAGTGATCGCTCGGTTGATCGCCCAGGACCCGGGCCTCTCCGGCTCGCTGCTGAAGATCGTCAATTCGCCGTATTACGGTCTGAGCAACAAGATCGTCTCGATACAGCGCGCGGTGAACCTGCTGGGCAGCCGCTCCATCGTCAACCTGATCAACGCGCAGTCGATCAAGGGCGAGATGAGCGACGACACCATCGTCACCCTCAACCGTTTCTGGGACACCGCCCAAGACGTGGCCATGACCTGCCTGGCCCTGGCCAAGCGCACCGGCAGCCAGGCGGTCGATGAAGCCTACGCATTGGGGCTGTTCCACGATTGTGGCGTGCCGTTGATGCTCAAGCGTTTCCCGAACTACATGAGTGTGCTGGAAGAGGCCTATGCCAACGCCGGCCCGGAGTGCCGTGTGGTCGACACCGAGAACCAGGCGTTCAACACCAACCATGCCGTGGTGGGTTACTACACCGCCAAATCCTGGCGCCTGCCGGAACATGTGACCGATGCCATCGCCAATCACCACAATGCCCTGGCGATTTTCAGCGACGAGTCCAACCACAAGCCGCAGCTGAAAAACCTGCTGGCGATCCTGAAAATGGCCGAGCACATTTGTGCGTCGTACCGCGTGCTGGGCAACCAGGTGGATGACCATGAGTGGAACGCCATCGGCCCGCTGGTGCTGGACCATATCGGCCTGTCGGACTACGACTTCGAGAGCTTGAAGTTGTCGATCCGCGAGCTGGGCGCGCACTAACCCTTTTTCCAAGAGGTACACATGCCCGAGTTACCGGAAGTCGAAACCACCCGGCGCGGAATTGCGCCGCACCTGGAAGGCCAGCGGGTCAGCCGTGTGGTGGTGCGTGAGCGGCGCCTGCGCTGGCCGATCCCGGAAGACCTGGATGTGCGGCTGTCCGGGCAACGCATCGTGCTGGTGGAGCGGCGGGCCAAGTATTTGTTGATCAATGCCGAGGTCGGCACGCTGATCAGCCACTTGGGCATGTCGGGCAATTTGCGCCTGGTGGAAGCCGGCAGCCCGGCGGCCAAGCATGAGCATGTGGATATAGAACTTGAGTCGGGCCTGGCCCTGCGCTACACCGACCCGCGACGCTTTGGCGCGATGCTCTGGAGCCTCGACCCGCTGAACCACGAGCTGCTGATCCGCCTGGGGCCGGAGCCGTTGACCGACCTGTTCGACGGCGAGCGGCTATTCCAGCTGTCCCGTGGACGCTCGATGGCGGTGAAGCCGTTCATCATGGACAACGCGGTGGTGGTGGGGGTGGGCAATATCTACGCGACGGAGGCGCTGTTTGCCGCCGGGATTGATCCGCGCCGGGAAGCCAAGGGCATTTCCCGTGGGCGTTACCTGAAGCTGGCGATCGAGATCAAGCGCATCCTGGCGGCGGCCATCGAGCGCGGCGGCACCACGTTGCGTGACTTTATCGGCGGCGACGGGCAGCCGGGGTATTTCCAGCAGGAATTGTTCGTCTATGGCCGTGGTGGCGAGGCGTGCAAGGTCTGTGGGACCGAATTGCGCAACGTGATGCTGGGGCAGCGGGCGAGTGTGTTTTGCCCGAAGTGTCAGAGCTGACAATTTGTGGTGCTGCTGATGGCCCCTTCGCGAGCAAGCCCGCTCCCACATTAGACCGAGTTCCACCTTTGGAATGCAGTCGAATGTGGGAGCGGGCTTGCTCGCGAAGGGGCTTAATGAAGCGCCAAGGGACTTAGGCCTTCCCGGTAATCAACCGGTACTTCTCCATCAGTTGCTCTTCCGTTTCCGGATGAGCCTCGTCCAGCGGAATGCAATCCACCGGGCAAACCTGCTGGCACTGGGGTTCGTCGTAGTGGCCGACACACTGGGTGCACAGGTTGGGGTCGATCACATAGATCTCTTCACCCTGGGAAATGGCAGCGTTCGGGCACTCGGGTTCGCAGACGTCGCAGTTGATGCAATCGTCGGTGATGATCAGGGACATGGAAACTCCTGCCAGGGCTGTCAGCCAAGGCATCTGAAAACTAATGCGCGCAATTGTGCCGCATTGGCGCCCGCAGTGCGAGTCACAGCGATGGACAGTAGGAGCCGGCTTGCCGGCGATGGCGATGGGTCAGTTGCACCGTGGCGCCTGGATCGTTGGCAAGCCAGCTCCTGCAGTCCGGGATTATTTCTTGAATCGCAGGGTGAGAGCATCCGCCACAGCCGGGTGCACGAACTTGGTGATATCCCCGCCCAACGCCGCGATTTCCCGGACCAACGTCGAGGAAATGAACGAATAACGTTCCGAAGGCGTAAGAAACAGGCTTTCCACGTCCGGCGCCAGTTGGCGGTTCATGTTGGCCAGCTGGAATTCGTATTCGAAGTCCGACACCGCCCGCAGGCCGCGCAGGAACACATTGGCGTTCTGTTCCTTGGCGAAGTGCGCCAGCAGCGTCGAGAAGCCGACCACTTCAACGTTGGGCAGATGCTTGGTGACCTCACGGGCCAGCTCCACGCGCTGTTCCAGGGGAAACAGCGGGTTTTTCTTGGGGCTGGCAGCGACCGCGATAATCACATGGTCGAACAAGCGCGAGGCGCGTTCGACCAGATCGCCATGGCCCTTGGTGATTGGGTCGAAGGTACCTGGGTACAACACTCGGTTCATCGCGTCGTCCTGGCGGAGTCCGTTGGGGAACCGGATGGTATCGCAGCCATCCCGGTCGGCCAAGTCAACTTATTCAGAAGAAAGCACTATAGACACCGCGAATACCCGGTTTTTTCAGGCCGTTTTCAGACGTTCGGCCAATGCCGTCGCCAGTTGCGCCGTCAATCCATACACCGATAACTGCGGGTTAGCGCCAATGCTGGTGGGGAATAGCGAGCCATCGTGGATCGACAAGTTGCGCAGTTGATGATGGCGCCCAAGGCTGTCGGCCACGGCGTTTTTCGGTTCTTCCCCCATCGCGCAACCGCCCATTACATGAGCGCTGCCGAGCCGGGTTCGGTGCAATTCGAGGTTCAACCCGTCGATCATGCTGCGGGCTTCAGCCAAGGTGTTCACGTAGCGCGCATCGCCGTGCAGCGGCATCACCGACTTGGCGCCGCCGGCAAACTGAATCTCCGCCATGCTGTGGAATGCCCGGCGCAGGCCGTCCCAGGCGTAGGGCGAAACCTGATAATCGAGCACCGGTGTGCCATCGCCGCGTAATTCGACTGTGCCACCCGGGCTGTCGGGGTGGAAGCCGTCCCGCAGCAGCGCAAGCATGGCGTGGGTTTTCGGCAGTTGACCCATGTCCAGCGCGTTCTGCGTGCCGTAGCCGCCGAGCAAGGTGCTGGCCAGGCCCGGATGCAGTGGCGGTACTTCGAGCTTGTAGGACATTTTGCCGGTAGTGCCGTCCTGCCATTGGAAGTGATCGGAATAAATCGACTGCGGCGCGCCGTAGAACGGGTTGATCACCTCGTCGAACAACCCGGCGGAAAAATTCACCAGGTGTAAAAAGGTTCGCTTGCCCAGGCGCGAGTGGGGATCGGGTGCGTCCGAGCGCAGCAGCAGCGCCGGGCTGTTGATGCCGCCGCCGGCCAGTACGTAATGCTTGGCTTTGACTGTGATCTTGCGGCCTGTGGGTGCCACGCAATACTGATCCATGGCCACGCATTCGAGGCTGGTGATGGTGTCGCCGCTGAACTTCAGGCGTTCGGCACGGGCCAGGTACAGCAGCTCGCCGCCTTTCTCCAGGGTGGACGGAATGGTGGTCACCAGCATTGATTGCTTGGCGTTGACCGGGCAACCCATGCCGCAATACCCCAGGTTGAAACAGCCGCGCACATTGCGCGGGATCACGTGCCAGCTGTATCCAAGCTTTTCGCAGCCCTTGCGGATCACGTCATTGTTGGCATTCGGTGGCATGGCCCAAGGCGCGATGCCCAGGCGTTGTTCCATTTTTTCGAACCAGGGCGCCATTTCGGCGCTGCTGTGGCCCTTGACCGCGTACTCGCTGGCCCAGTGGGCGAGGGTCGGGTCCGGGGTGCGGAAGCTGGAGGTCCAGTTGATCAGCGTGGTGCCGCCGACCGCGCGGCCCTGCAGGATGGTGATAGCGCCGTCCTTGCTCATGCGGCCGATGCCTTCCTGGTAGAGGCTGGCGTAGGCCTCGTCTTCCAGCAGCTTGAAGTCGTTGCTGGTCTTCAGCGGGCCTTCTTCGATCAGCAGCACCTTGTAGCCGGCGGCGCTGAGGATTTCGGCGGTGGTGCCGCCGCCGGCGCCGCTGCCGATGATCGCGACGTCGGCTTCCAGGGTCAGGTCCTGGTCGAGGGCGGCGCCATTGTGGGTCTTCCAGCCGCGGGCCATGCCATCGCGGAACAGATCAGGTACGGGCATCAGGGTCGTCTCTTGTTTTTATCGGGATGCAGATCAGATTTTCGGTGGGCCGGGGTAGCCGCAATGCGCCCAGGACTCGGGGCGGAAATACCAGGCCATGATCACCAGCTTGAGCAACGAGCCCTGGCCCATGCGCAGCAGGTTCAGGTAGCTGTTTTCCCAACGGTGCAGGAAGTTGCGGATCTGTTCGCCGCTGGCGTTTTCCCAGCCGCCCCACACCCCGGTCAGCGGCCCACGGGTGACGGCCATGCCCAATACGTCGAACAGTTGCTGGGTCAGCTTGAACATCTCGGGTGACAGGTGTTGCAGGCTGAAGTCGAGCTTTTTCAGGGTGTCGTCGATGCCAGCCACCACCACCTCGGCGCTGGCCACGCCCTCCAGCAGCACCGGAATCACTGCCCGCAAAAACGGCAGGTCACTGCTGCGCAACATCGCAAAGCCGCTGGCCGGGGTGCTGCTGGAGCAGCCGCTGAGGCTGGCGCCCAGCCCGGCGGTGGCCAGGAAAGCACTGGCGCACAGGCCGAGTTTCAAGACGCCGCGCCGTGACAGCGCGGGTGATTCAGTCAGGCTAGGGTTCATTCTTATTGTTATCCCGGTGATGGGTTTGTTAGCGGACGAACAGCTTCTGGATCAACTTCTGGATGGATTTGCCATAGGGCGGGTAAATCAGCTTGGCCGCGTTCAGGCGTTGCTTGATCAGCACGCCCTTGGCCTTGCTGAACGTCAGGAAACCTTCATGGCCGTGGTAATGGCCCATGCCCGACGGGCCGATGCCGCCGAAGGGCATGTCGTCCTGGGCTACGTGCAGCAACGTGTCGTTCAGGCACACGCCGCCGGAATGGGTTTCGTGCAGTACGCGGTTCTGTTCCGCCTTGTTGTAGCCGAAGTAATACAGCGCCAGTGGGCGAGGGCGCTGATTGATGTAGGCAAAGGCCTGGTCGAGGCCGCGATACGGCACGATCGGCAGCACCGGGCCGAAGATTTCGTCCTGCATCACGGTCATCTCGTCGCTGACATTCAGCAGCAGGCTGTGGGCCATGCGGCGGTCCTGGCCCTGGTCGTACAGCGGGACCAGGGTGGCACCCTTGTCGGTGGCGTCTTTCACGTAGCCGTTGAGCCGGGCCAACTGTCGTTCGTTGATGATGGCGGTGTAGTCCGGGTTGTCGGCCAGGGTCGGATAGAACCCGCGAACCGCCTTGCTGTAGGCCTCGACGAAGCCGTCTACACGGTCTTCCGGCACCAGCACATAGTCCGGCGCCACGCAGGTTTGCCCGGCATTCAGCGCCTTGCCGAAGGCGATGCGTTCGGCGGCGTCCTTGAGCGGCACGTCGGCGGAAACAATCGCCGGTGATTTGCCGCCCAGTTCCAGGGTGACCGGCGTCAGGTGTTCGGCCGCCGCGCGCATCACGTGCTTGCCGATGCTGGTGGCGCCGGTGAACAGCAGGTGGTCGAAGCGCAGCTTGGAAAACGCCATGCCCACTTCAGCCTCGCCGAGCACCACGCACACCAGGTCCTCGGGGAAGATCTTCGCCAGCAGCGCCTTGAGCAACTGGCCGGTGGCGGGGGTGGATTCGCTGAGCTTGAGCATCACCCGGTTGCCGGCCGCCAATGCACCCACCAGCGGGCCGATGGCCAGGTACAACGGGTAGTTCCAGGGCACGATCACCCCGACCACACCCAGGGGTTGATAGATGACCTTGGCGGACGCGGGCTGGAAGGCAATGCCTACAGCGCGGCGGGAAGGTTTCATCCAACCCTTGAGGTGTTTGCTGGCGTAGTGAATGCCATGCAGGCTGGGCATCAGTTCGGCGAACAGGGTTTCGTCGGCGCTGCGGTGGCTGAAATCACTGCTGATGGCGTTGATCAGCGCCTGGCGTTCGTCACTCAGCAGCTCGCGTAAGGCCTTGAGCCATTGCTGGCGCTGGGTGGCCGGCGGCATCGGGTTGGCGGCGTAGGCTTGGCGCTGGGCGTCGAACAGTTCCTGGAGCTGGTCCAGCGCCTGGGAATCTTGCAGGTAGGCAACGTTGGCAGACATGGCGAAGTTCCCGATTGTTATTGGAATGCTTCAGTTTTTAGAGTCATTGCTCTAAATTGTCAAATAACATTGCACAACGTGCCGATTTATCCGGACAAGGATAGTCCGTAAGATGCCGCCATCACGGGTCTAGAAGTTGATTTCCCATGGCACCACGAGTAAAGACCAGCGAGCGCATTGTGCAAACCAGCCTGGAGCTGTTTAACCAGCAGGGCGAGCGCAGTGTCAGCACCAACCATATCGCCGCCCATATGGAAATTTCCCCGGGCAACCTGTACTACCACTTCCCCAACAAGCAGGCGATTATCGCGGTGCTGTTTCGTGAGTACGAAGCGTTGGTGGACAGTTTCCTGCGCCCGCCCCAGGGCCGTGCGGTGACCGTGGAAGACAAGCGCTTCTACCTGCAGGCGGTGCTGGCCGGCATGTGGCGCTACCGCTTCCTGCACCGTGACCTCGAACACCTGCTGGAAAGCGACCCGGAGCTGGCCACCGGCTACCGGCGGTTCTCCCAGCGCTGCCTGATCCAGGGCGCAGCCATCTACCAGGGGTTTGTCGATGCCGGCATCCTGAACATGGACCCGGTGCAAACCGAAGCCCTGACCCTCAACGCCTGGATCATCCTCACCTCATGGGTGCGCTTCCTGTGCACCACCAATGAAAAGTCCACGCACCTGAGCGCTGAGGCGATCAAGCGCGGGGTGTATCAGGTGCTGGTGCTGGAAGCCGGGTTTATCACCCCCAAGGCCAAGGACGCGGTGGATGCACTGTTCAAAGAGTTTTACGTGCCGTTGAATCAGGCGCTGGAAGAAGTGAAGTAGGATGTTTCCCGAACGCTAACCTAGCCACAGGAGTCAGTCATGCCGCTTGCCCAACTGATCAGCCCCCAGCAACTGGCCGAGCGCCAGAAGTCCGGCGGGCTGGTAATCCTCGATTGCCGCTTTGCCCTGGAAGACCCGGACTACGGCCTGTGCAGCTACGCCGAAGGGCATATCGAAGGGGCGCAGTATGCCGATCTGGAGCGCCACCTCAGCGGGCCGATAATCAAGGGCGTGACCGGTCGCCATCCGTTGCCGGCGCCGGATGCGTTTATCCGGCAACTGCGGGCATGGGGCGTTAACGCCGACAGCGATATCGTTTTGTATGACGACGGCCCGGGTGCCTATGCCGCCCGTGCCTGGTGGCTGCTGGCCTGGCTGGGCAAGCGCGACGGCGTGTTCATCCTCGATGGCGGCCTGAAAGCCTGGCACGCGGCGGGCTTCCCGTTGAGCCTGGATGCACCGGTGATCGAGCCCGGCACCTTCAGCGGCACGCCGGACAACCACCTGCAACTGGACGCCGAACACCTGCAGAAACGCCTTGGCCAGCCCGGCCTGACCCTGATCGACGCCCGCGCCCAGCCGCGTTTTCGTGGTGAAGTGGAGCCGATCGACCCGGTTGCCGGGCATATCCCCGGCGCGCAATGTGCCGCATTCAATGAAAACCTGGGCAGCGACGGCCGTTTCCTGCCGGCGGACCAGCTCAAGCAACGCTTCGCCGCCAAGCTGCAAGGCCGCTCGCCGGATGACCTGGTGGCCTACTGCGGCTCCGGCGTGACTGCCTGCCACAACCTGTTTGCGCTGTGCCTGGCGGGTTACCCGTTGGGCAAGTTGTACGCGGGGTCGTGGAGCGAGTGGATCACTGATCCAAAGCGGGAAGTTGCAACAGGCGACTGAGGTCTGCCTGACCCGGTCTGATCCAAAGTGTGGGAGCTCCCACATTTTTATCGGCGTTGTGTCAGTAGCCACTCCGGGATTCGCCGTTCCAGGTAGTAAGTTGGCTGCTTCAGTGAGCCATCCACAAACCCCACATGCCCGCCCTTGGCCAGTAGTTCGAACTCGGTGCAATCCGACAGTTCGCTGGCCTCGGGCAGGCTGTGGGCGAACACGAACGGGTCGTCCGCGGCCTGGATGATCAGGGTTGGTGTGCGAATGCCCCCGAGGTAATAGCGGCTGGAGGCGCGGCGGTAGTAGTCCTCGGCACTGAGGAACCCGTGCAGCGGCGCGGTGACGCGGCCGTCAAAGTCCCAGAACGTGCGCATCTTCTCCAGCGAGCCCAGGTCGGCGAGGGTTTTCAGGCCTGCCTCGCGGCCATCCTTGAGAAACCGGCTTTGTTTGACGCGGATATAGGCCAGCATTTCGCGCATGAAATGCTTCTGATAAACCCGAGAAAAGCCCAGGCCAATGCGATCGGCGCACTGATCCAGGCGAAACGGTACCGACACGGCTGCCGCACCTTGCAGCCCGGAGGCTTCACCGGTTTCACCCAAGTGCTTGAGCAGCACATTGCCGCCCAGTGAATACCCCACCGCATACAGCGGCGCCAACGGGCGCTTGGCCCGCAGGTGAGCGATGGTTTCGGCCAGGTCTTCACTGGCGCCGGAATGGTAGCTGCGGGCAAGCAGGTTGGGTTCGCCGGAGCAGCCACGCCAGTTCAGCGCGACGCTGGCCCAGCCTTGGGTTGCTAGGGCTTTTTGCAGGCCGGCTACATAGGGCGAGTTGGACGAGCCGGTCAGCCCGTGCAGTACCAGCACCAGCGGGGTGGTTGCGTCATGCGGCCCATGCCAGTCGAGGTCGAGAAAATCGCCGTCTGCCAGCCACAGCCGTTCGCGCTGGCGTTCGATGTGCGTGGTTTTGCGCCACAGCGGTCCCCACAGCGTTTGCAGGTGCGGGTTGCCGAGGCCGAAGGCGGGGGTGAAGCGGTCGAGGGGCGGAGTCATGAAATTCTCGGTGCCGAATGGGCTTGCTCCAATCATTGTAGGAGCGAGCTTGCTCGCGAAAAACTCAAGATCACCGCGTTCCCCTGGTTTCCCGCGTCATCGTTAACGATCTTCGCGAGCAAGCTCGCTCCTACACGGTGCGTTGCCACAACGCGTAATACACCCGCCCGGATTTCTGCTCGCGGTGCAGGCGCCAGGTGCCCGGCAGGCCGAGTGTGGACGGTGCCGTCTCGCTTTCAGTGTAGATCCAGGCATCCGGCGCCAACCACTGACGCTCTTCCAGCAGCGCACATACAGTCGGCAGCAGATTCTGGTTGAACGGCGGATCAAGAAACACCACGTCAAACTCACGGGCTTCCTGGGTTTCCAGGTAGCGCAACGCATCAGCCGTCTGCACTTGCCCGGTGGTGCAACGCAGGGTGCCCAGGTGTTCCTTGAGGCTGGCGACCGCCACATTGCTGGCATCCAGCGCCTGGCCCAGCGCCGCGCCACGGGAAAGCGACTCCAGGAACAACGCGCCGCTACCCGCGAACGGGTCCAGCACCTTGGCCCCGGCGATATACGGCGCGAGCCAGTTGAACAGGGTTTCACGCACGCGGTCTGGCGTCGGGCGCAGGCCCACGACATCAGGGAAGCTCAGCTTACGGCTGCCCCACTCTCCGCCGATGATGCGCAGTTGGCCCACACCGTTGTGAACGTTGTGGACAGGTTTTTTGGGACGGGATGGACGGGCCATTAATGCTCCGGAACCCCGAGCGGTTGCTCGGCGGGTTTATCAGTGGGGGGCGGTAGTGGCTTTTGCGCAATCGTCGGGCCGGCGGTCACGATGACCATCTTGTCGGCACTCAAATGTTTGTTCAAAGCAGCTTTGACCTGGTCAACGGTCAGCGCCTGGGATTGTTTCATGAAATCTTCCAGGTAGCTCAGCGGCAGGTTGTAGAAACCCATGGCGCCCAGCTGCCCGACGATATCGGCGTTGCTCGCGGTGGACAGCGGGAAGCTGCCGGCCAGTTCGCGCTTGGCGTCATCGAGTTCTTTCTGTGTCGGGCCGGTCTTGAGGTAGTCGGCGAGTACGTCCTGCACCAATCGCAGCGTGCCGGCGCTCATTTCGGCGCGGGTTTGCAGGTTGATCATGAACGGGCCGCGTACCTGCATCGGCGAGAAACCGGAGTATACGCCGTAGGTCAGGCCGCGTTTCTCGCGCACTTCGCTCATCAAACGGGTGCCGAAGCCACCGCCGCCGAGAATCTGGTTACCCAGGGACAGCGCGGCGTAATCCGGGTCGGCACGGTCGATTCCCAGTTGCGCCAGCAGCAGGGTTGTCTGCTTGGACGGGAACTCGATATGTGTGGTGCCAGCCTTGGGCTCGACCGGTTGGGCGATTTTCGCCAGCGCCGGGCCTTTTGGCAGGGACGCGGAAACCTTGGCGGTCATGGCTTCGGCTTCGGCGCGGGTCAGATCGCCGACTACGGAAATCACTGCGTTGCCGGCGGCGTAGGCCTTGGCGTGGAAGTCCTTCAATTGCGCGAGAGTCACCTTCGGCACGCTCTCGGCGTTGCCTTCGCTCGGATGGGCGTAAGGGTGGTCGCCATAGAGCTGCTTGAACAGCTCGATGCTCGCCAGTTTGCCGGGGTTCTGTTTCTGGTATTCAAAGCCGGCCAGCAGCTGGTTCTTGATGCGCGCCAGGGAGTCTGCCGGGAAGGTCGGCTTGCCGATCACGTCGTCAAACAGTGACAGGGCGGCGTCACGCTTGTCGCTGGCGCTCAGGCTGCGCAGGGAAACCAGCGCCATGTCGCGGTAGGCGCCATTGCTGAAATCAGCCCCCAGGCCGTCGAAACCGGCGGCAATCTGGCTGACGTCCTTGCCCGGCACGCCTTCGTTGAGCATTGCGTTGGTCAACAGCGCCAAGCCTGGTGTTGCGCCGTCCTGGCTGCTGCCGGCGGCGAACAGGATGCGCATGTCGAACATCGGCAGTTCATGGGCTTCGACGAACAGCACCTTGGCGCCTTCGGCGGTGGTCCAGGTTTGCACGTCGAGCTTGCGGTTGGTCGGCGCCTTGTCGTCCAGCTCGGCCAGGGATTGCAGCTTGTTGGCGGACTTGGCCTGCTCCAGCGCCTGGCTGGCGACGGATTCGCTGGGGCGCAGCAAATACACCGCGCAGGCCGCAGCCAAAGTCACCACGATCAGGCCGGGCAGCACCAGGCGGTTGTTTTTACGTTCACTCATGAGCGGTCTCCTCAGGCAAGACATGGGCGACGCTGAGACGTTCGCGGGTGAAATAGGTGCGTGCAGCTTTCTGGATATCTTCGGCGGTGACGCTTTGCAGCTCGGCCAGCTCGGTGTCCATGAGTTTCCAGGACAGGCCCACCGTCTCCAGGGAGCCGATGGCAGTGGCCTGGCTGGTAATCGAGTCGCGCTGGTAAACCACGCCGGCGATGACCTGGGCGCGGATACGCTCCAGTTCTTCAGCGCTCGGTGGCTTGGCCTTCAGCTCATCCAGCAGGCGCCAAAGGCCGGCTTCAGCCTGGGCCACGGTCTTTTTCTTTTGCAGGTTCGGTGTGGCAGTCAGGGTGAACAGGCTGTCACCGCGGGTGTAGGCGTCGTAGCTCGACGAGCCGCCGGACACCAGCTCTTCGCCGCGCTCCAGTTGTGTCGAGATGCGCGCGCTGTAGCCGCCGTCCAGCAGGGCCGAGATCAGGCGCAGGGCGTTGACCGAGCGTTTGTCTTCAGCGGTGGCCAGGCTCGGCACGTTGAAACCAAGGATCACGCTCGGCAGTTTGGTCTGTACATGCATAGTCAGCAGGCGTTCACCGGGCTCGGCCAGTTCCAGCGGGATTTTCGCCGGGGGGACGTCGCGTTTGGGGATCGGGCCGAAATAGCGCTGGGCCAGGGTTTTGACTTCATCCGGGGTTACGTCGCCCACCACTACCAGGGTGGCGTTGTTCGGCACGTACCAGGATTGGTACCAGTGGCGCAGCTCTTCAACCTTCATGCGGTCCAGGTCGGCCATCCAGCCGATGGTCGGCGTGTGGTAGCCGCTGGCCGGGTAGGCCATGGCCTTGAAGCGCTCATAGGCCTTGGACATCGGGTTGTCGTCGGTGCGCATCCGGCGCTCTTCCTTGATCACCTCGATCTCGCGGCTGAACTCGTCGGCCGGCAGGCGCAGGCTGGCCATGCGGTCGGCTTCCAGCTCGAAGGCGACACCCAGGCGGTCACGGGCGAGCACTTGGTAGTAAGCGGTGTAGTCGTCGCTGGTGAAGGCGTTTTCTTCGGCGCCCAGGTCACGCAGGATCAACGAAGCCTCGCCGGGGCCGACTTTGGCGCTGCCCTTGAACATCATGTGTTCCAGGGCGTGGGACAAACCGGTCTGGCCCGGGGTTTCGTAGCTGGAGCCAACCTTGTACCAGACCTGGGAAACCACCACCGGGGCGCGATGGTCTTCGCGCACGACGACCTTGAGGCCGTTGTCCAGGGTGAATTCGTGGGTGGGTTGTGGGTCGGCAGCCAAAGCTGAAAGGGGCAGACAAACTGTGCTGAGCAGCAGGCCTGCGGCGCGGCGGGCTAGAGCATTCATTCGTTTTTAAACCTGTTGGGCTGCCCGCTTGGTCTTAGCGTCGGCGGGCGAGGAGGTGCTAGGATACTGGTCCGACCTAGGGACGGCCACTATGGCTGTCTTGTTAAGGCTCTATTTAGGCCTTACAAAATGTTGCGCATGAACGAGCTGGCTAAAAAACAGTCTGTTACGCATCGAATTTTATTTACCGGCACGCCCCCTGGCGCGTCGCTACCTTGAGATAGCCGTCTCCATGTTTGGTTCCAACGACGACAAGAAGACCCCAGCTGCGGCTGGCGAGAAAAAAGGCCTGTTCGGATGGCTGCGCAAAAAGCCGCAGGAAACCGTCGTCGAACAGCCGCAGGTTCAAGCTGAACCGATCCCCGAATCCATAGTAGAAGCCGAACCGGTTGCCGAAACCCCGGCCCCGGTGGTGTTACCGATGGCCGAGCCGGTGTTGCAGCCGGTGGTTGAGCCAGAACCTGCGCCAGAGCCAGAGCACAAGCCATGGCTGGTGTTGCCGGTGGCAGAAGAGCCTGTAGCACTGGTTGAAGACGAGCTGGCCGCGCATGTGGCGCCGCCGATTCCGGCCCTCGTGGAGCCTGCGCCCGTTGTGGTCCAAGCGCCGCCAGTGGTTGAGGTGCCTGCACCGATGGTTGCCGAACCTGTTCCGGTCGCCATCGCCGCGCCAGCAGTCATCGAAGAGCCTGCTGTTCCTGCCGAAACCGGCAAGACCGGTTTCTTCGCCCGCCTCAAGCAAGGCCTGAGCAAGACCAGCGCCAGCATCGGCGAAGGCATGGCCAGCCTGTTCCTCGGCAAAAAGACCATCGATGACGAGCTGCTGGAGGACATCGAAACCCGGCTGCTGACCGCCGACGTGGGCGTCGAAGCCACCGCCGTGATCATCCAGAGCCTGACCCAGAAGGTCGCGCGCAAGCAGCTGACCGACGCCGATGCGCTCTACAAGTCGCTGCAGGCCGAGCTGGCCAACATGCTCAAGCCGGTGGAAGCGCCGCTGATCATCGATACGCAGAAAAAGCCGTTTGTGATCCTGGTGGTTGGCGTCAACGGCGCCGGCAAGACCACCACCATCGGCAAGTTGGCGAAGAAGCTGCAACTGGAAGGCAAGAAAGTCATGCTCGCCGCCGGTGACACCTTCCGTGCCGCCGCCGTGGAGCAATTGCAGGTCTGGGGCGAGCGCAACAAGATCCCGGTCATCGCCCAGCACACCGGCGCTGATTCGGCCTCGGTGATCTTCGATGCGGTGCAGGCCGCCAAGGCGCGCAACATTGATGTGCTGATCGCCGATACCGCCGGTCGCCTGCACACCAAAGACAACCTGATGGAAGAGCTGAAGAAAGTTCGCCGCGTCATCGGCAAGCTCGATGCCGACGCGCCCCACGAGGTGTTGCTGGTGCTGGACGCCGGTACCGGCCAGAACGCCATCAGCCAGGCCAAACAATTCCACCAGACGGTCCAACTGACCGGCCTGGCATTGACTAAGCTCGACGGCACGGCCAAGGGCGGTGTGATCTTCGCCCTGGCGAAGCAGTTCGGGTTGCCGATTCGTTACATCGGCGTCGGTGAAGGCATCGACGACCTGCGCACTTTTGAAGCCGAACCCTTTGTACAGGCACTGTTTGCCGAGCGGGAGCGTTCATGATTCGTTTCGAACAGGTCGGTAAACGCTACGCCAACGGGCATGTCGGCTTGCATGAGCTGAGTTTCCGGGTGCGTCGCGGCGAATTCTTGTTTGTGACCGGCCATTCGGGTGCCGGTAAAAGTACCTTGTTGCGCCTGTTGCTGGCCATGGAGCGCCCAACCACCGGCAAACTGCTGCTGGCGGGCCAGGACCTGGCAACCATCAGCAACGCACAGATTCCATTCCTGCGTCGCCAGATCGGCGTGGTGTTCCAGAACCACCAGTTGCTGTTCGATCGCACGGTGTTCAACAACATCGCCTTGCCGTTGCAGATTCTCGGTCTGTCCAAGGCCGAAATCGTCAAGCGCGTGGATTCGGCCCTGGAGCGCGTGGCGCTGTCGGACAAGACCGACCTGTACCCAGGCGACCTGTCCACCGGCCAGCAACAGCGCGTCGGCATCGCCCGCGCCATCGTCCATCGCCCGGCCTTGCTGCTGGCGGACGAACCCACCGGTAACCTCGACCCGCGCCTGGCAGCAGAAATCATGGGCGTGTTCGAAGACATCAACCGCCTGGGCACCAGCGTGCTGATCGCCAGTCACGACCTGGCGCTGATCGCCCGCATGCGCCACCGCATGCTGACCCTGCAACGCGGCCGCCTGATCGGTGACGGGGAGGCTGGGGTATGAGTGCAACACGCAGCCCGAAGGTTTCCGAGCGCGTCGCGCCAAAGGCGGCCGACCCGCAGCCACAGAAGAAAAAACGCGACGAAGACGATGGCCCGGATTTCGGCACCCTGGTGCATGCCTGGATCGAAAGCCACCGTGCCAGCCTGGTAGACAGCCTGCGCCGCCTCGGCAAGCAGCCGATCGGCAGCTTTTTTACCTGCCTGGTCATGGCCGTGGCCTTGAGCCTGCCCATGGGCTTGTCATTGCTGCTGAACAATGTCGAGCGCCTTGGCGGTTCGTGGCAGCGGGCGGCGCAGATTTCCCTGTACCTGAACCTGGATGCCAGCGCCCAGGACGGTGAGTCCCTGCGCGACCAGATCAAGGGCATTCCGGGTGTGGCCGAGGCTGAGTACATCAGCCGCGATCAAGCCCTGGAAGAGTTCCAGCAACAGTCCGGCCTGGGCGAGGCGCTCAAGGAGTTGCCGCAAAACCCGCTGCCGGGCGTGGTGCTGGTCACCCCGAACGAGGTCGACAAGACCACCCTGGAAGCCCTGCGACAAAAACTCGCAGAGCTGCCGAAGGTCCAACAGGCACAACTTGATCTAGTCTGGGTAGAGCGGTTGGCCGCGATTCTCAAGCTGGGCGACCGGTTTGTGTTCGGCCTGACGGTGTTGCTGGTGTCTGCATTGCTTTTGGTGATAGGCAATACCATTCGTCTTCATATTGAAAACCGCCGCACCGAGATAGAAGTGATTAAACTCGTCGGCGGCACGGACAGCTATGTGCGTCGGCCTTTTCTGTACATGGGCGCGCTTTATGGCTTCGGTGCGGGAATTTTGTCCTGGGGCGTACTGGCTTTTGGCCTGAACTGGCTGAACGATGCGGTGGTGGGGCTTGCCGGTTTGTACGGCAGCGATTTTGCCCTGGCCGGCGTGCCGGCAGCCGATGGTCTGTCATTGTTGCTTGGGGCAGTGCTCTTGGGGTATATCGGTGCTTGGATTGCGGTCGCACGGCATTTACGTGAGCTGGCACCGAAGTAGTTAATGTCAGGGTAATGTGGTTTCGTTTGTATTGACCGTATCAGTGGTTTAGGGAACTTGTCCTACGGTTCCCGGTCAATTTTCGCAGTGCTGAACTGCACGAGTTATGTGAGTCGGAGGTTTTTTCGTATGACCACTTCTTTGCAACCTGCTTATGCTCTGGTCCCGGGTGCGAACCTGGAGGCCTATGTGCACACGGTCAACAGCATTCCATTGCTGACGCCCGAGCAGGAGCGTGAACTGGCCGAGAGTCTCTACTATGAGCAGGATTTGGGGGCGGCTCGGCAGATGGTGCTCGCCCACCTGCGTTTTGTCGTACATATCGCCCGTAGCTATAGCGGCTACGGCCTGGCCCAGGCTGACCTGATTCAGGAAGGCAACGTTGGCCTGATGAAAGCCGTGAAGCGCTTCAACCCGGAAATGGGTGTGCGCCTGGTGTCGTTTGCTGTGCACTGGATCAAGGCGGAAATTCACGAATTCATCCTGCGCAACTGGCGCATCGTGAAAGTCGCGACCACCAAGGCCCAGCGCAAACTGTTCTTCAACCTGCGCAGCCAGAAGAAACGCCTGGCGTGGCTGAACAACGAAGAAGTGCATCGCGTGGCTGAAAGCCTCGGCGTAGAGCCACGTGAAGTGCGCGAGATGGAAAGTCGCCTGACCGGCCATGACATGGCCTTCGACCCGGCCGCCGAAGCGGACGACGACAGCGCCTTCCAATCGCCGGCCAACTACCTGGAAGACCACCGGTACGACCCGGCGCGTCAGCTGGAAGATGCCGACTGGAGCGACAACTCCAATCACAACCTGCACGAAGCGCTGGAAGTGCTGGACGACCGCAGCCGTGACATTCTCTACCAGCGCTGGTTGGCAGAAGAAAAAGCCACGCTGCACGACCTGGCGCAGAAGTACAACGTGTCGGCCGAGCGGATTCGTCAGCTCGAGAAGAGTGCGATGAACAAGCTGAAACTGTCGATCGCCGCCTGACACAGGTAGCTAGGACAGCGCGATCGAAATGTGGGAGCGGGCTTGCTCGCGAAAGCGGTGGATCAGTCACCTAAGGTATTGACTGGCACACCGCTTTCGCGAGCAAGCCCGCTCCCACTTTTGTTTTGTGGGGTGTCAGTCAGCCCAAGGCGCCTTGCGCGAGTTGTTCAGCTCATTCAAATAGCTGTCGCCACCCAACTGACTCATCTGCTGCCGAATCCACGCCGCCCGTCGCGCGACATACGACGTTGGATGGCTGGCACTCCACACCCGCGGGTTAGGCAACACCGCCGCCAGGTAGCTGGCCTGCTGGCGGG